>CALBGU010000087.1 GCA_937893155.1 uncultured Treponema sp. | reverse complement strand
GAGTATAAATTGGATTATCTATTAATCGATGAAATTCAAGATCTCAGTCCTTCAAGAATCAGATTGCTCTCGAAGTTAAATAAATATGCATGTGTAATGGCAGGAGATCTAAATCAATCTGTATTCATAAAAAGACAACTTTCATGGATTGAACTTGGAATGAAGTTCAAAGATAACGAAAATGACCCAAATATAAAAAAATTGGCAAATAATTATCGGAGCACAATTCCTGTACAAAACCTAGCAAATAATTATAGACGAATATGTAAAATTAAAGATGATAATGCCGTTTCTATCCCATTCATTCCAGGCCAAAAACCAGAATTCTCTATTAATAGAAATTTGGATGAAGCATTTAATAAAATCCTTACAAAAGTAAAATGCTTCATAGAAGTTATGCGCTTTAATCCAAAAGATATCTGCATCGTTGTCCCGACAGATGAAAACTTAATCAGAATAAAGGGCCTTTTATCAGATAATCATCTTGAAGCACTTAAAATTGATGACTCTAGATTTGATTTCAGAAAATCAAATGATGTTATAAGACTTAGCACTACAAAAATGGTTAAAGGAATTGATTCCCCAGTAATTATACTTTTACTTTCTGAAAGTTTTACTGATCTAAGTAAAAATGGAAATACAGATGCTATGTCTCAAATGAACTCTATTTATTCATGTATAACTAGAACAATGGATATTCTTTCTGTTCAAACAACTGAAAAAGCTTTAAAGTCTAACTTAGATTCAAATGAAGAAAATGCAATAACTAAATTGCTCAAAATTTGGGAAGCCTCAAAATAGTAACATGGGGCTTTTAGCCCCATGTTACTATTTAACAGATACCAAAGCTTTATATACTTCTTCGGTTTTTATATCCTTATACCCTGGTAATAAAACCTCAACTATTTTTCCAAAGAACTAAAAGCCCCCTGCTATCATTCCATACTGTATTTTCCCGCAAAAAACACGCTATTCGCTTTGTTCTGCGGAAAGCTCCGCGCCAAGACGCGAAAGACTATCATCTTTTTTCAAAGGCTCAATTTTTTCCGTGTCCACCGCAAATTTTTTATCGCCCAAACAGATACTCGCGATGTGATGATGAGAACCGATGTCAAAGCGCAGATTCAAATACGAGCGACCGCTCGGCACAAAAGGCGACTCGGATTCTCGGCGATACGACGGGAGCAAAAAGCGGAACAGCCACGGAATTTCGTCCGCCGAAGAATGATTCACCACAAACGCAGGAATAAACACGCCGTTCGTATCTTCTGCATACGCGACGTTCGCTTGGCGAAGTTCCTTGTATGTAATATCGCTTTTACCGTTCGGATTATTCACGATGAGCGTCGCCTCAAACGTGTGCAGAGCAGAACTCGTCAATCGAAATTCGTCCTCCACCTCTTGCACACTCTCCAACTCAAAATCCAGCGTATCCAGTTTTTTCAAAAGCCCCGCGCTCCAGCCTTTGCGCGCACTTTCCCGCGTAAGAGCCGCCGCATAAGACGCTTTTTCGCTCAATTTTTCCGTGCCGCCGTTCCACAGCCAGAGCGCCGCACTTCCCGCGCCGATAAAAAAGAACACCCAGCCCGCCGCGCCGAACACAATCAGCCGCACCGCGTTTTTCTTGCCGAACCGCGTTTTGTAAATTCTTGCAAGGATAGCCCTGACCGCCCACACCCAAAACAAAACCGCGCACACCGCACTCGCGATAAAACAAACCGTTCCCACAATCATATAAGGACTCCCGAAATAATATGCCGCAATTTTATCTTTTTTTGCACGGCTCTGCAAGCCGAAGCCGCCTCTCACATCTTTTATTGAAGGTCGCGCGAAACGGTTTTTGCGTTCGTAAACATTTATTTTCAATACGCTTTTAAGAATTGGCGTTCGTAAATATTTATTTTCCTTGCGCGAAACGTTTTTGACCTTCGTAAATGTTTATTTTCAATACGCTTTTAAGAATTGGCGTTCGTAAATGTTTATTTTCTTTGCGCGAAACGTTTTTGACCTTCGTAAACATTTATTTTCCTCTCAAAAAAAGATTTTCGTATCAAGCACGGCAATGACAAAAGGGAATGCGGTGTTTTTTTTGAAAAAAAATATACATTTTAGAGATTTTATGTTTTGCGCAAAAAAAATTTTCAATAAAAAAGCAAAATCTCCAAAATTGTGCTGTGCAATATATTTTTTTCGTGATAGTATGCGCGCAACAGTGAAAACTAAAAACTGATTTTTTGGAGACGTGTTTATGAAAACAACAATCAAAAGTGTTATTCCGAGCATTCGCGTGGGCGAAATCCCCGCGCTTTCAAATGCGATGGTCGAAAAAGCAAAAAAATGCGCCGCGGTAACAAAAAGCGACCTTTTTTCTGCGGCGTTTACCGAACTCGAGGATTTGACAAAGCAGAGCATTTCCACGCTGAACGCCGAAAAAGTTTCGGTCAGTCTCGACGAATTGGACTCGGCTCGAGATGCGGCGTGGCGAGCGCTCGGCATTGGTCTTGAAGGACACGCGGCATTGCAAAAGGGCGAGAACAAAGAAGCGGCGCTTTCTTTGCTCGAAGTCTACAACCGACACGGCGGAAAGAACGCGACAAAGCTCAATTTCGCCGCGGAATCGTCCACGTTTGAAAGCGCAATCGAAGAATTTTCAACCGACGCAATGAAAGCAAAAGCCAAAAATTTGGGCGGCGTGGAAGACGCATTGAGCGCACTCAAAGAAGCGCAGACGGCATTTTCCGCCCAATTCAGCGAAGTGTCGAATCAAACGGCGACGGCAAAAAACACAAAATCATCTTCCGAACTCAAAAAGATGATTCTTTCGTGCATCAACGATAAAATCGTGCCGTTGCTTTCGGCGGCTGCGCTCATTTTGCCCGCGGATTACGCTGATTTTACCTCTGCAATCGGCGAAGATATTGCCCGCGCAAACGCTTCAGCCACGCGCCGAAGCACGAAAAAAACAGAATAAATCTCCCTCTTCATAAAAACTCCTTTTTTTTTGTCCTGCGTTCGTTTTGTGTTTTCGCAAAGCGGGCGCAGGCTTTTTTTTCAGCGCAGAAGCAACAAACAAAGCGCGCGGGTTTTATGCGTTGCAGGATTTTCGCCGATACCTTATAATAGCCGTGAACGCACAAAAGAGAAAACGCGAGTACGCCTGAAATTTTTTGAGCGTGCCTTTTGCGTTTTCAACTATTGAATCGTGGAAAACAGTGTATGAAATCTTTTTTGAAACTTTGCATCTTTTTTTTCTTTTTGAATGCCGCCCTTTTTGCGCAGGAAGACGATGATTTTTCGGATTTCGATTTAGTCCGCATTGGTCCTGCCCGCGGGTACGATACCTATTTTATTGGCGAAAACTGGTATCAGCTCAAAATTGCGCGCTACATCACGTCGTTTAGAATCAACAAGTTTGAAACAACGTACAATTTATGGTATTCCGTGCTCTCGCAAGCCGAGCGCGAGGGATATTTTTTCGGCAATCCCGGACAGGAAGGAAGCAAGGGAATACGCGGCAGACGACCCACAAAAGAGGGAAAATATCAGCCTGTTACCGCGATTAACTGGTACGACGCAATCGTGTGGTGCAATGCGTTGAGTGAACAGCGCGGCAGAAAACCGTGCTACACCTACAACGGCGAAGTGCTGCGCGATTCCACCGACCCTGCCTGCGACCTCGCCGAATGCGACTGGGACGCGGACGGCTACCGTCTTCCCACCGAAGCCGAATGGGAATACGCGGCAAGAAAGCTCAGTTCTGGCGCTTATCAGCCCGGAGACCTTGCGAGCGGCTTGATTGAAAAAACATCGTCAAAGCAAGCCAGCGTGGGCAATAGCGATGTTGCGTGGTACGACACCAACACCGACGGAACGCACACGGTCGGCACGGCAGGAACCACCGAAGCAAACGCAAAAGCAGGCACGGGGCGCAAAAACGGTATGGGATTATTCGATATGAGCGGCAACGTGATGGAATATTGCTGGGACTGGTACGATGAGGATTATGAAGTCGTTGCAAAAGGTGAGCGCGCAGTCGGTCCCGAATACGGATTTACCCGCGTGAGCCGAGGCGGAAGCTGGAACCCGTATCCCGGGCTTGCGATTGCGGCGGCTAGATTCAAATACGACCCGAATGAAAATTATAATTATCAGGGATTTCGTTTTTGCTCGTCAAAATAGGTCAAAAGGGGCGACGGCAAACGTGCAGGTTGCTCTAAAGAAAAATAAATGCTATAGTCCATAAGGAAATTTGGGAGGAAGTATGAAAAAATCCATCTCGATTTATACAGATGGCGGCTGTCACGGAAATCCGGGACCCGGAGCGTGGGGAACAGTCGTAATTGACGGAAATAATCAAGTGCGGCTTTCAGGCGGCGAGGAGAGAACCACCAACAACAGAATGGAACTCACCGCGGCAATCAAGGCATTGTCTTATGCAAAAGAACATTGCCCCGACGCAGAAATCCGCGTTTTTATAGACAGCCAATACGTTAAAAAAGGCATTACCGAATGGATTTTGCTGTGGAAATCGCGAAATTGGAAGACCGCGAGTAAAACCGCCGTCTTGAACCAAGATTTGTGGAAAGAACTCGATTCATTAAATTCGGCTTTGAACGTCGAATGGTCGTGGGTTAAAGGTCACTCAGGCGTGGAATTCAACGAAATCTGCGATGAGCTTTGCCAAAAAGAAATTGCAGCCCTTTCACATTAAGTGCTTGCAAAAAATCATAAGTCCGTTATACACTGAAACTACAATGAAAAACATTGCTTTTACGACAATCGCTCTTGTATCGACGCTCGTCCTTGCAGGATGCGGCAAAAAAACATCAAATCAAGACACTGAAAGCGCATCGCTCCCGATAACCATCGAGCAGAGCCTCGCGCCAGAAACACACAAATGGTACGCTTTTTCTCAGCAAGGAATGGAAAGCGTAGATTTACCCCAGCACGCAAATTCGCTGCTGAAACGCCCGTGGACAGAAGCTATCCGCATTTCGTCAATGGGAAGCGCAGTAAAAAGCGTAGACGGCAAAGACGGCAGTATGCAAAAAACGGCTGTGCCGCCCGCATACGCAACGGTGAACCGCTTGGGAATGTTGATTTTTGACGGAAACGAACCAAAATTGGTGAAAGATGCTTCGTTTTTTGCGAATGTGTCTGCGGGAAATCTCGTTTTCTTTGGCGATACCCCGATTTTTTCGCTCCACAAAAACAGTTTCTTCAATACCAACGAATCGGAATCGTCCGAGCCGTTTTTGGTAAAATACGACCGCGCTTCCGGCGTGTGCATTCCCATTGTGTCATATCAAAACTTGATGATTGACAAAAATTCGCAGATTACGGATTTTACGTGGAACGGCGTGGAATGGATTTGCGCAGTAAAAACCCAAGCCGAAGAAAACCGCGTCATTTTTAACTATATAAAATGGACGCCCGGCGCAGATATTTCCGAGCTTTCGCCTGCAAAAAACAATAACCGCATTGCCATTTCCGAAGCAGAAGAAAGCGAGTTCCGCAACACAAAAATCCCAGTGGATTTTTCGCTTGCACCAGAACGATTGCGCAATCTACTTCAGGTTATCCCTGCTGATTTTGGATTCCATATTGAATGTTTCCACACCAGCGGATTTTCGCCCATAACTTACGCGCACGGAGCAACAGAAGACGGTTTCGGCGGTACGGCTCTTTTGGGCGACACATACGCGATGGCAGTTTTTCAAGACGGCACCACTTATCTTTCGGGCGCACTGTACGGCAAAAATATTCTTGGGCGCGAAAAAGCGGTGGCATTCCGCTTGCCAAAATTGCCAGAAAATTATGTGTATTCGGGCTTTGCAATCAGCGGCACGAATCTGTATGTTGCGTGGGAAGAAGTCGATTTCTACCAAACAGGCAGAAGCGGATTTCTTTCGGTCGATTTAGACAAGGTTTTATACAATAATTGAAATCACTGAAACGATTGATAGCGATGTGCGTTTTGCTCTTTGCAAATTACGCACACGCTTCAGAAACGACTTTCATCACACTAGGACCGGCGATGATGTTTACAACCGATTCGGTTAGCGCACCGTCGCCGATTTCGTATTCGCTCGGAATCGGACGCACCGTTTCGGTTTCGAGCGATTTTTCGCTCCAAGCGCACGCCGCATTTTTCACCGGCTATTATTTGTATGACGACGAGCGCGCCAAGCCCGCCGAAGTGGAAAATAGAACAGCACTGGCACTGTCCTCGCTCGTTTCGCTGAACGCGCTCTGGACGTTTGGCAAAACCGAAAATCAGTGGCTTCAAATCGGCGCAGGTCCTGCCATTTTTGCGCGATACGGATTGCAGGCAAACGGCGTTTCGGGTGCAGCGGACGAAGTTTCAGATATTAACCGCTATTTTTGGAGCGATTTGCATTTTCTTTATCCCGACATTTGTTTTTCTTACACCCGCGTCGTTTCGCAACTCGCCCTCGGCGCAGAATGTCGCATTTATCTCCCCGTCGCTTCATTCGCAGACGGAATGGGATTTGAAGACGGAATAATTGCGCTTTCCATCAGTCTCGGCAAGCACAAACCATAATTTTTTTGGCTCATTTTCGTTCAAAAAAAGACAAAAACAAAAAAAATTAAAAAAAATGCAAAAAAATATAACTGAGGTATTGACCAAAAAAACTGTTTTATGATATAGTCTACAACGTAAGCGAGATACGAACAACACGTTTACAGTAAACGGGCGATTAGCTCAGCTGGTAGAGCAACAGACTCTTAATCTGTGGGTCGCAGGTTCGATCCCTGTATCGCTCATGAGATTTAACTCCCATCGTTGGATGCTGGTTAAAACCGTTTATGCGAGAATGGTGAAATTGGTAGACACGCTAGACTTAGGATCTAGTGCCTTCGGTGTGTGGGTTCAAGTCCCTCTTCTCGCAACACTTTTTTGCGGCAATAGCTCAGTAGTAGAGCGCCACCTTGCCAAGGTGGATGTCGAGGGTGCGATCCCCTTTTGCCGCTCTTAGAGACAAGCGATTTAGGGATTTGCTCTGAATCGCTTTTTTTTACTCTATTTATTTTATTTATTTCAAGGGGATGCCAGCCGTGACAGTAACCAAAGAATTCACCAAACTGGAAAAATCAGCCGCCAAATTGACGGTAACAATCGCACAGAAAGATGTGGCAGAGAACTACAAAGAGTCGATTACAAAATACGCAAAGAATGTTCAACTGCCGGGTTTCAGAAAAGGTCATGTGCCAGTAAAAGTTCTTGAAACAAAATTTGGTAGCGATTTGAAGAATGAAATCTCTGCAAATTTGATTGACAAAGCACTTAACGAGATTTTCTCTGACAATGAAGACAAGAGCATTGAGCGCCCAATCGGATATTCACAGCCACAGCTTGAGGATTTCCACGCTATCGATACTGAAAAAGATTACACATTCACCGTTAAATACGATATTTTCCCAACGGTTGAAGTAAAGAATTTCGACGGTGTTGTTATCAAAGAGCCACAGGTTGAAATCGGCGACAAAGAACTTGAAGATGAGCTCAAGAATCTTCAAGAGCGCAATGCGGTTGTGGTTGACCGCAAAGATGATGATGCGGCAGAGAAAGACAACATTGTTACGGTTTCTTACTTTGAAATCGGTGATGACGGCAAAGAGGTTGAAGGCTCAAAGCGCGATGATTATGTTTTCACGATTGGCGCACAGCAGAATCTCTACAAGCTCGATGATGACATCATTGGTATGAAGAAGGGCGAAACAAAGCTCATCACCAAAACGTATGCAGCAGACGATTCAAATAAAGAGCTTGCAGGAAAAACAAAGAAGTTCAGTGTAACTGTTTCTGCTATCAAGATTCGCAATCTTCCAGCTCTCGACGACGATTTGGCACAGGATATTAACGACAAGTACAAGACGTTGGACGACTTGAAGAACGATATTCGCCACAATATGGAACTTGCTCGCAATCGCAAAATTGCAGAGATGAAGAGTAATTCGCTTTTGGAACAGCTCGTGGAAAAGAATCCGGTCGAGGTTCCAGAGACAATGCTCAAAGTTGAGCTTGAAAACCGCTGGCAGATGATGGCTCGTCAGTTCCAGACAACTCCAGAGCAGCTTGACAGAATGGTTGCAGCAAGCGGTCAGAAAAAAGAGGATATGCTTGCAGAGTGGACTGGCAACAGCGAATTGAATTTGAAGTGCCGATTGGTGCTCGACGCTCTTATTCGCGAGCGCAAGGTGGAGGCTTCTGCTGAAGAAATCGAGGCTGAGCTTTCTCGAATCGCGGAGGAGTCTGGCGTTTCGTTGGACGAAGTGAAGAAAAACTACGACAGTCCTCGTGCAAAGGAATATATTGCAGAAGAGGTTAAGGAGCGCAAGATTTTTGACGCACTTTACAAAGAAGTGAAAGTTGAGCCAGGCGATAAAATTGCATTCGCTGACTTGTTCAAGAACGAATAGCGTTTTTTAGCGTTTACGAACTGCGTTTGTTTTTTCTCAAACGCAGTTTTTTTGTCAAATAGGTATTATAATGTTTTATTTTGTGTTTCAATTCGATTTTGGCTGTTTTTGCAGGTCCTTTTAGGCTTTCTATGGGAATGAATCTTTCTGAAATAAAAAAAGCGTGCGGAGGAAAAAGACCTCAGCACATCGAAGACAACAGATATTTTATAAAGCCTGTAAAATCGCACCCTCTTTTTAAAGGTTATACAGTGTGGGTAAATGATAAAGTCGGGCTTTACTGTATTCGTGGCGAAAGCGAAGAATTTTATTCAAACGATTACGGACTTGAGTTAAAAGAAGAAATGTCAAAAATTATTGTTCCGCTAGAAAAGAAATATGGACCTGCAAAAATAATCGATACGTTTGATACCAATTCAATTTGGAAGGGCAATGATAAGTGGATGCGGGCTCTAGCAGACGGTGCAAGGCGATATGAAGCGGTTTGGCATTTTGATGAAGTAGAAGACGGACTTGTTTATCTTGCTGTCGGAGCGAGAACAAAAGCAACGTATAAAACAAACGAACCGTACATTTGGATTGAATACAAGTTTGAAAATCATAGTAATGGTTTTGAAGATTTTGATGATGTGTTGTAAAGTATGAACAGAAGTATTGCGCTCGCGGTATCGAAGGCGATTCGGCAAGGTTCGTGGCTCGCGGTGGATTATCACAACAAAAAGAGCGAAGACACGCATTTTCTTTTCGCTGTAAAAGATGTGGACATAAAAAACAAGCAGTTAAAAGGCGATTGCTTTAATCCGAATCTGCAAAATATTGCATATCCACTTCAAAAAGATAGTATTCTCGATTTTAATCGTTTCTTTTCTGCCGCCGCTATCCACGATATTTCTTATTCCGTGCCGAATGAGCTTATAAAAAAATTAGAAATGTGCTCTGATAACGAGGATTTTCTGCATTTCAATGAAATGAACAACAATATCTTTTTGTTTTTGGAGCAGTGCATTCAATTCGATACGGATTTGACGATTTCAAATTTCAAAATGCTAGAGGGAATTGACGCGGATTCTTTCAAAAAATGCAATAAAATTACGATTACAAAAGCGCAAAGCCTTTTTTTGGCGCGGGAACTGTGCAACTGGAAAAAACAAGAGGCAAAAAAACAACAAATATTCAGACTTGCGCTGAATGTCCTTTCGATTAGGCGCAATGAACGGAACGTGCCCATTGTGTACAAAGCCGTTTTGCTCAATCTTGCCGATTCTTCGCTCGAATTGGGCACATCGTTCCAATTTGCAAAATCGTATCTGCTTGACCGTGGCGAAAATGCTCCGCAATTTTTGAACGATATGATGCCCGAAGCATTTATTCAAGATTTTGCCGCGAATACGGATTTTTATATCGATGAAATCCGAAAAAATCTTTTGTATGGCGAAACAATAAACACAAATCCAGAATTTATGAAATTGGCTTCTGATTACAACGTGCATTTTCAGCGCATCAGAAATTCCGTTTCAGATATGATAAAAAATCGTACGATGACGCTGCCGATAAAGGCTTTTTTGGGAATGAACAACAAAATGCAGGGAGGTCGAAAGCGGAATGTTGCCGTTGAAATCCGTTTTTTCAAATACCGAAAAATTATGGTTCTTGACTAGTTAAGAACCTTTTTTATTGCCCCTGCGCGAAATGGATTTGACTTTCGTAAACATTTATTTTCAATACGCTTTTAAGAATCTGGCTTCAATTAAAAAATATCGTGTCATTGGCGAACGTGTTTCGCAATCTCTTTTTTTGTGCGAGAATAAGCCCGTCCTAGAAATCGACAGAACAGTCGCCCTACATATAAATCGCGTTCAACAATTGAAGTCTCAAAAGTGACATATTTTTGCGATTGAGCCTTGCCGTGTACTCAAACGATTTTTCTTCTCCTTCAAAAACGAACGTCGCTTTGTATGTTACCGTAATTTTTTTGGGCAGAGAGCCTTTCTTAAAATAAAGAGCCAAATACCAGTCCGACTCGTCTGTTCGGTACGGTTTTATCTCCTTTCCGTTTTTGTCAAGAACCGTGATTGATGCTCTGAAGTCAGAAAGAAGTTTTTGATACTGAGAGCAAGCGCAGTTTATTCGCGTTTCAAAATCAATGTCCTCAATAACTTGCGGATTTCTGTGCGGAAGCCAAAAATCATATTGCGCAGGATAATCCACATCAAGATACGCTTTACCCTTAACGATTTCGTAACTGAACTCTTCTGTTTTTCCGCCAAAAACTGCCATCGGATAGCTAAAATTTTGTGGCGGGTTGTCGTGGTCAACGCTTTCGACAAAAAGCTGCTTCGATTTGCATCCCGAAAGAAGCGCGCAAAGAAGCGAGAGCGCGATAAAGATAATTTTCTTTTCTTATAATCTAATAATGAATTTAAAGTTACCTGTGCTTCATCTATTTGTTTTTGTGTTACTTCTTTATATGAAACTAAATAATTTTCAGCAACTACATTTCTTGCCTTTGTTAATAATATTGTTACTATATCTCTTACATCTTTGTCTGAAATTTCGGTTGTTACATTTGCTTTTACTGCTTCTTTTAATTGAGTTATTTCTACATAACCTTTTTTCAATTTAGAATTTTTTAAAGATTCCCATTTTGAACTTGGATATGTACATATAGTTTCTTTACAACCAACCCTACCATACTTTACAGTTATTTGATTTCCATCATCTTCCATGTTATAAAATTTATTATTGTTTTCCTCAGTTACCATAATTAGATTACATTGTTTCATATTTTTATCTCCTTTACAATATAATTATACAAGAAAATAGAAATAAAGTCAACCTTTATTTTAACTTTTAGGTTAACTTTATATTTTATATTTCTTAATCTATAAATTGAGATAATTGTCGATTTAATTCTTTTATACTTAATTGTAAAGATTCATTAAATAATTCAGCATGACTTCCGGTTCTTACAAGTCGCAATTCATTTGCTTTTTTATCAATTTTGTATATTAATAACCAATCTGGTTCTATATGACATTCTCTATGTCCACTCCAATTATTCGATAAATTATGATCTTTGTGTTTTATATCAAGTGGGATACCATTAGCTAATTTTTCTAATATATCAACTAGTTTTTGTCTGTCCTTGCCTTGTTTTGCCATCGCACGGGCATCTTTTTTATATTGTTTAGTATTGGTTAGTTTATACATAGTCAATCCTCTGAATCCCATGTATTTTTCATTAAATCTT
>CALBGU010000086.1 GCA_937893155.1 uncultured Treponema sp. | reverse complement strand
CACTCACGTGAGTGATGGATTTTTCTCCCAGATTTTTATCACTCACGTGAGTGATGGATTTTTCTCCCAGATTTTTATCACTCACGTGAGTGATAGAAAAAAACAGGCTTCAATACGCCCGACTAAAAACGTATTAAAGCCTGTATATCTAAACCAAAGGTTTTACCCTCTGAATTAGTGCCATAAAAATGTTAGTCGGTAATAAAGCATTGAATTTTTTAAATGCTTTATTACCTTGATATTAACTGGGAATAGCTACAGAACTGTATCAGAATGGGATTGTTGAACTTTTGCAAATGGGATACTCTGTTAAGATTCTGGATTTAGTGCAGGCTGAGCCTGTCGTTCGTGGCAGTGTGGACAGCGCGTCCGAAGTATCTTCTAAGCCGAAGTTTGAAGTGAAGATAACGCCGCTTCCGCTTCTTTCAAATGCGGTGAAAGAGCTTTCTGTGGCAAAAGTCGATGTGCTGGAGGTGAAAGCCTCTATTACGAAAGTGGAGGGCAAAGGCACTGCGGACGGCTCTATTGCGGCAGGAAAAGCAATGCGCGTTGTGGGGACAAAGCTCAAAGTGGGTGCAGAGGGCGACGGCATTTATTTTGCGCCTACAACGGAGCAGGGGAGTGCGAATGCCGACCGAAGCACATGGACTGCGGTAAAAACACTGGATATGTTGAATAATATGCCGTCGGAATTGCTCTTTACGGTGCCTGCGTTGCTTCCGAGCGGAGAATATGTGCTGGTCGTAGAAACCCGCTTTATTAGTGCCGCGCATTCAAGAAAAGAGCCGCTCACCGCAGTTTCTGAGCCGTTTGCAGTTACGGGGCTTGATGTATAGTTTTTTGGTTGCCGTGTGCGCATTTTTATGTCATTCTGAGTGCTTGTTCGGAATGACAGACCTCTACTATCAGCATAGCTTGCCGCTGGGCGTAGAAAATGGGAGGAGAAGACGGCACAAAGGTATTCTATACTCCGTGCGAGAGCGACAGTTTTTATAAACAAGGCGCTTAAAGTTGCTTTATAAGCATTAGGATTTACACAAAAATCCCCCACAGTGCATATTGCTTGCTCGTGGGGGTATTTTGTCAAAAAGCACTACATGAGCTGCTTAATATCTTGCACAGACAAGCCAACACCTTGTGCCACTTGTTCGGGAGAAAGTCCTAAAGCATATAATCGCTTGACAATATCTTTTTTTTCATCAAATCGACCTTGTGCAATTCCCTGTGCAATTCCCTGCTCAAGCCCTTGTGCAAGACCCCGCTCAAGACCTTGTTTCAAGCCCTTATTTATAGCCGCACTTATGCTAGAACGTCTGTCGCGTTCATACATCTCCTTGCGATACTCGGCTATCCACAAATCACGGTTTTCGCTGATATTCGATAATGATTGCTGTGCTTGCATAAGCCCTGCCTCCTTTTGTGTGAGTTTATGTATCAACTCGTTTTTCTGCGGATTGTCTGCGTCTTTCAAGAACAAAGCCCAATTCTCAAGCCGTGTGTTCGTATCAAGACTTTGCTCTAAGCCCTGTACTTTCGGCAGTTCGATAAAAATCACGTTTAACGCATTAGAAAGCTCTCTGCCGTCTTTTGTGCGCATAGAATAGCGACTGACGGGCTTCTTTGTTTCTGCATTATTCTCATCTATCTTCGAGTAGATAAAATCGAGCACTGTGATTTGATAGACTTTCGGAGCTTTTTCCCACGTATCACCTTTCTTTAAGTAAGTCGTTTCAAGCCTAGATACTTGGTACTCTGCCCTTTTGCCATAGTCATATTCCTGATTAAAAGCCTGCATTTCTATATCTGCCGCTTCACCGTCGGAAAACACACAGGCAATATCATAGCTAACACGTCGCTGTCCGCCAAATTCTTCCGGTGCGTCATTCGACACAAACTCAAAGCTGTCTATATCTCGTTCGGTTGCCGCTTCAAGAAAGCTCTTCAACGCACCGCGAGATTCTGCGGTAGGTTGCGTGAATAAAGCCTTGAATGTCGAATCCACACGCGGATTGAGCAATGCACCTGTGTACATTCGTGCGACATATTCTTCTTCTGTCGGAAAATCTTTCTCTGAATAATTCACATACTTATAATAGCACAAAAATATGTATCTGTATAGATTGGATTTTTCGTTGCAATTATATAATTGTGCGGCAAATATCTTTGATGTCTTTGCTGATTTTGTCTAACAATTCTTCTTCGATGCGCTTTCCGATGTGTGCTGCAAACACAATCCGCTCATTTTCGGGGCAGCCGTTTTCTTCAAAGAGTGCCGATGAGCTGATTTCGAGCGCGCAGGCGATTTTGTCCACCATTTCGGGCTGAGGCCAAGAGTCTTTGTTTTCGATTTGGTTGATATACGCAATGCTTTTGCCGACGGCATACGAGAGTTTTTCCTGCGACAATCCTTTTTTCTTTCGGTAATGCTTCAAGTTATTAACGAATATTTCTCTGATTGTGTTCATAGGCTACAGAATGTATTTTTATGACCAAAAGAATTACAAAGCGAAAGTAAAATTAGCGAAGGTTTGACTGAAAATCTTGATATGATACCGTAATTTTTTCTCGTAATTTTTAGTATGACAATGTGCAGAAAACATTCTGTATAACAGCAGGGCTGTGAATAAAGGATATATTAGTGAGGTATTTTTATGAATATTCAAGAGTTGATTCGGATTGCAAAAGAAACTGGTCAAGTGGATTTACAACAGAAGTTTGAGGATATTGCGCAGACAATGGGAACTGAAAATGCACCATTGGTGTTGCCGCTTGTGGGCGAGTTCAGCGCGGGAAAAACAACGCTTATAAATGCTTTGACCGACAGCAAAAAGCTAGAAGTGGCGACAAAACCGACAACTGCGACAGTGTATGAAATATTTTTCGGACAAGAAAAATGCAGTGCCTCTGTGGTAAAAAATGATGGCTCTATTGAGGAGATTGCAGATGTGTCAGAATTAAAAAATAATGCGCTTTCGGACGCTTTGATGGTTCAAGTGTTCGACACTTCTTCAAAGATTTCTCGTACTACAGTGCTGGTGGACACTCCAGGTTTGTCATCGTCAGACACGCGACACAGAGAAGCTCTGGTTGGCTTTATGCCGAAAGCAGACGGTGTGCTTTTGGTTACTGATATAAATCAGCAGATAACAAAATCGCTTGCAAATTTTGCAAAAGACATTGCGCTTTCTAATCGACCTCTGTATCTCGTTGTTACGAAATGCGACACAAAATCAGCGGCAGAGTTGCAGGAAGTCAAGGAATATATATTGAAGAATTCTGCACTCAACATAAAAGCAATGGCGTTTGTATCTGCGCAAACAGGAGATGTGCAAGAGCTGTATAATTTGCTTTCACAGGTTGATTCAGAAAAAGCACAGATATTGCGAACTGTAAATGAATCTCGTGCAAAGAATATAGCGAAACTGCTGTTATCGCGCATTGATGAGCTGATTCAAAACGCAAGTGTAACTGATACAGGCGACGGCGCAATAAAAAGCGCAAAGAATGACTTGGAAAAATTTCAGCGCAATATTGAAAACTTGCTTTCAGACGTAAAAGACAGCATTGTCAGTGCAGAAAACGACGTGTGCTATTCATTTGCAACAGCGATATTTGAACGCCTTGAGCGTATTGCTGTTTCAAAAAATGCAAACTTTGACGCAGAGGCTTCGGCGGCGGTGTCTGGTGTTGCAGGACAATGCTTGAACAGTTTTAAGTCGAAAATACAGGATTCTCTTTTTTCGTTAGCACAGGAACGGCGCGGAAGTGAGAACGCAGTGAATTTAATGTCGCTGAACGAAATTGATTACAGTTTCCTCAATATTTCGCAGTTGCCATACAATTTGAATCTCAATGAGCTTGGTCATGAAAACGACAGTGTTATTGCGTGCGTAACAAAATTCGTGGCAGGGGCGGGGCTTGTTATCGGCACTGTTGCAACAATGGGTGCACTCGCGGCGACAAGTGCAGGGGCGGCTATTGCTAAAGAAGTTGCGGGTTCTACAGACGCTTTGATTACTGCAGTTGCTATCAATAAAGCAAACAAAACGAGCAATCAGCAACGCGATGCAGAATTGGCGCGTCTTCGGAGTATGCACGAAAGCGCAATGCAGGACGTTGAGGGATATAATCAAATGCTTGGAAAGAACATCGGTATGAAAAAGGGCTTTGTCGAGGGCATTGTTGCAAAGATTACAGACGCAGTGGGCAAACCGCAACGACAGAGAGCAATTCGGAACTATATAGACGATATTCTTGTTCCAGAGTTTAAGAATCAGATGAATACGATGAGTTTGAATCTCATTGCTTCGATACGAACAGCTTTGAATAAAGAAGCTGCTGCTGTTATCGAACAGAAAACGGCAAATCTTGAAGAGCTGAAAGCGCAAAAAGAAAAATCAGCCGCAGAGTTTAATGCACGAATAAGCGTATTAAAAGAATACAAAGCAATGCTTGAACGAGCATAAAGGAGGGCAAAAATGCCGTTTATTTTGGGGCTTATTGTTGGTATGGGAATAGGCTTTTTCACAGGAAGTTCTGTGGGCGGAAAATCGCAGTCATCGGGGCAAGTAAAAGAACAGGCAGAACAACTCTCGCGGGAAGCAGAGCGATACAAATCGCGATGCAAAGAACTGGAAGAGCAAGTTGAGCGGCTTTCTGCGTCGAACAAAAAACATCGCGATTCAGAACGCGACACAGATGAAGAGATTGACGACTTGGAAGACGAATTGAGTGCGGCAAAAAAAGAAAATCAAGGAACTGCAAACGAAGACCTCTGAGCAGGAGTCGCTGATTTTTGATTTGCGCAATGAAGTTGCGTCGCTAAAGGCATAAGGGGCATTTATGGCATTTGGACTGACAACTAACAAGAAAAAAGAAGCGGAATTGAAACAGCTTCGGGAAGAACTTTCTGCGCAGATAGCGGAGAAAGAAGCGGAATTGAACAGTATCAGAAACGCACTTGAAGAGGCAGAAAAAAAGTACAGCGAAAAGAGTGCGTCATTTTCTGCGCTTGAAGAACAGTATGAGAATTTGAAAAATGAGCATACGACGCTTTTGGGAAATCCTGAGCTTGCAGAAAAAATCGCGGCAGATTCTCGAGTAGCAGACTTGCAGGAGAAACTAAAGAAAGAAAAAAAAAGCTGGAAGACACTGAGGACGAACTTGAAGAAGCCGAAGATGAGCTAAAAGATGAAAAAAAGCGATTTGATAAGAAAAAAGCTGATTTTGACGAATTGCAAGAAAAGTTCTATAAACTTGAAAAGGAGTTGAACAGCAACAAGGAAAAACTCGAGGAAAAAGAGCAGAAAGAAAAAGAACTTTCTAATGCACTTTCGGTCAAAAACGGCTCGCTTGACTTTGTACGGGAAATCTTAACGGCAAAATCTGTATCCGACTCTGGAGAAACAAGAAAACTCTACGATAGTATTTCTGATGCTGTACGATATATCCACGGAGAGTTTTACGATTGCAACAAAGAACTGTTCAAGAAAGGAGAATATACTGATTATATTTTTTATGACGGGCTTTATCGTTGGGCAACATTGGAGCAGAAACAGTGGCTTAAAAACAAAACGACAGTTGCATTTGTGGGCGAGTTTTCAGCAGGAAAAACATCTATTGTAAATAAGATTTTGTCGCACGGTGGTACAAACCTTACGCTTCCTGTCAGCACAAAGGCGACAACTGCCGTTCCGACGTATATTTCAGGCTCTCAGGTTTCGTCGGTAGTATACAATTTCTTTACGCCAGACAATGAACTGAAAGTGCTTTCCGAAAAAACATTCAAGAGCGTGGATAAAGGTGTTCTTGCACAAATTGAAGGCATTTCAAATCTTGTTAAGTATTTTGTAATGAGCTGCAACAATCCCAATTTGAAGAATTTAAGTATTCTCGATACGCCGGGATTTTCATCGAACGACAAAGAGGACGCAGAACGCACGACAGAGGTAATAAACGAGTGCGACGCATTGTTTTGGGTGTTTGATGTGAATGCAGGCACAGTGAACCGCTCGTCGCTGAAAATCATCAAAGAGAAACTGCAAAAGCCTCTTTTTGTTGTGATAAACAAGGTGGACACAAAGGATAAGAGCGAAGTCGATAAGGTGGAAGAACTGCTCAAAAAAACATTTTCTGAAGAGAAAATCAAAGTGAAACAGTTTTTGCGCTTTTCAAACCGCGAAGACCCTAAAAGCCTTTTAAACGTGCTTGCTTCTGTACCGCGCTCGAATAATTCAAGTTATGTGAGCGATATTTTGGAATTTGCAGAAGAGCGTCTGAAGGTGCTTGTAAAAGACCTTCAAGACAAAGCAAAAGCCGAAAAGAATTCTGATAGCAGATTGGACAGTGCGCGTGATGCCGTGCAAGACAAACTTGGCGAAATACAAAGCAGACTTGCGGAAATAACTGGTAATGCATACAACGCAAAATCTATTGTTCAGAATAACTATAGAGAGCATTTTTTTGCTTCGAATAAATACGAACTGGAAGCGTCATCTGCAAACACATTTTTCGGTTATGTCAATGACATTATGGACGAATCTGATGCATTGTATAATAACCGAATCAACGAACTCATTGACTGCGTTAATGAATGGAATGATGCAGGACAGCAGAATATGCTTGATTTTCAAGCGAAAAGCAGTGCTGAAAGCAACAAAAAACGCTACGAAGACTGCGTAAAGACACTGAAAAAGTTGCTCGCAGGATTTTCGTAGGGCGTTTCTGCAAATACTGAAGAGAAAGAAGACTCAGAAACATCTGCAAAATCAAGAACAACAGCGAATAATATAAACAACGAGCAGTCTTTTGAAAAGGAAGAATTCAAAAAATATCGTTCAAAGAATGAATATAACCAAGCATTTTATTTGTGTCAAGAAGCGGTAAATGCAGATGATAAAAACGCTCATAATCTTACCGAGCTTGCAGTGTGCTATCTGTACGGCATTGGTACGACAAAGAATTATTATACAGCATTTTCGCTTTTGGAACAGGCTTGTAATATTGATATTCATACCGCCGAAGCTCAAGATTTACTCGGAGATTGTTACCGCAATGGCTGGGGAACATCTCAAAATATAAAAGAAGCGGTCAATCATTATAGTATTGCCGCACAGAAGCATAATTCGTGTGCCCAGTATTCGCTCGGAATGATTTATTTTTATGGAGAAAATGGAATCCCGAAAAATGAAAAGTTGGCGTATCATTTATTCGAACATTCTGCTAAAAACGGCAATGAAGACGCGCAGAAGTGGCTTGATGAGCATAGATGATGACAAGGGGAACTAAATGGAAGAAAAGAATGTGTTTGAGGATTTTCAAGCGAAAAAACAGGAAATCCTCAAAATTACCGAAAAAGCAGCGGCGTTTGGTTGGATAACCAAAGAGCGTGCGGCGGAAATCGTGAAAAAGATAGAAAGCGATGTGCTTACTATCGGCGTTATTGGACAGATGAAATGCGGCAAATCAACGTTTTTGAATGCGTTTGTATTTGAAGACGATATTTTGCCATCGGCAACTACTCCAATGACAGCGGCTTTAACAGTCGTAACTTATGGCGCAGAAAAGAAGTTGACCGCCGAATTTTACACTGCGGACGAATGGGCAGAACAAAAAGCGGTTGCTTCGCAGAATGCAGAAGATTTTAAGGGCAATGAGAAGGAATATTCTAAGATAAAAGCTGCGCAGGAACTCGGGGAAAAATCAAAGAGTTTAGGCGACTCTCTTTCTCAGTATCTGGGAAAAACGCAGAGCGATTCGATAGAAAACCTTGTTGATTACGTTGGCGCAGACGGAAAATTTGTTGCGATTACAAAATCCGTGAAAATTTACTTTCCGAAAGACTATCTCAAGGGTGTGGAAATTGTGGACACACCGGGAATGAATGACCCGATTGTTTCCCGCGAAGAGCGCACAAAGGAGTTTTTGAGCAAGGCTGATGTTGTGCTTGTTATGCTGTATGCAGGGCGACCGTTCGATTCGACTGACCACGCAATTTTGTTCGACAACGTGCGAAAATGCGGTATCGGCAAAGTTCTTATCGGCATAAATAAATACGATATTCCGTATATGAACGGCGAAGACGAGAGTGTGATTCAAACGTATGTGGAAGACGAAATCCGAAAAGCCTGCCGCGAATGTCAAGACGATTCTCTTGTGGAGATTTTGAAAGAAACAAAGCCCGTGCTTCTTTCTGCAGGAATGGCACTGCTTTCTGAATTGCCGATGAGCAAAATTGAAGCGAAAAATTCATACAAAAGCGATTGGGCGCGCTTTTGCGATAACTTTGAGATAAGTTCACAGCCACAATTTCGCGAAAAAAGTCATATCGACACGCTTTCGCAACAAGTCATTGATATGATAGAGAACGAAAAAGGCGAAATACTTTTCAAAAAGCCAAAGAACGAAATTCGCGCCGCTGGAACAAACAAAAAGGTGGAACTTGAAAAAGCCTTGAGCGACGCAAGCAATTCGCTCAAAGTGCTTTCAATGCCCGATTCTGAGCTAGACGAGAAACTTGAAGCTGTGGAAAAAGCTAAAAAGCGAATGGGCAGAAAATTGGAGCGATTTGAAGAAAGTGTGCAAGAGGAATGCCTTGATAAAGCAAAAGCCTTGAAACATAAAATGGAAGATACTGTTTCAGAAGCGTGCAAAAAGATGGGGGCGACGATTGATAGCACTGGGGGGCTTTTTGGGCGCGATAAGCTCAGCGGCGTAAAAAACGAGATTGACAGACAGCAAATTAAGCTCAGACGCAATTTGGAACGAATGAGAGACGAGGAAAGCAATGAATTGCGAAAATCGCTGAAGAAGTTTGTAGAAAAGTATTTTGACGATATTGCGGAAATGGCAGAGAAATATCTTGATGACTTTGATTATAGCGATTTCATTTCTGCGATTCGCTCAAAAGTTACGGTACATATCAATGATGATGTCGATTTGTCGGGTGAAAAAATCTTTAATGGCGATTTCTGGAATTCAGATTTGGGCTTTTGGTCAAATTCAAAAAAAGAAACAATTAAAGCAGCGATAAATGATTTTGACGCTTCTTTTTCTGCATCATCTGTGCTTGATTCGCTCAATGCCTGTATTGAAACAGTTACGAAACGGATAAAAAAAGAAGTTGAAGACGAGTTCTTAGGTGGTTTGGAAAAAACGGTGAATGAATGCAAAGCAAACAAGGCAAACAAGGAAGCTGAAATCCAGAAACAAAAGGCAACACTTGAGGTGTTGCAAACGCAAAAAGCAGAGTTCGATAAACAACTTAAAGAAATTGAGACTATGTAATAAGGAGTATTGCTTATGGAAACAAGGACTTTTGAGTGCTTAAAGTGCAATAAACGAGAACGCTCGGCTGGCTTGCAGGCAAGTTAGCAAGCGATTCATAAAGCGCAGTATGTCGGTTCTGCAAGGCTTTTGCAAGCAGGGCTGACGGGTGAATTTTGGTATTTTTTATAGGAGGAATCTTTATGAGTAGTTATACATTTGAGTGCCAGAAATGTCATTGCAGAAAGCGCACGGCGTTTGCGTCGTCTATGCCGTGTCCGCGGTGCGGGGTGTATATGCAAAACGTAACGGGCAAGGCGCTTGTTACATACGAATGTATGCGCTGCCGTACCAGAAAACGCACGTCGTTTGCTTCGGGTATGACGTGCCCGAAATGTAATTGCACGATGACACGAGTGAGCTGATTAGGCTCATCGGAACACACAGAACGGCGCACCTGTCTTGCGATTGGTGCGCCGCTATTGATGGGAAAATCAAGAATGTTTTTCTGCAATTTGCTTTACAGTTTCCAGCGGAAGCTCGGTTATTTCAGCGATTTCCTCTATCGTCATTCTATTTTGCTTGAGCAATTTCTTTGCAAATTCAACATTGCGTTCCGCTTTCGCGTCTGCCCGTTCTTCCATAACGAAATCTTGCATAATTTTGCACATATTCCCAACCCCCTTTTCGCTTTCTTTGAGGTGGCGCACTTTGTCTGAAAGCACGCCGCTCTTGATGTCACTAGCCTTCTTGCAAGAAAAATCGTGCATAAGGCTGCCGATTGCGTCTTCTCCGCGATAGCTCCCGTTCACATAGATGATGTGTGCGCCGTCATTGAAAGGCTTGAAAGACTGTTCTCTGACATATCTGTCAATGTGATACAACGGAAGCGCGCTACCCAAAACATCGTTCGCGGTAATAAAAATTACATACGTTTCGGGCAGGCTCTCCGTGTCCATCTTCGGCACTGTCGCGTCAGCGTCCATCAGCGCGGAATTGTATCTCGCACGCCGCGCACCCGCTCCGCTGTCCAAGTTCTGTATCTCGATGTCGTAGATTTTGCCGCTCGAATCTTCTGCGCGTACATCGAGGCGAACCGACCGCCCCTGCAAGCTCTTTATTTCGTACTGCGTCTTGACCGACTTCACGATAAGCGTATCGTTTTGCATAATAATGCGCAGAACGTACTGCGTGCAGGGAATATCGTTGTCAAAAGCGACGGTCATAAAAAAGAACGGACTTGATAAATCAAGTCCGAGACTCGCTAAAATTGCTTTCGCAATTTTACGGCTATGCCGTCGCTCCCTACGTCCATCAACGTGAACTCTTGGATTTTTTCAAGGATTCTCTGCCGCCGCGCCAACTGCTTTTCGTCCATAGAAATATGATAGCACAGTTTCGGCTGCTTCTCAAGCAGAGCTTTTATGCGTCTTGAGAGGCGAAGGTATGCTTTCTCTCCACAAAGCTGGCTTCGCTAGAGCCCGCGATATACGTCGAATCGCAGTATTTGCAGCGGTACTCGCCCTTTTCGCGATTCGCCAAATGGAACACCTGCGGCAGATAAAACTCCGTCATCGTGATACAGCGCGGATTGCGGCACTTCATCACGTTTTCCACGCGCTCTGGCAGCGTCGTCTTGATTTTGCGCACGATTTTCTCATCGCTAATCACATTCACCGTAATATCGGGGTCGATAAAACCGAGCACTGAATAATCAATATTGATGATGTTGTCGATTTTGATGATGTCTTTGCGCCCGCTCTTCTTGCTCGCGACATTCATAATCAGCGCGCAGGAAAACGGCGCGTCGTCCAGAGAGAGCCAGTGAAAAATCTTGGGACCGTAGCCTGCTTTGATGTGGTCAATAACAAGACCGTTCTTTATTGTATCTACGTTTAACATTCTTTTTCTCCTCACGCACAGCGTGTTTAGTAATATTTGCCATAGCCATTTTACACAGCTTATGGTTTGGAAAAACAGCCTCTGGCTGTGTTAGAGCGCGCCTGTCAATTTGGCGATAAGAGCCATTCTCGCGTACATTCCATATTTGACCTGCTTGAAATACGCGGCGCGCGGGTCGTTGTCCACTTCAACGGCGATTTCGTTCACGCGGGGGAGCGGGTGCAGCACAATCATATCGCTTTTTGCCAGCTTCATCTTCGCGCTGTTCAAAATGTAGCTGTCTTTAAGGCGAATGTAGTCCTGTTCGTTGAAGAACCGCTCTTTTTGCACGCGCGTCATATACAAAATGTCGAGGTCGCCGATTACGTCTTCGAGCTTTTCGGTTTCGATGTATTCGATTCCCGCAGGCTTCAAGATGTCTTCGGTGATGTATTCAGGCACAGAAAGTTCTTTCGGGCTGATAAAGATGAACTTGTTTCTCGGATAGCGGCTCATCGCCTGTGCAAGCGAATGGACGGTGCGCCCGAACTTGAGGTCTCCGCAAAAGCCGATAGTGTGCCCCTCAAATCCGCCCTGCAATCGCCGAATGGTGAGCAAATCGGTGAGCGTCTGCGTGGGGTGGAAGTGTCCGCCGTCGCCTGCGTTGATGACGGGAACGGGCGAATACTGGGAGGCTACGAGAGCCGCGCCTTCTTTTGGGCTTCGCATCGCGATGACATCGACGTAGCTTGACACGACGCGGATTGTGTCGGCGAGGGTTTCTCCTTTGGTGCTCGACGTGTAGGAAGCGTCCGCAAAGCCTTCGACCGCGCCGCCTAAGTGCAGCATTGCGGCTTCAAAGCTCAATCTAGTGCGGGTGCTCGGCTCAAAAAAAAGTGTCGCAAGAATTTTCCCGCGACACACATCATTAAAAGCAATAGGGTCAACAATCATCTGTTCCGCTAACGAACAAATCTCTTCAATCTCTCCGACCGATAAATCACTTGGCTGAATAAGGCTTCGACCTTTTAGCATTTTTCCCCCAACATCGCCAATGGCGTTTTGCCAAAAGCTTATTTTCTCAAAAGTTTTCGGAAAAGAACTATATCATTCTCGCGACAAATGTGCAACAGGTAGAAAAAAATGCGGATTGAAAAAAAACGTGCTATACTAAAAGTATGATTATGCTGCAAAAGAATTGCAGATGAATTAAACCGTTTATTCAAGTGTTCAAGAAATTTTTTATGTTGGTGAAACCTATGGCTTTATTGTTAAAAATCAAAAATTTATTTAAGAAACATCGCAATGATTCGAGGGGAGAAAACGACTTCTGCGAAATAAGCGTGCAATCTCTTTCGCTCGCAGAACGAATGGTGTTTGGCGCAGAAAACGAAAAAAATATGCGCTCAGAAAATAGATTGTCGTATCAAGTACGGCAATGACAAAAAAACATCTTTCAAAAGCATTTCAAAAATCATATAATTGCGTTTATGCACAGATTTTTAATTTTTTCTTTGGTCTTTTTTCTGGTGTTTCCGATGAATGCAGTTACATTCGACGAATTATGCGAAAAACTCACCGCGCACCGCGTAACTTCCGGCACTTTTTCGCAGGAGAAAACCGCGAAGGCGCTCAAAAAGCCGCTTTTGTCGTCGGGCACGTTCCGCATTGATGAAAACGGCATTGAATGGAGAACCGAAAAGCCGTTCAAAAGCACGATGAAGGTAAACAAAACCGAACTTATCCAGATTTCCGCCGACGGAAAAACCACCAAAATGGACGGCAGCTCGAACGCCGTGTTTATGAGCGTTGCCGATACGATTTCCGCGATTTTTTTGGGCAACAAAGACGCGCTCAACACGAATTTCGCGGTGGATTTTGCCGATGAGGGCGAAACGTGGCATTTGCAGCTTGAGCCAAAAGATGCCACGATAAAAAGCGCGCTGAGCACGATTGAAATGTGGGGAAATCCAGATTCCGACACGTTCGACCGCGTAAAAGTGACGCAGGCTTCGGGCGACACGATTTTGTACACGTTCGCCAACCAAACGCACTAACCATTTCGGGACGGAATATGAAAATACAGCTGACAGACAATGCCTTTTTTTTCAGATTATGGCTTTTTTTCCACGCCCTCGTTTTTGCCGCGCTTATCGTGTCCGTAGCGGTGCAAAAAAAGTTCCGCTTCGACGCAGATTTCTTGAATATGCTCCCCGCCACGTCGTCCAGCAGGGCATTGCGCGCCGCTGATACCGCGCTTTCCAAGACCGCCGCAGAAAATGTGTTTATCCTTGTGGGGCATACCGATTTTCAGAAAGCCAAAAGCACCGCCCAAGCAGTGTTTGCCGAACTCAACGGAAAACCGCAATTCAAAACCATAACGATGAGCGCGGACATTTCGGCAATGGACGACATCAGGGATTTTATAAAAGAATATCGCTATTTTTTCCAGAGCCGCGAAAAACAAAACGCAATCCGTGAAAATCCGGCGCTCGCGGCAGAAAATGCGCTCGCTCGGGCTTCGGGGTTTTCGCTGCTCGGCTTGGACGACATTGAAAACGACCCGTTTATGCTTTCGGAATCCTGCATTGAGGATTATCTTTCGGCAGTGAGCGATTCAGGCGTTAAGATGAGCGCGAAAGACGGCGTGCTGGCGCGGGAATTTGAAGGCGTGTGGTATGTGATGATTCGCGCTGATTTGAGCGAACAGGGCGCACGGCTCGCGAGCAAAGAAAATGCCGTGCCGCTCATCAAAAGCGTGTGCTTGCCGCGCGAAAAAGACGGCGTGCGCTTTGTGTTTTACGGCACTCCGTTCCACAGCTACCAAAGTTCTTCGAGCGCACAAGGCGAAATATCGGTGATTTCCGCAGTCAGTATGGCGGCGGTGATACTTTTGCTGCTCGGCGTGTTTAAAAGCGGCGTGCCGATTGCGTTTTCGCTATTGGCAATCGTGCTTTCGGCGCTGACGGCACTGGCGGCAACGCACGCGGTCTTCGGCAAAATCCACACGCTCGCGCTCGTCTTTGGCACATCGCTCGTCGGCTCGTCGATTGACTACAGCCTGCATTTTTTCATCAACTGGAAAACAGGGACTTCGCTCAAAACGGGCAGAGATATTCGCGCAAAATTGTTCAAAGGACTTTTTCTGTCGCTTATCTCCACCGAAATCTGCTATGCGCTGCTGTTCTTTGCGCCGTTCGGCTTGATAAAGCAAATGGCAGTCTTCTCGTTCGCGGGAATGCTCAGCACATTCTTGACGGCGGTCGGTCTTTTTCCGCTCTTGCCGCTCCCCGCTCCCCAAAACCGCACGATTCCGCTCATCTCCCGCTTTTCCGCCTCCATTCCGCGCCGCATTTCCCGCGCCGTGCCGATTGCGCTCGCTGTTGTGTGCGCCTGCGTGATTATCAGCAAAAAAGACACGGTGAAAATCAAAAACGACATCAGCGCGCTCTACAAAATGGAAGGCAGACTCAAAGACGATACGATTTTGGCATATAAAATCTTGGAATACAGCCCCGCAAGCTATCTTATCGTGTCGGGAAAGAGCGCAGAAAGCGTGCTTGAAAAAGAAGAAGCGCTGTGCCAAAAAATAAAAGAGAGAGGAGAAACGGGATTTTTATGCGCAACGCGATTTATTCCGTCCGTCAAAAGTCAAAAAGCGTCGCTGGACGCGTGCGAATCGCTCTTGGCATTGCTTGAAGAGCAACACGCCTATTTGGGCTTCGACGAAAGCAGCAGCGAGGCTTTGCGCAGTGCATTTTATGCAGAAAAAGAGCATTTTTTTCGGATTGACGAGCAAACGGATTTCCAAAAAATCCCCGCGTCAATCCAAAGCGTGCTTTCTTCGCTGTATGTGGGCGAGGTGGACGGCGTATTTTATTCGCTCATCGTGCCGTCAAAGATGACCGACAGCGCCTTTTACGCGGATTTGGCGAAAGCAGAAGACGGCGTGTTTTTTGAAAACAAGGTTGCGTCAATCAGCGCTGGTTTGAATGAGCTCACGCACTTTATCGCGGCGGTGTTTGCGCTGGCGTATCTGGTGATTTTTGCCGTGCTGTTCAAATGCTACGGCTTGAAAAAATCGCTCAAAATCGCCTCCATTCCGCTTTTGAGCGTGGCGGCGATTGTGGCGGTGTTTGCGCTCAAAGGCGCTCATATCGAGTTTTTTGCCGTTACGGGAATGATTTTGGTGTTCGGCTTGGGGCTTGACTACATCATCTATCACACAGAGCACCGCGAAAACCGCGAAGAAACGGCGGCGATTGTGCTTTCGTTTGCCACGACTGCGATTTCGTTCGGTGCGCTCTCGTTCAGTTCGTTTGTGCCTGTGAGCGTGCTTGGCACGGCGATTCTTTCGGGCTTGAGCGCCGCTTTTATCGCCACGATTTTGTGATGAAGAAACGGCAGATGTTTTTTAGCAAAAAACATTTGTTTTCTTGCCCAAACAGTTGGCGGGCGCAAAAAACAGTTGTTTTTTACGGGCAACACTCGTGTTTTGACCAAAAAACAGTTGTTTTTTTGCCCAAACAATTTGCAGGGCGCAAAAAACAGTTGTTTTTTACGGGTAACACTTGAGTTTTGAGCAAAAAACAGTTGTTGCGAAGCGAAAACACTTTGCAGGGCAGACAAAACAGTTGTTTTGCGCTCAAAAATATTTTTTTGCCCAAAACAGTTGTTCTGCGGCTTGTGTGTCATTATCTTGCCTCGCCCGATAATCTTTTCAAAATGCCTACAGAAGATAGAAGCACAGGAATAACAGAAAGCGCACAATGACGCGAAAAGGGAGAAATGCCGATGATGTTTATGATGAAAGCGATGAAGCAAATACAGACCGCGGTTTCTTTTTGTGCGGTGTTTCTGTGTGCCGTCTTTTTGTACGCGGCAGAAAACACGGCGTATATTTCGCCCTATCCGCAGGACGTTACGCGCCGCGCTCTTTCAAGCCTTGCCGAGATTTCTGTTATCACGTTCAATCCGGGAAAAGCGGTATATCAAACATTCGGGCATTCTGCAATTCGCGTGTCTGACCCCGTGAAAAATATCGACAAACTTTTTACGTTCGGCGCAATTCCCAATATCGACAATCCCGAAGTGCTTTTGAGCGCGCTGCTTTCAAAAGCGGAGTGCATTGCAGGTGCGGCAAGGTTCAGCGACGTGCTCTCGTTCGACCAAAAAGTGCAAAATCGGCTGTGCATTGAGCAGAAACTCAACGTAACGCACGAGGAAAAAGAGAAAATCTATTCGTATTTGCTCTGGAAAACCGAGGAGGCAAACCGCGCCGAAAAATACGACCCCGTAAAAAACAACTGCGCCACAGCCGTGCTCGAGGTGCTCAAGCTCGTGTGGGCAACGGGAATCGCCGACAATCATTTTTTGCGCAAATCCGCTTCTCCGCTGTCGTACCGTTCTCTCATCACGGCGCATTTGAGCGAAAATCCGTGGGCAAACACGGCGGCGAAGCTCTTTTTGGGCTGTGCGGCAGACCGCGATGCCGAATTGCTCGATATGGCGTTTATGCCCGACGTGCTTCGGAGCATTATTGCCGTGTCCAAAACAAAGGCGAACGGCGAAATCGTGCCGCTGGTAAAAAGCACCGCCCGCATTGCCGATGAAGTGCCGAAGAGCGCGAAAAAAAAGGGAGAAACAATCGTGCGGTTTTCACCAAATGCGCCAGCGTATTTTTTTCAGGCGATTGGAATCTGCGCGGTTGTGTGTACGGTGTTGGAGATTGCGCTTTTTGTGATTGCCAAAAAAAAGCAGTCCATTATACAGGCAGCAAAAATCGTTTCGAGTTCAATGGCGGCGTTTGACATTCTGTATTTTTTTGTGAGCGGATTTGTGGGATTTCTCGTGCTCGTGTTTTCGCTGAGCGCACCGAGCGGCATTGTGGGGGGAAATCTCAATTTTTTGTGGCTGCTTCCCACAAACGCCGTTGCTTCGGTGTTTTGCGTAAGAGAAAAACCATCGCGCGTGCTTTCGGGATATTTTTTAGCCGCGGCGTATCTGTGTGTGTTTGTGCTGATTTTTCGCGAAAAGTTCCCGCAGACCATCGACGGCGTTTTTGTGCCGCTGATGATTGCAACCGCCGTTCGCGCTGTGTTTCAGGCTCTTAATCGACCATTGAAAGCAATGCTTCAAGCCCGCGCTTGATTTCGGCAAAGGTTAGCGCAAAATTGCCCGAATACCACGGGTCGCTGATTTCCGCGCCGTATCCCGTAAAATCCAAGAGCTTGCACACCCGCGCTTTTATCATTCCGTTGGACGAATACGGAGAAGCAGGGTCTTCCTGAAAAATGTGGCGCACGTCCACTGGCGTTACATACACCGCATTGTCGCCCAAAATCCGATGCACATTGTGCATATTCTGATTGTCCATACAGATTATCCAATCGTATTTTTGGGCATCTTCTTTTTTTATCTGCACGGCTTGATGAACTACGATTTCAACGTGATTGCGAATAAGGCACTCGCGCGCTTTTGGATACATTCCGTTCCCGATTTCCTCGGTACTTGTTGCGGCAGAATTGACGAGAAACCGCTCTTCGATTCCGCGCTGCTTTATCATCTGGGTAAACATTGACTGCGCCATCGTTGAGCGGCAAATATTGCCGTGGCACACAAAAAGAACACGAATATGAACTATCATATTTTTGAGTATCGGCATATTTTTGCCGTTTGCTCTTGTTCTCTCGTAAGCCGTGCTTTTATCGTAAGCCTTTGAGTTCTTTTTTGCGCTCGTACATCAGTGCGTCTGCGCGCTCAAAGACCGTCAAAATCGACAAATCTTCGTCTTTGCAAAAATCCGAAATGCCCGCCGAAACCACCACGCCAGATTTATTGTCGCGGTTTGATTCCGCCTGTGCGTTCAGTTTTTTCATAATCTCGCTTCGTTCAGCAAAATCAGTTCCGCTCAAAATCGCCACGAACTCATCTCCGCCGATTCTAAACACGGGGCTATGCTTGAACAGCGTGCAAATCAAGCGGCACGCTTCCTGAATGTATGCGTCGCCCGCCTTGTGCCCGAGCGTGTCGTTAATCTGCTTGAGCCCGTTCACGTCGCACACCACCACGGCAAAATCTATCTTCTCGCCCGATTGCAGGCGCGCATTGATTCGGTTTTCGTATTCCAAAAAGGCGTGTTTGGATTTTACGCCCGTGAGCGGGTCGGTATTTGCGATATTCGTGGCTTTTGCGCGCTCGGCATCGTGCTTTGAAACAATCATCGCATTTGACACCATAATGATGAGCTGGATTGCAAACAGCAAAATCACCACCACAGAACTTTGCATATTGGAAACGTGAATGTCGGTCATTGCGCGGCGCATATATTCCGCCTCGCCCTGTATATATTCTTCGGGAGTCGCAAGCCCGTGCGTAAAATCGCTGATTTCGCTCAAAACGTGCGCGATTGCCTCTTTGTTTGTCTCCGCCAGCCAAATAAGGCTCATAAAAAGAATGAGCGCGGAAAGGATAATCCACACGATAATCGACGATTTCCCGTATCTGCCCTCGTTGTCGCGCACGAGCACATTGTGGAACGCCAAAAAGCCCAAGATTGACCACGCAATGAACAAAAAATACGATTCGGTCGCGATTGCGCTTTCGGTAAACAGATTGGGCAAAATCAAAAGAATCGCAAAAAGCACCATCAGCACCAAGCCCGAAAAACCCGCCGCTTCTTCTTTTGCGCGGTGTTCTTTTTTTGCCAGCTTCCACGCCGCCAACGACACAAAACTATAAACGATGGTGGCATTGATTGACGTTACGTCCACAATCCAGCCGATTGCGGTGCGCCCCAAAAAAGGAATGAAACACGAAATGCCGATGATGAGCTTTGTGGCGTTCGCTGGGATTCCCTCGCGATTGAGTTCGCCGAATTTTTTGGGCAAAATCCCTTTTTTTGACACCGCCGCAATGAGCCGCGTGAGCACCATCACGTTCCCCAAAAAACTCGTTATGATGAGCGCGAACAGTGCGCCGAACAAAAGCGCAATCCCCGTATTGCCCAAGTAATGCCGCGCGGCAAAAAACGGCGGGAGCGCGTCAATTCCGTTCAGACTGCCGCAATTTTTGATGTAGTCGAACCAGTTTTTGAACCCTGCGGGGTGCGCCGAAATGGAAAGCAAAATCACAAAAAGATAAAGCGCGGTTGCCGAAAGGACTGCGGCGCGCAAAATGGCAAACGATTTTTTTCGCGAAAACCCAAAGTCGCCCGTCGCGCACGAAATGCCCTCAAAGCCGATAAATGCCCACGGAGAAATGAGCGCAATGCGCAAAACCTGCGAAAATGCGCTGGAAGATGGCGCAAACGACGGCTCAAAGTCGATTGACGTGCCGCCGCGGAACATCGCCACCACAAAACACACCGCGATAGCAATCGAAAAAAACAGCACACAAAACAGATTGAGCCTTCCCATAAACCGCCTGAAATTGATGCACAGCACGCCCGTGAGCAGCATTGCCGCAATGGACAGCACGGCTTCATTCACATACACTTCGTAGCCAAAAATGGAATAATGCGCGCCGAAACGCAGAAAATCGCCGAGCAGATATTTTGCAAACAGCGGCAAACTGGTGGCATTCGCCCAAAAAATCGAAATGTAAGTGAGCGCCATAAACCACGTGGCAATAAAGCCAAAATCCGCGCCCAAGGCTTCGCTTGCATAGGTAAAAATGCCGCCCGAGCCAGAAAAATGGTTCATCAAAAAATGATAATTCAAACTGATAATCAGCATAACCGCCGCTCCGATGAGCAGCCCGAAAATCGAACCTGCAGGGCCTGCGCTTTTGAGATAGGTGTTTGTGGTAACCACGAACGAGCCCCAGCCAATCGCCGTTCCAAGCGAGAACGCCCACGCGACAAGCGGGCTTATGGTGTCTTTGGATTTTGTGCTGTGTGTGTTTTCCATCGGATTCCTCTTAAAATTAGTATAACACACAATTTTTGTTTTGCGGGTGCAGATGCGGCGATGAAGCAGACGTTTTTGTGTGATTTTTTTAACACCTCTAAACGACGTGAAAAAAAATTTTCCCGTTTAGTGCACAAAACGACCCGCTTTTTTTCTGGGCAAGCCATTTTGTGCGCTAAAATGCTCGACTCTGAAATGGGGATTAAAATTTGTGGACAAAACGGCTTTCTTTTGCTTTGGGAACGCTCTTTAGTGCACAAAACGACCCGCTTTTTTCTTGGGCAAGCCGTTTAGTGCACAAAAAACGCATTTTTGCGGAAGTTGATGATTTTTTTTCTATGCCTGTTGAAACAAGGGGCTTAAAGCCCCTTGCTATTTCTGGTATGGATAATGACATCTTTTTGTAAAACAGGCTGTGCCTTTGTTTCGGAATCTTTTTCAAGCACCGTTCCCGTTTGCCTAAAAGAAATTACAGCGTAACGCCGTCTTTGAAGATTGCGATTTCGCGGTAGCCGTTCTGCTCGTTTTTGCTCTGCGCTCTGCCCGACACGATGTCGCAAATCTGCGAAAGGAGCGCGTCGCGAACGTCGTCGCTCTTTTCGGTGAGAATGCGGGAAGCGTCGAAGTCAATCCAGAGCGATTTTTTTTGCGCAAGCGGGCGGTTCGTCGCAATTTTGACCGTCGGCACCGGCGCGCCCAGCGGCGTTCCCCGTCCCGTGCTGAACAAAATGATGTTCGCTCCTGCCGCGGTCATATCGGTGGTGGAAACGATGTCGTTGCCCGGTCCTTCCAAAAGCGACAGCCCCGCGCTTTCAATGCGCTCGCCGTATTTGAGCACGCCCGCCACGGGTGCTTTGCCGCCTTTTTGCACGCAGCCGAGGGATTTGTCTTCGAGCGTGGTAATGCCGCCCGCCTTGTTTCCCGGCGAGGGATTTTCGTAGCAGACTTGATGATGTGCGGTGTAATAGCCCTTAAAGCCGTTGATGAGATTCACGGTTTTTTCAAACGTCGGCTTGTCCACACAGCGATTCATCAGCATTTGCTCCGCGCCGAACATTTCGGGCACTTCGGTGAGCATAACGCGGGCATTCATCGCCGTCATCGCGTCAGACACGCGCCCGATGAGCGCATTTGCGGTGATGCCGCTCATTCCGTCCGAGCCGCCGCATTTCATTCCGAGCACGACCGACGAGAGCGGAGCGTCTTCCCTCTTAAAGCCGCTTGCATACGCATTGAGTTCTGTCAACAGCTTTCGTCCTTCGGCAATTTCGTCGCTGAAATCCTGTGTGACCAAAAATTTGACGCGGTTTTCGTCGTATTCGCCCAAAAACTGCTTGAAATACGGGATATTATTTTCTTCGCACCCCAGCGACACCACCAGTACACCGCCTGCATTCGGGTGTTTTACCAAATCGGCAAGCACGCGCGCGGTGGTTTCTTTGTCCGCGCCCATTTGCGAGCAGCCGTAGGGGTGTGTCCACGCAAAAAAGCCCTCCACGCCGCCGTCAATGCTCGGTTTTGGCTCGCCTGCGCAAAATTGTGCGTTCGCCCACAAAGCAAGTTTTTCGGAAATCTTGTTTACACAGCCCACGAGCGGCACAATCCAAATCTCGTTCCGCGAGCCGACCCGCCCGTCTTGCCGCTTGTACACGCGCACACTCGGCACGTTTTCGCGAAAGGCGCGGGTGGCTTCCTGCCACGATTGTGCCGCCGTTTTCGCCGCCTCTTCGCTGTAGGTGTATTCGCCTGAATCCGAAAGCAGCGTGCGGATATTGTGCGTGTGAACGTGGGTTCCCGCTTTGATGTCCTCGGTCGCCTCTCCAATGGGATAGCCGTATTTGATGATATGTTCGCCTTTTTTGATGTCGCGAAGGGCAAATTTGTGCCCCTGCGTGATGTCTTCGGCAAGTTCCACTGTGATTTCTTTGGCATTGTCCTGCGCTTCTAGGGTAACTGCCGTTCCCTTACAAAGATTTTGCAGTGCGACTGCCACGATGTCTGCCGCGTTTATTCTGATTGCAATTTTGTCCATGTGCCGCTCCTTTAAGAGATGTGTGGATTTTATTCTAGCCCGATTCACGCCGCATGTGAACGGAAGATACCGACGGCTATTTGCAAAAAATCGCGGAAAAAACAGCATTGCCGTTGATTGAAATGCGGGGCGAGAAATGCTAGAATATGCGCGATTTTGGCAAGACTGGAGGTGATTTCTTATGAGCGAAATCGAAAGCAAGATTCAGGAAAAGAAAATTGCGTGTATTGGGTGCGGTGTGATGGGCGGCTCGCTCGTCAAGGCGATGACGAAGGTCGTGAGTGCGGCGAACATCACGGTTACGGCGGCGAACTACACCGAGGCGGTGGACTTTGCGACGGCGGTCGGTGTGAAGGCGGCGTATGGCAATGCGGAGGCGGTCAAGGACGCGGATTTTGTGTTTTTGGCGGTGAAGCCTGCGTACATCGGCGGCGTGCTGGGCGAAATCAAGGATTCTTTGAAATCGGATTGCGTGCTAGTGAGTATGGCGGCGGGCGTGAAGACCGAAACGATTGCGACGGTGGTCGGTGAGCGGAAGATTGTGCGCATTATGCCGAATATTCCTGCGACGGTCGGAGAGGGAATGATTGCTCTTTGCAAGACGGAGAGCGCAACAAAGGAAGATGCGGAGGCGGTGAAAGAGCTTTTGAGCGCGGCGGGTCGTGTGGACGAGGTCGGCGAAAAGCTGATGGACGGCGTTACGGCGGTGTCGGGGTCAGGTCCTGCGTATGCGTTTTTGTTTATCGAGGCGTTGGCGGACGCGGCGGTGCGTTTCGGTCTTCCGCGAAAAAGTGCGTATGTATATGCTGCTCAAACGCTCAAGGGCGCGGCGGCGATGTTCTTGGAAGATGGACGGAGCATTAGCGAGCTAAAAGACGCGGTGTGTTCTCCTGCGGGAACGACGATAGAGGGCGTGATTGCGCTTGAAGAAGGCGGTTTCCGTGCGTCTGTTATCAATGCGGCGACGGCAGCTTTTGAGAAATCGGTTGAACTCGGTCAAAAATAATTTCGCAGAAAACAACACGGCGACCCGATTTTCCTCAAGTCGCCGTGTGTTACGCCCTCGTTCTACCGCTGTTGCCGTGCTTCTTCAAGCATTGAAGACACATCGCCTTTATCAATCACAAAATATGAGCCATATTTTCCGATTTCAAACGATTTCATTCCCAGACTGCCCAAATTGCCCATTTCAAGCAGTTTATTTCCTGTCCCAACCAATTTGTAATTGTTAAAAATATATTTTGAATCAGCAAATGGCGTAAGCGAAGAATAATATTCGCCCTTTTTGTGCGAAAGAGCAAAATCAACAGCTTCTGTCAGCGTCATATTCGTAATCGCAAAACCTTTTGCGCCGTCAATGCGGTTATTCGGATAAAACATCGTCAGCACACAAAAGCCATATTCCTCGCCCGCATACACAAGGCGATTCTGCGCATATTCACCGTTGTAATCAATGCAGCCTTTTTTAAGATACAACCCCGCGCCAAGCAAAGCCACAATCGCAAGCACAAACAGAAAACCAAAGCACCCCAAATAGCCGCCGCTTTTTTGATTTTGCTTTGCCTCTGTCTTTTCCGCCGCCCATTCCTGCTTCTGCTTTTCGTATCGCTCTTCCCATTCCTGTTTCTCTCTTTCTTTTCGCTCTGCATTTTCCTTTCGTTCCTGCGCTCGCCTGTCGTCCAAGTGCTTCACCATAAAAAGCGCGACAAACGGCGTAACAAGCCAAGATAACCCAAAATACTTTATGCCGAAATACCCTTTATAGTTCGCCCAAACACCGCAAAAAATAGACAGCAAAAACCATATCGAAATAAAAAAAAAGCCATAACGAGAATCGTAAAAAAGAATAAGCACATTAGCCACGATTGCCGCATAAAAAAACGGAGATTTTGTCCTTTCGCCCTCGGCAAGAAGAAGCGAAAGCCACCGTCCGCATTTTTCTTTTATGTTGTCCGCCTTCACGCCCTTTTTCTCCGCAATAAGATACACAACCGCGGCAAGAAGCGCAATTATTATCAAACACTCAATTTTTTCTACACTCATCTTTGTCCCCTAAAAATACATCACAATATAGCGGTAATCTTTTTCTGCAAGCACGCTCCACGGTACTTCTATGTTCTTTTCATTTCATTCCTCCCAAAATTTTTTTATTCCCGCAAGACTTGAGCGAAAAGGAGAGCAAGCCCTGCGGGATTTTTGCGTCAAAGCACTGACGCATTTACACATCAAAGACGCACCAAAACGGGCGATTATGTGAGAATATATTGTTAAAAAGATTGCTGTCGCAGATTATTTCAAGGCGTGATAAGCCGATTCGGCAAGAGTACACTTTTTGTTATTTGCTAATGCTGCGGTTTGCATATTTTTATTCTACTCTACTTTGAGCTGCTCTGCAATCCGCCGCACCTGCTCCAACGGCAAATCCGCCGCGTCTGCGATGTCTTCAAGCGGCAACTTGTTCTTTTTTATCAGCTTCGTTGCCATCTCAAGTTTACCCTTTGCTTCTCGCTCCCGTCCGTATTCTTCAAATGCCCTGCACACCGTACTCACCTCCCCGTCTTCTTGCTTGTGAAACCGCACGCGCTCAGGCAATCTCGGCATAGTGCATTTTGCCCTCCGTTAGCCCTATTGTAAAGCAAAATAAAGTCTGCTGAAAAGAACGATAAACACGCTGTGCGAACAAAACACGCTGAGCGTGCTTGCATAGGTCGAAAGACAAAGTGTACAATAGCGATACCGACAATGCGGTTTTTGGAGGAATTATGGCTGTTGAGAAAAAAACTGAGAAAAAAACTTTGATTTTTAATGCGCACCTTGTGGACAAACAGACGGACGCAGACGGCGCGATTTTGATTTCGGACGGACTGATTGAAGCGGTGTTCTTGGGCGATTATGCAGCTGAGGAAAAAGCCCGTGCGCTTGCTCCTGACGCAGAGCTTTTCAACGCAGAGGGGCGCACGCTTATGCCGTCGTTCATCGATATGCACGTTCATTTTCGCTATCCCGGGCAGACGCAAAAAGAAGACCTCGACACAGGGCTTGCCTCTGCGGTGGCAGGCGGTTTCGGGACGGTGGTCTTAATGCCGAACACTCTTCCCGTTGTGTCGAGCGCAGAGCTTGCCGCACAGATTAAGGCAGAAGCCGAGAGCCGCAGGCTGTGCGAGGTGTTTCAGACGATGAGCTTGACGCGCGATTTTTCGGGCAAGGAGACGACGCATTTGGACGACATCGACAGCGAGAAAATTCCCGTGATTACGGAGGACGGGCGCGACGTGGCGAGTGCGGCGGTAATGAGAGAGGCGATGGAGAAAGCGGCGCAGAATGGCATTATTGTGAGTTGCCACAGCGAAGATGTTGCGCTTGCACAGGCAGCAAAGCCGTATCGTGCGGAGGCTCTCGCATTGCGCAAAAGCGGCGGCGCGGAGGGTGCGGAGATTGAGGAAAAAATCGACGAGAATCTCAGGCAGGCGAATGAGCTACTCGCTCTTGCGGAGGACACGGCGACTGAGCGGAACATCGAGATTGCGCGCTCGGCGGGGTGTCGCGTACATATTGCGCATTGCTCCACAGCTCGCTCGATTGACGCGGTTCGCAGGGCAAAGGCGGAGGGCATGACGGTTACTGCCGAGGTTACGCCGCACCATTTTGCGCTGACTGCCGACAGCCGCGAGGGACTTCGCGCTATCGTGAATCCGCCGCTCAGAAGCGAGGACGACCGCCGTGCGCTCATCGAGGCTCTGCGCGACGGGACTGCCGACGTGATTTCGACAGACCACGCGCCACACACTGTCGCCGACAAAGAATCTGGCTCTCCCGGGTTCGTCGGGCTTGAAACGGCTTTTGCCGCCGCGAATACGGTTTTGGTGAAAGAGGAGTGTTTTTCGCTGTCGAAGGTTTCCGCGCTGATGAGTGCGAATCCTGCCGAGATTTTGGGCTTGAGCAAAGGGCTGTTGCGTCCGTCTCTTCGCGCTGACCTTGTGCTTGTGGACGAGGACGAGGCGTGGACGGTGCACGGCGCGGACGGCAAGAGCAAGGGCAAAGCGACAGTGTTCGAGGGCAAGACGCTCACGGGCAAAGTCCACGCGACGTGGTTCGGCGGTCGGCTGGTGTTTCGGGGATAATATCTTTAGTACAACAGCGTATAAAAACAAGAATAGCAGAATCTGATTTTTATTGTGCAGAAAAATAGGCTTTCTACTAAAACAGGAAGTCTATTTTTTTACAATCTGTTTTCTACAAACGCTTGTATTTGCGGGATAAGTTCAGTGCGCAAAATATTCTTTGTGTCAGCGACAGTCGTGGACGCATTACGGAGAAAAAGGTCAGCAGGGTGGATTTGCAACGCCGCCGCAATTTTATCAATCATTTCAAAAGAAGGCATAGCCTTTCCGCATTCTATACAGCCAATCGTTCCAGTTGCACAATCACACGATTCTGCAAGTTTTTCTTGCGAAAAGCCCTTTTGATTTCTGTAGTATTTTAGATTTTTTATGAATTCTTCCTGTAATGCTATCACAATTCCTATTTTAAGCAAGAATTTTGATATGTTTTATTGAATGAAATCTGTAAAAACAATAATATTATTGATATAATAAGTAATATCAGTATTTTTACTGTTTATAACAAGGAACTTTTTATGTCTACGAACATATCAAAACAGAAGAGGGAAGTACTGCTCAATCACATTGATGAGATTCGCGCTTTTTTGAACAAATCACTTAACGATGAAAATGCGCGAAATCTTGCAGTCTATTTGAACGAACTAAGCGCAGAAATCAACGGTCAGAAATACGGACTTATTTTTGAAGAACACAAGGAAGCGATTGACGAAAAACTTGAAAACAATCTGCCTGTGTTGACGGAAGAAAAAGAGCTGTTCGTAGACAACAACGGAGAGCTAAACTTTTTGCTGGAGGGCGACAACCTCGCATCTCTGAAACTTCTGGAGAAAACACACAAGGGCAAAATCGACGTGATTTACATCGACCCGCCGTACAACACGGGCAACAAGGATTTTATCTACGATGATGATTTCGTTGATTCCGCCGATTCGTTCCGCCATTCAAAGTGGTGCAGTTTCATTTCAAAGAGATTAGAAATTGCAAAATTATTGTTAAAAGATGATGGATTCATTTTTATTTCAATTGATGATAATGAACAATCTGATTTACGAGTAATCTGCAATGAAATTTTTGGTGAAGAAAACTTTGTTGCAAGTCTTCCAACCATTATGAATTTAAAAGGCAATCAAGATGAATATGGATTTGCAGGTACTCATGAATACACTCTTGTGTATGCAAGAAATAAGTCTATTGGGAATCTAGGCTTTTTTAAGATAGATGAAAGTGATGATGAGTTTTCAAAATGGGAAGAAGATGAAATCGGATATTTTAAGAAAGGTGCTAATTTAAAATCAACAGGAGTTAATGCACCAAGAGAAAAACGTCCGAATCTTTTCTTTCCAATTTATGTTTCTAGTGATGGAACTTTTAGTATTGATGAAAAAATTGAAAATTCAACTGAGTTATATCCTGTCACAGATGGAAAAGAAATGTCATGGAGATGGAGCAAAGAAAAATTCAGAAATGAAAAGTTTAATGTTATAATTTCTGAAGAAAATGGTAACTTCTCTATCTATAAGAAACAACGCCCAGAATTAGGGGATTTGCCAACAAAAAAAGCGAAGTCTATTTTCTACAAGCCTGAGTACAGTAGCGGAAATGGAACTGCACAATTAAAAGAAATCTTTGGTGAAAAAGTTTTTAACAACCCAAAACCAATAGATTTGATAAAAGACTTTCTCCAACTCTCAACTTTCAATTCTCAATTTTCAACTGTATTGGACTTCTTCGCTGGTTCTGGCACAACTGGGCACGCTGTTCTCAAGCTCAATGCGGAAGACGGCGGAAAGCGCCGCTTCATTCTCTGCACCAACAATGAAAACTCAATCTGCCGCGACATCACTTACGAGAGGCTCAGGACTGTTATCACTGGAAAGCGAAAAGACGGCTCGGAGTATTCGGAAGGACTTCCCGGTTCGCTCGCAGTAACGATTTTGGGAAAGCTTTTTGCCAACGAAGGAAAATTTTTGTATCAAGAAAAACTGCTGGAACTTTCGATAAAGAACTGGTATGCCTTTGTCATAAACAACTTTGACGAACTCCGCCACAGCTTCCGCTTTGCAATGTCCCAGGATGCCGGCCTGAATCAGGCTCTGGGCTTGGAGACGGTAAGCGAAAAGCCTTTTTTCATTCCGCAAAGTTCGCTCTTTACCTACGATGCGGCTGTAAAAATACAAAGCGAGTTCAAGAAAAATGTCTACACAGGCTACCTTAGTTCCGCAGAAACAAGGAGCGCGCCTGAAAAACTGTTCGAGCGGTTCTGCGAGAATTCCGCCGCCGTTGACTGGTGGTACAAGAACGGCGACAAGGGAGATGAATTCTTTTCCATCGTGTATGTGTCCGTAAAAAAGTTGATAGCCTATAACTTTTCAGTCGTGGCTTATTTTGGCTCATTTTCAAATAAATCTAGCAGATTTTGTAAGATTTTGTTATACTCATGCAATGTCTTGTATAATTCGCACTGAAAAAATGGTCGCCGGCGGGGATTGTCTTGCCCGCGTAAACGGAAAGAATGTATTTATGCCCTATGCCCTTCCTGATGAAGATCTTGAAATCGAAATCACTAAGTCTTTCCGAGACTACGACCTTGCGAAAATCACGAAAATCATCACGCCTTCCCCTCACCGTGTCCAGCCCTTCTGCCCTCTTTACGGCTCTTGCGGCGGCTGTAACTTGCAGCATATTGATTCTGAATACCAGATTGAGCTAAGGAAAGCGATTTTAAAAGACTCTTTCGAGCGTGAGGGAATCCAATGCCCGCCAATCGAAGTTCTTTCGGCCGGAGACAAAAATTACCGCGCCCGTATTCAGCTCACCGACGGCGGCTTCAACAAAAAAATGAGCAATGAAATCATCAGTCTTGAAAGCTGTCCCATCGCCACGGAAGAAATCAACGGCTATCTAAAAAATACGGCTCAAGCTGACAGGCCCCGGGGCCGTGTCCACATTTTCGGAGATGAGCGGGTCATAACGGATGGCATTTTCTCGCAAAATCCTTCTGTAAATAAAGTTATCGTCGCCCAGGAGCGGGAAAAGGCTCAAAAAGAAATCAAAGTGCAGGGAGCAAGTTCCAGACGTAAAGAAAAGCTCCGCTTGCAGTCCAACCGTCACTTTGCGGGAACTACCCTGAATCAGAATAACCGCTGTGAAATCAGCCTTTCCGGTAAAAAAATCGTTTTCGATGTTCAGGGCTTCTTCCAGTCAAACCTTTCTGTCCTTGAAAAAACGATTTCAGAAATCTCGGTCAACATGGGAGGCCGAAACCTGCTGGACATGTACTCCGGCTGCGGCACTTTCTCTGTCTTCCTTGCGGATTTTTTCGACAAGGTTTGCATGGTGGAGCATAACCGGGACGCAATCGTCTTTGCCGAGGAAAACCTCCGGGGCAAGAATCACGAGAGTTTCGGAATGAGCGGCGAGAACTGGATTAAATTCAGCGCGGAAAATTACATTGCCAACAACGGTACTTTTGAAGCCGTGGTGATTGACCCTCCCCGCTCTGGCATGGAAAAGGCTGTCTGCCAGTGGCTCTGCCGGTCAAAAATCCCCCAAATCCGCTCCGTAAGCTGCAATCCAAGCACCCACGCCCGGGACGCTCATTTTCTCGTAAAAGCAGGATACAAACTCTCAAAGCTCTATCTCCTGGATTTTTATCCTCATACAGCCCACATAGAATCTCTGGCGAATTTCGAGTACACTGAGTAATAAGGAAAAATGAAAATGGAAAATGAAAAATGGAAAAGTATAGGCATCTTCCTCCCAAAAGCAAAAAAAAATATCATAAAGGCATTTATCCTTACATTCCTGATTTCTAATTCCTCATTTCTCATTTTCTCGCAGAAGGCTTTACGCACGGTTGATTTGAGCACTGAGGAGCCTTCATGGCAGGCTGTCGTCGGAGGCGAAGCTGTTTCCCGCTGCCTTGACACTTCCTACGGAGTGGCCCTGATGAGCGACGGCCGGCTTCTTTCTGCCTGTACCAGCGCGGGAAACGTCATCTGGCAGAGGAGCGTCAGGGGAAAGCCTACCCCCTACATATCTTCCTTCGGGGATTTTTTGTATGTGGTTACTGACAGTTCCAAGCTGAATCTGGTGAATCCCTCTGGCCTTACTTTGTGGACTGCGAACACTCAGTTTCCTGTTGCCGCGTCGCCGATTGTAGGGCGTGACGGCAGGGTCTTTGTCCATGGCAAAAAAAATATTGCCTGTTACGGTCTTGACGGAAAACGCAAGTGGAAGCGGGAAACGTCGGAGCTGGGAAATCTCCCTGTGTGCGCCTTGGAAGACGGTTCTCTCCTTCTCTTCCTAAAGGCAATGAAGAACAATCAGAGCGTGGCCACCCGCTACAGTCCTTTCGGCAAGAGGATGGAAGATATCACCTTTTCCGGGGTGATTTCGTCCGTTGAGTCTAGCGAAAAAGGGGTGCTGATTTCTTTGAAGAACGGTGCCATCGGACTTGTAGCCGTTGAAAATGACGGTGCAGTGTCCAAGTGGGTTGTCGGCTCGGGAAATACGGGCGGTGCATTTAAAATCTGTTATTCTTCCGAAAGTGAAAATGCAGTTTTCTTTTTTCAGAACGGTAGCCGAACAGAAGCTCTTGTGGTTGACACGCGGGACGGTAAAATTCTGAATCGTTTTCAGGTCGGCTCCATCGCACCCAAGGATTTTAAAACTGCCCGTGCAAGCAGCGCAGGATATTTTATCAGCGGAAGCCATAGTGCCTGCGAGTTCAGCGAGGACGGAAAGATTTTATACGTCGCCACTCTGCCCCCTGCCGATAAGTGGAATTCAATTTCTTACACTGACAAGAATTACATTGTCCTGTGCATGAAGGACTGGACAATGAAGGCCTTCCTTATGAACCAGAATCTGAAGAAAAAGCAAAAAAAAGATGATGGAAAGCCTATTTCTTATGTCTCAGCCGTGGATTTTGATCCTACGGCCGTTAATCTGGGTGTCAGGCCACTTTCCAACAGCAAAATGGCTGAAATCTCCGAGAGCTTTAAGAAAGGCGACTACGGCGAAAAGGAGGCGGAATATCTGGAACTGCTGAAAAGCGAGGCCGAAAACTGTATTTCCGCTTATACAACCCTTCCCTCAAATTCGGCGGAGCTTGGTGATTCCAATTTTTTTGCCGAAAACGCCGTTTTTACCCAGAATTTGCTTTACCTCATGTCAAGGACTGGCACTCGGGAATTTTCTCTTTATTATTACAGGCTTCTTTCTGCAGAAATTGATGATTCCCAGCTTCTTTCAATAATTACTTTCGCCGGTGAGGCTGGCTATGACGAGGAAGGGTTTGTCCTCCTTGCTTTGGAAAAGCTGCTTTTGACCCGGGTTAAGATGACCGACACTTCCATGCTGAAGGCAATCTGCGACGCGACTTACAATATTTGCCGCTACATGGGTCGTCCTGCCCTGAACCGCCGGGGCAAAAATATTTTGACCCACATGTTTTTCCCCAGCTATGACAAAAATATTCAGGATTATGCTAGAAAAACGCTGGAAAAAATGATAAGTCTCGAAAAAAAATGACATTCATTTGTCTTTGTGATATAATCTAAAACGTTCTTTTTCAGGAGGAATTTAATGAACAAAAAAAAAGTGCTAAAAAAGGCATTTATATCCTTATTTGCCGTTCTTGCCACGGCAAATTTAGCGGCCCTTGAAGTAGACCGGAGTGAGCTTCAGAATGCGCCTAATTCCAGTGATATTGTCTTCAGGAACTATTCTGGCCCTCATACGGTTATCAATTCTATAGAGCAAATCCGAGGCATTGGTTCTGCCTTGGGCAATCAGCTAAAGGCAAATCCTGACAGCAATGGGCTTATTGGTGCCAGGGATCGCTATGCTGTTATTCATGCGGTGGATCCTAACACAAAAGAAAAGTTTGACGCTGATATTTTTATAATCGGTAAGGGGGCTTCTGTTGATCATATCACTAACCTTCGCCGTATCCTTTCCGCTTATCTTTCTTCGGCTTACGGTTATTCAATGCGGGATGCCGATACCATTGCAACTTTCGTTACTGTCTACAACGCCGTTTATCGCGGTAATCTTGACTACTACAAGTCAAAGTACAAAGAAATCGTCTTGGACAACCTTACGGCCTCAAGTGTCGGTCTTTCCACAAATTACGCTGACTGGCCGGGAAAAACCCAAATTGTAATTCCTCTCTCTGATTTCACTGGTTTGAGCACGATTGACACCTCGATTATTTCTGATAAAAACGTCGTCAAGTCCCTTCAAGGTGAAGATGACAAGGGAATCGATGTCCGAAAGGATATGGTTGATTTAAAAGAGCGTGAGGCCGATGACATGCAGGAAAAGGCCGATGCCGCCCAGTCTGAGGCTGATGCAGAAAAGGCCCGCCTTGCAGAGGAGCAGAAAAAACAGGCCGAAGCTGATGCCGCCGCCGCTAAGGCCAAGGCAGACGCGGACAAGGCTAAGGCAGACGCGGACAAGGTCAAGGCAGACGCGGACAAGGCCAAGGCCGATGCCGCCAAGGCCAAGGCAGACGCGGACAAGGCCAAGGCCGGAGCCAAGGATGCCCAAAAGGATGCTGATGCCGCCAAGAAGAATGCAAAAGCAAATCCTGATGACGAGCAGGCTAAAAAAGATGCCGAAGAGGCTCAGAAAAAAGCTGACGAGGCTCAAAAACAGGCTGTTGAGGCCCAGAATCAGGCTGATCAGGCTAAAAAAGATGCCGCTGCTGCCGAGTCTGACGCTGAGAAAGCACAGAATGACGCTGACAAAGCTCGGGAAGATGCGGACAAGGCCCAGCAGGATGCCGCGGATCAGGCTCAGAAGACTGATGAGCAGGCAAAAAATGCCGAGGACGCTCAGAACAAGGCTGATGAAGCCCAGGCTGACGCTGACAAAAAGCGGGATGAGGCTCAGGAAGAGCGAACTGCAATTGCAAAAGACCAGCAGTCACTTATCAGGGAAGCTTCTTATGTCTCTAATGATGAATATATCATGTATGGCCTTAAGAATGTGGATGACGAAGGTATCATGAGCACAATTGTCAAGATGAACACTTCAAATGGCTCTGTTCTCAAGGAATCTCCTGTTTCTGTTATCCGTTGCCGCACCGTTTATGATGACGGTAACTTCTTTATCGCCGTCGCAGGCTCTGATGCTGAAAACGGTGTAGTCCGCCTAGTTCAGATTGACAAAAAGAATTTGGAAATCACTCTGGAAAGCTCGGAGCGTCTTTCTGATTTGTCTGTCCTTGTAGAAAAAGACGGAAGCTACTACTGCACTGTTCAGGATGGAAGCGATTACTATATTGGTAAATTTGACAATAACGTCAAGAATCTGCTTACTTCTAAGGTAAAGGTAAAAGGTGCTACGCCAATAACCATTACTTCCAAGGGAATCATGGTTACTTCTGTGAGCGGAAAGGCTATCCTTCTTCGTTTGAGTGACCTTTCAAGCGTTTCCAAGGAATAGTTGAACACGAGGGGAAGATTACGAATCCCCTCTCCTAAAAAAATCCCCGTACTTTGTTTGTTATGTCTTTCATAACAGGATTTGGCACGGGGATTTTTTTATTCATCAGCGTTAGCTTTGTTCTCAAAACGGGTGATTGAGTTCAGGAACAAGAGAGGAACGTCACCGATTGGACCGTTTCGCTGTTTTGCGACGATAAGCTTCGCGTCCTGCACAGGCTCCATCTCTCCGTCTTCCTGCTTTTTCCTTTCCCTGTGGATGAACATAACCACATCGGCATCCTGCTCTATGGAGCCGGAGCCTCGGAGCTGATTCAAACTCGGTTCGTTGCCTTCGGCATCTCGCGCGACTTGACAAAGGGCGACAATAGGAATATTCAGTTCTCGGGCAAGGGCTTTCAGTGATTTTGAAATCTCACTTACTTGCTCATATACAGGTGCCGTTGAATTTTCTGTGGAAATAAGGCCTATATAATCGATGAAAATTATTTCGATTTTTTGATTTGTCTTCATCCTTCGCGCCATGGCTCTCAGGTCAATCAATGGCATATTCGGCGTGTCGACTATGTAAAGAGGCGCGTCATAGCAGCGTCCTGCCGCATCATTTAGCTTCTGAAAATCATCAAGCTTCAGCATACCAGTGCGCAGTTTTGTGCCAGGAATGCGGGCATTTTGAGAAAGAAGACGCTGGCCAATCTGGGCATGGGACATTTCCAGCGAGAAAAAACCGCAGGGGATTTTCTTTGTTACGGCAATGTATTCCATCATATTCAGTGCCAGCGCTGTCTTACCCATAGATGGGCGCGCTCCGATGATAATAAGCTCTGCTTTCTGGAATCCTGAGGTCATGGTATCCAGCTTCGAAAAGCCTGATGGAATGCCAGTGAAGGTATTATGACTCCTGTAGTTTTTTTCAATCATGTCTACGGTGAGGGGAACAATGTCACCCATGGAGTGGATTACGGTTGTCTGCTCATTGTCGGCCAAATCGAAAATCTTTTTTTCTGCGTCCTCAAGAATCAGTTTTGAATCTCTGGTTTCATCAAAGGCTGAGGCCTTGATTTCATGAGAGACATCGATGAGACTTCGCCTTGTCGCCCGCTCGAAAACAATCTTCGCATAGTATTCAATGTTTGCGGCTGTAGGAACTTCGTCTGTCAGGGAGGCAATGTAGGCTGCTCCCCCTGATTTTTCCAGTTGTCCGCTTTTTGAAAGTTCTTCTACAAGGGCTAGAGTATCGCAGGTTTCTCCCTTTGAAAACAAGCGCATCATTGCGTGGTAAATAATCTGATTCTGCTGGGAATAAAAATGCTCTGCCCTGAGCAAAGTCGCGACCTGACTTACGGCTCCCCAGTTCAATAGCATGGCTCCTAAAGTTGCCCTTTCTGCCTCGTAATTGTGTGGTGGAACAGTGTCTTTCAATACATTATCCATGATTTTCCTCTGCCGGGTGCTGACTAAAACAGTAAAGTGAGTTTTTAGTTCGGTCCCGTCTTGAATGTGGCAATAAAAAAGGCTGCCCGAAAGCAGCCTTGACTGAAACCCAAAGGTTTCTTAATTACTCTGCATCTGCCTCTTTGGCAGCTTCGGTAGGAGCTTCCTCTTTGGCAGCTTTTTTACCTGCTTTTGGAGCGACCTGTTCAGTCGCCTCTGCTTCTACAGAAATCTTAACCTCTGCATTTGCAGACTCGTAGAGGTGGATTGTACAGTGATAGTTGCCTACAGACTTGATTGTTACGCCTGGTATCTCGATGCGTTTTCTTTCAATGTCAAATCCGTTCTTAGCAAGATACTCAGAAACTGTGAGTGCTGAAACTGAGCCGAAAAGCTTGCCGTTAGCGGCTGCTGGCATTTTGAGAGAGACTGTGAGAGTCTCAAGCTTCTCTTTAAGGCTTGCAGCGTCCTTTCGTTTCTGCTCCTTTCTTGCCACGATTTCATCTTTGCGGGCCTCGAAATATGCAACAGTCTGCTCATTGTATGGAACAGCGTACATATGAGGGAAAAGGAAGTTGCGGGCATAACCGTTTGCAACATTTTTCACATCACCCATTTCACCAAGGTGTTTTACATCTGTATAAAGAATAACTTTCATTTTAACAAGCTCCTATTAGATTTTTTACCCCGCGTCACCAGGAGTTGGATCGCGGAGCAAATTATTTGATTTACTCAGTAACGAATGGCAACAAGCAGATGTTGCGAGCGCGTTTGATTGCAACAGTAAGCTCACGCTGGTGCTTTGCACAAGTACCTGTGATGCGGCGTGGAAGAATCTTGCCCCGCTCTGTTGTGAATCGTTTGAGACCATCAGGATCTTTATAATCGATTTTTGCCTTGTTCGCGCAGAAGCGGCAAACCTTTTTGCGGAAGAAGGCCTTTCCTTTGCCTCGGCCTTTTTCTTCGCCATCACGACCTTCGGTCGCAACGTTCTGTGTATCTTTCAATTCGACTTCGTTTGTAACTTCGTCAGACATAGTATTCTCCTATAATCGTATATTCTGGTTCAGGGCCAGAAACTAAAATGGAATGTCTTCTGGGAATCCGCCGTCTGCTGGACCACCGAAACTCTGGTTGTCGTAGCTGGTATCAGGATTTGCCGCAAAATTGTTCGGTTGAAAACTCTGCTGCTGGCTCTGGAATTTCGGAGCATACCCCCCGGATGGCTGACCGCCACCGTTACCCGAATTTCCGCCTAAAAGCTGTACGTTATTCGCTACGATTGAAACATTGCTTCTCTGCTGACCTGTTGTTTTGTCTTGCCAGCGATCCTGCTTCAGATAGCCTTCGACACAAATCTGCTTTCCTTTTTTGAGATAAGGCAGAAGGTTTTCCGCTGTTTTTCCCCAAATAGTGACATTGAAATAATTCGCTTCTTCTACCCACTGGTCGCCTTGTTTTCGGCTTCTGTTAACAGCAATGCTGACATTTGCACGAGCCTGCCCGTTTGGAGTAAAAGCGTATTCACGCTGGTCACTTCCATTCAGATCCCGTGTCAGACGTCCTACGATTGTTACGCTGTTGATGTCAGTCATTTATTGCCTCCTGCAGTGGATTATATATAGAAGATTTATTTTACGTCCTTCTCGTTGAGCTTAACGAAAAGAGACTTAAGCAAATTGTTGTTCAATCTGAACTGTGTGTTGATTTCAACGATTTTGGCAGGATTTGCCTTGACTGTGAAAAGAACGAAACGGCCACGTTTCTGGCGGTCAATTTCGTAAGCGAGGTCACGGTCTCCGTAAGACTCTTCTTTTTCGACTGTTGCAC
>CALBGU010000085.1 GCA_937893155.1 uncultured Treponema sp. | reverse complement strand
AAATGCGGCGGTGTACGCGCTCTACGGGCTGTCGGCGGAGGAGATACGCGCGGTGGAGGGGTAGGCAAGGCGGATATGCTCCCTTGTCTTACGGCTGGAAAATGAAAAAAATGCGGGGATAGTGATTGATAAAAATGTATTGTGCATTATAATTAAAGTATGAAAAATGCAATTCCGTCTAGAAAAGATGTTCCTGAAGAAGACAAGTGGGATTTAACAACAATCTATACATCTGATGCTGAGTGGGAAGCGGCTTTAGCGCGTGCTGATTCTCTTTCAAAGGCTTTTTGTGCGTTCAAAGGAAAGTTGGCAGAAAGCAAAGAAACGTTCTTAGCGGCATTAAAGGCGAGCGAACAATTTGACCGCAATATAGAGGACGTATTTCATTACGCAAGTTTGCTTTCGAGCGCTGACCAAGGCGACAGCAAAGCGCAGGAGATGAAAAACCGCGCGATGATGGCGTATACCAAAGCGGCTGACGAACAGAGTTTCTTCTTGCCGGAATTGATGGCGATTGACGATAAAAAAATCGGTGAATGGCTCAAAGACAGCGCATTTGACGATTATCGCGTATCGATACAAAAAGCATTGCACAAAAAAGCGCACACCTTGAGCGAAAAAGAAGAGCGTATTTTGGCGCTCGGTATGGAAACAATGCAGAGCGCACAGACGGCGTTTTCTATGCTTACCAACGTGGATATGGATTTTGGCACAATCACGGTGGACGGCGAGGAAAAACCGCTGACGAACAGCACGTGGAGTTCCATTATTTCAAATGCTGACCGAAGTGTGCGAGAAGCGGCGTACAAACAGTATTACGGCATTTTTGAAAAGCACGCGGCAACGCTTTCTGCGCTGTATGCAGGCTCGGTGAACAAAGATATTTTCTTGAGCAGAGCGCACGGCTACAAATCATCGCTGGACGAGGCGCTTTACGGCGACAAAGTGCCTGAATCAGTGTATCGCAATCTTATTGACACTGTGCACAAAAATCTTTCGGTGTTGCACCGCTATTATGCGCTCCGAAAGCGTGTATTGGGCGTTTCCCAGCTGCGCCATTATGATGTGTATGTGCCGCTGGTGTCGTCGGTAAAATCAAACCACACTTACGAAGAAGCGGTAGAAATCTGCCGCAATGCGCTTTCTCCGCTCGGCAAAGAGTACACTGACATTCTCTGTGGCGGACTTTTGGGCGGCTGGGCTGACCGCTACGAAAACAAAGGCAAACGCAGCGGGGCGTTCTCGTCGGGGTGCTACAACGGCTATCCGTATATTCTTTTGAATTATCAAGACGACAATATCCGCGATGTGTTCACGATGGCGCACGAAGGCGGGCACTCAATGCATTCGTATTTTTCGGTGCACAATAATCCGTTCCCGTGTTATGAATACACGATTTTTGAAGCGGAAGTTGCGTCCACGTTCAACGAGCAGTTGGTGTTTGAATATCTGGTAAAAAATGCCGAAAGCGACGAGATGAAAAAATATCTGCTCGCGCACCGCGCTGACGATATTATTGCTACGCTGTTCCGACAGACGATGTTCGCCGAATTTGAGCTCAAGACGCACGAAGCGGTCGAAAACGGACAGCCGCTCACGCAGGAATCAATCCGTTCCATATACCGCGAGTTGCTGGAATTGTATTTTGGCTCTGAGATGGTTTTTGAGAAAGAAAGCGACCTTGAAGCCTTGCGCATTCCGCATTTTTACAATGCGTTCTATGTGTATCAATACGCGACGGGTATTTCTGCCGCGCTCGCTCTTGCTCACCGCGTAACCGCGGGCGGCGAAAAAGAACTGAACGATTATTATAATTTCTTGAAATCTGGCGGCTCGCGCTATCCTATCGAGGCGCTCCGCGTGGGCGGCGTGGATATGGAAAAAGTGGAGCCTGTGCAGTCTGCTCTTGATACGTTTGCGGCAATCGTGGACGAATTGGAAAAAATTTTTTAAAAGAATTTGCTTTGTGTTGTGTATTCCCGTGTTCGTCGTGTGCGAAGCGGGAATTCGCATAAAAAGAGGAAAGAAATGACTGCTTCTTTTGCAGACTTTGCACAATGCCCAAAAACCGACACGATGAATCATCTGCATTTGGGAATGCGTTACGCTTCTTTTACGTCGTGGGCTGGTTTTTATATTCCCGATTTTCCCCGAAAATACCTTGGACTTTCTGATATAAAAGACAACATCATAACTCCGTACACTGCGCCGCGGTGCAAAACACCAAAAGACGTGCAGGATTTGTTTACGCTCTCGATTCAAGACGCAATCGCGGACAATGTGAAAATCCTTGAAGGCAGCGTTGCAGCGAGTTTTGTGGAACAATGCGGCGGCGCGGCGAATTTGGTGGAGTTGGTCAAAAAAGAAAAAGAGCGTTTTTGTACCAAAATAGATTTTCGCCCGGAGCTCGCAATCGACGGAAAAATGGGCAGTGAGCACTTGAGCAAGTGGCTGCCCGAATTGCTTTCTTCGGGGATTTTTGAAAGCATTGCGCTGTACGGCGTGGAAAACGCAGACGCGGTTCGCGATTTTGCTCCGATTTTTGCCTTTGCCGAAACCAGCGGCATTAAGCGAAAAATCTCTGCTGGTGCGGTTTTAGACCCCAAAACGATACAGCATTTTTGCGAAATGGCGGGCGTGGACGAAATACAATGCGGTCAAAACGTGGCTGATGACGAAAACGTGATGAAATGTCTGCGCGCTCACAACGTTGCGCTCAATATCTGCTTTGAAAGCGATGTTGCGCTTGGCTCTTCCCCGTCGTATCAGGCGCACAAAATCCGCACGCTCGTGGATTTCGGCTTCCGCGTGAATCTGTGCACGCACGCAATGCTGCTGTTCAACAAAAGCAATAGCGAGCAGTGCGCCGAATTGGTGAATTCTGGGCTTTTCGGCGTGAACGAAGTAAAAAAAATCCTTGCAGACTCCTTTGACGCGCACTTAAAGCGATAATTTTTTTATATCTGCGGCAATATGCTTTTTCGAGCAATGAAGCGAGTGCATAACAAGAAAAAATGTTTTTTCGAGCAATGAAGCGAGTGCATAACAAGAAAAAATGCTTTTTCGAGCAGTGAAGCGAGTGCACGATAAGAAAAAATGTTTTTTCGAGCAATGAAGCGAGTGCACGATAAGAAAAAATACTTTTTCGAGCAATGAAGCGAGTGCATAACGCGAAAAGTTGTCTTTTCGACTTTTCTCAATTCTTCACGACGAAAAACACTTTTCTTAAATGAAGTTTTAATTTTTTGAAAATCATACGGAGAAAAATGCAAAACGGAAACGGAATGACAACATAATGACATTTCCTTTTTGATGTGCTATAATTGACCTCATTATGCAGATTATACCAATAGCAAGCGGAAAGGGCGGCGTGGGAAAAAGCCTGTTGTCGGCGAACCTCGCAATCGCACTCGGAAAAGCAGGCAAAAAAGTTCTGCTCGTGGACCTTGACCTCGGTGCATCGAACCTGCACCTCGTTATCGGGCAGCAAGCGCCCAAAAAGGGCATCGGCACGTTTTTGACGGGGACAGAGAATTTTGATGCGATTATCACCGATACGGATTATGAAAATGTGCAGTTCATTGCGGGTGATTCGGAAATCCCGGGAATGTCGTCGATAAAAACAGCGCAAAAAAATTCGTTGATAAAAAAACTTTTGAAATGCGACGCGGATTATCTTATTTTGGATTTGGGCGCGGGAACGCATTTGAGTATTTTGGATTTCTTTTTGCTCTCTCCGCAGGGAATCGTGGTAACGGCTCCAACGGTAACGGCGACGCTCAACGGCTATCTGTTCTTAAAAAATGCTGTCTTTAGAATGATGTACAACACGTTCAAAAAGGGAACGCCCGGCTATGATTATCTAAAAAAACTCCGCAGCGACAGTTCTTCGCTTCAGCGGCTCTATATTCCAAAGCTGGTGGAAGAGCTGGAGAAAATCGACAGCGAAAACACGGCTCTTTTTATTCAGCGCAAGAATCAGTTTCACCCGCGCCTTGTTATGAATTGCATTGATAACCCCGTGGACGCGGAAAAAGCGCAGAAAATCCGCCGTTCCTGCTCGCAGTATTTGGGCTTGAACTTGGAGCATTTGGGCGTGATTTACCGCGACAATCTGCAAGACCGCGCGCTTGCTTCCCGTCTTCCAATCATTGTGTATAAGCCGCAGGCTGTTATTTCGCAGGCGATTTTCCGCATTGCCGAGCGCATTCTTGAAAGCGAAACGGTCAGTTTTGATGAAAAATATGAAATCTCGGACGACGGTTCGGATTCGTTCCAGATTGCCAGCGAAGAGGCGATGGACGATTACAGCGCAAAGATGGCGTACATCGAAGAGCTTTTGGGCACGGGCGCATTGACGGCGAGTGAACTTGCCGAAACGGTCAAGATGCAGCAAATGGAATTGACGCAGCTCAAACGCGAAAACACGCTGTTGAAATCAAAATTGCTCAAAGCCGCTCAGCAAGGCTTTAAGGTCTGATTTTGAGGACGGAGAGAAAAAATGTTTTTGTATATACAATATCCTTCGTGGATTCACCCGGAACTTTTTCCGAACATTCCTGTTTTGTCGCTGATTCGCTGGTACGGCTTGATGTACATTTTTGCATTTTCGGTGGCGTATATGGTGCTCAAGCGTCTTTTGCGCGAAGGGTATTTTGACACGACTGAGCAAAAAAACACCGAAGACGATATTTTTAGCTACATCACGACGGGAATTGTGTTTTTGATAATCGGCGCACGCATTTTTTCTACGCTTGTTTATGACACAACGGGCGATTATTGGCGAAAACCGTGGCTGATTTTTTGGCCGTTCGACGAAATAACCCACAAATTCACCGGACTTGCGGGAATGAGCTACCACGGCGGTTTTATCGGCGGGCTTTTAGGGTGCATATATTGGTGCAAAAAGCACAAGCGCCCGCTTTTGAAATGGCTGGACGCGATTGCGATTGCGATTGCGGCGGGATACACGTTCGGCAGACTCGGCAATTTTTTGAACGGCGAGCTTTTTGGGCGCGTTACCACGGTGCCGTGGGGAATGATTTTTCCGTCGGCGCAGAAATTTTCGCTGTCGCAGGGCTGGGTTCAGGCAATCGTGGAAAAAACGGGGCTGACGGTGGCAGAGGGCGTGCGAATGGTTAATTTGCCGCGGCACCCAAGCCAGTTGTACGAGGCTTTTTTTGAGGGGATTTTCACGTTCATCATTCTGTGGACAGCGCACAAAAAACGGTTTGCAGACGGCGTTGTGGCTTCGTTTTACCCGATTTGTTACGGCACGGTGCGTTTCATCATCGAATATTTCCGCGAACCCGACGCAAATATCGGCTATCGCTTTTCGGTTGACCCGAGCGCGCATACATACCTGAATACATCGCTCTTAAACATTTCCACGGGACAGATTCTGTGCGCTCTTATGATTTTGGGCGGCATTATTATGGCGGTGTGTTGCCATATACGCGCAAAAAAGCAAACGGCGCGATAATACATTATTGGCTGAGAACGCGCTTGAGACTGATTCCGTACTGAAATCCGCTTTTGAGATAGTCGCTTGCGCGTCCGTAGGCTTTCACTTCGGTTTGGTAGGGATATTTGTAGCCGCAAAACACGTCCAAAAGAAAATGATGCGGGAGCGAAAATTTGTATCCCAGCTGCGAAATGACGGAAAGAATTTCCCCGCTTGCTTCTTCAATCTTTTCGCTTTTTGTTATATACCCGAGATAATCAAAATAGCTTCCAACGCCCACATACAGCCGTCTGAGTTGCTTGCTCAACGGATACCATTCGGCAAACAGCCCGAAACTCACGGTAACGCAATAGTAGTTTTCATAGCCGGTGTTTATTGTTGCGTGCCCAAAATAGCCTTTGATGGCGTGGTGCGGAAAAATTTGTTGTTAGTATTGTATGCCGAATCCGATTCCGCCGCTTGAAAGCTCTTTTGCCAAAAGCATAAAATCCAGCGAAAGCAAATGTGTGATTTCGACTTCTGCGGTGTCAGGGGTGTTGTCCTCGGTTTCTTGGGCACACGCAAAAAAGAAAAAGCACTGTGCAAAGAAATGGTTTCATAAACCAAATTTTAGGTAATGATACATAATGTTCAAGTGATTTTGCGTTTTATTCAAGCCGATTGCAAATTGAATCTGCAACGTTTAGAGCTATTTCAGAGCCTTCTCTAAATCGCTCTCGGAATTCTTTTGCTCCACACCGAAAAAAGACCGTGTTTTTCCTCTCTTAACGAATCTTTGTATTTTTCCAAAACTGCATTGATTTCAACGGCAACAAGAACGTCAATGTTTTTCATTTTTCTTCTCCTAAATCTTTTTCTTCAAAAGAGCATAACAAAAAGCCCTTTCCTGTAACTAAAAACAGAAAAGGACTTTTTACAAAACACCCCTATGGGCGCAAAACAACCTGTGGCTCTTACAAAACAGCCTATGGCTGTACAAAGGAGACTATGACTGTCAGAACTTTGCTTTTCTCAAGCGCACTTCTTCAATGTCTTGGTCAAAGAGTTCGCGAAGGTCGTTTAAGCCGAGAGCCATCAAAGCCATTCGGTCAATACCAATTCCCCACGCCAAAACAGGCACATCAACACCCATCGCCTTTGTAACTTCTGGACGGAAGATACCAGAACCACCAAGCTCAAACCAACCAAGTGTCGGGTGCTTAACGTGAACTTCAATAGAAGGCTCTGTGAACGGGAAGTATCCAGGAACGTACTTGACTTCTGTTGCTCCGCAGATTTCCACAGCGAACATTCTCAAGAAGCCCAAAAGCGTCTTTAAGTTCACTTCGTTTCCAAGAACAATGCCTTCTGTTTGATAGAAGTCGCTCAAGTGTGTTGCGTCTACTTTGTCGTAGCGGAAACAGCGAGCAATACCGAAGTATTTGCCTGGCACTTTTGCTTTATGAAGCTGATGAGCAGACAAAACAGTGCCTTGTGAGCGCATAACTAAGCGTCGGGTAAACTCGGTGTCGAATCCATAATTCCAACCGCGGCTACCAGAATCGCCGCCGTTTTCATGCACTGCGCGCACATTTGAAAGATACGGCTCTTCAATAAACTTTGCGTGAGTAGGCTCTTTCAAGCGATACACATCGTGAATATCTCGAGCAGCGTGGAACTGCGGCATAAACAGCGCATCGCCGTTCCAGAACTCTGTTTCAACGAGCGGACCGTCGAACTCTTCAAAGCCCAATGACGCGAGCTTGTCTTTCACTGATTCAAGGAACTGCACATACGGATTTGTACGACCGATAACAATACGAGCAGGCGGAATTGAGATATTGTATCCGCGGAAAACGCCTTTTTTCCATTCGCCCGATGTGAGCATTTTCGGCGTAATTTCTCCGATTTCGTTTCCTGTAACACCTGCTTTTTTGAGCGAATCAACCACGCTGTTCAATGCTTCTGAAAGTTTGTAAACAACGGTTTCCCGCTCAATAATTCTGAAAGGAGAGTCTGCAATGCCGCGCTTTTTTGCCAAGCCCGACATTACATCTTTTTCTTCTTGAGATAAAGTAGAAGCGTCCAACTGTCCATTTTCTGCGCTTACAGCCTTATTCAAAAGCTCTTTTGTAACGCTGATGCGCTGAGAAAGGGGCGCACCTGTGTACTCTGCCTTTTTTTCAGCATTCATTTTCAAAATGCCTTCTTTAGACAAAGGTCCAAATGCGCTGCCGACGCTCTTGGCTTCAATTCCAACCGCAGTTGCAATTTCTGAAAGTGAATGTGCGCCGTTATCCTTCAAATAGGAAACCATGCGCTCTTCCACAGTTCCGTTCTTTGCATACGCACGACCGAGGTCTGTAATCTCGTAGAAAGTGTGTGGAGTGCGACTTGCCACGTTCAAAAGCTTCTTTCCAGAAAGCCAAGAAAACGCTTGGTTTGCGTGACCTTCTTTGTAACCGAGCTCTTTTGCAAGACGCTCAACCGTCAAGTCATCTTTCTGACCGTACTTCAAAAGCACCTTTATTTCAAGCGGGTGCAGATTTTTTATTAGGGCTGGAATGTCAGTCAATTTTTTTTATCTCCTAAAGATTGACATTCCCGTGCTTTAGAAAAAACACGGGAAGTTTTTTTTATTTGGTGATATAATACTCCTTAAAGAGTGATGTCATTTTCATTTTTTTGCCGTTGGCCTGCTTTTCAGAGAAGTTTCTTTCAGTCCCCTGTGGGTTTGTTATTTGTACGTCTGACCACCCCAACTCCATTGAGTGCAAGAAATCTTCCATGCAATAGCGGAGTGTTATGTTGGCTTCGTCTTCCACATACAAAGCGCGAGGACACTTGTATGTAATGCGAACAATCTGTCCGAGCGGTGTGTACTGAATCTCGACGGCTGCAAGATTCTTTGATTTCTGATGATACTCAGGATACGTATTAGCAACCTGAATAATGCGAGTTTCCATATTGACAGAAGCCCCTTCTTTTTCAATCTTCTCCTGCTCAGTTTCCATACCGTTTACATCTGTCTGCGCAAATGCACTTCCAAAAGCAAGCAGCCCCAAAGCCGCAAATACCAATACCTTTTTCATAGAGAAATCCCCCTGTGATTAACATAGCCGCCGCTTACGGGCTGCTAAAATTTAGAGTATACTACTATTCTATCCACTTCTAGAAAAAAATCAAGTTCTAACTTGTATTGTCCATGCGCCACATACATTCTGGGCTCGCGAAACAAAAGAACTCTGCCCGTTATTTCTTTTGGCTTGTTTTTTAGCTGGGAATGGGCGTAATGGTAGACCGCGTCAAGAATGGCGTTTTGATAGGCGTCTTTTATTCCGTCAAAACCTTTTTTGAGTTCGCCGCTTCCGTATCCCTTGATTTTGGGGTGTTCTAGCGCTGCCCAATGGTCAAAATACGCGCTTTGCCCTGCCGTTCGCGTAAAATCGACCCAGACGGTGAGATTCGGTTCTTCCACCTGCGGCGACGAAAAAACGGGCTTTTCGTTTGTATCTGCAAGCGATTTTATGGGCTGAACCTCAAAATATTCGTTGACCTCGCGAGCTTTATCGCCCGGTGTGTAATCAAAAGCCCAGCCGTATACCATTCCGTCAAGAATAAACGGCGCACTTTCCTTGATTCTGTCTACGGCGTTCTGAAATTGGTCGCCTTTTTGTTCTTCCACGCCGGGATATGCGTCGAGTTCTGCCCACAGTTTTATGCGGATTTTGTTTCGGAATGAAGGCTGCTGCGAAAAAATAGTTCCTATTGAGAAAAAAGATATAATTGCAAAAATCAAAAAAACACGCTTTTTCACGCTATCTCCTATAAGTATCGCGCCAAATTTTGAGAGGAGATATGCCCATTCGGATTTTGAGGTACAAATAGGCAAAAACGAATCCAAAAAGATGTGCTGTGTGAGCGATTTCTGGTCTAAATCCGAGCACTTGGTTGGCGAGTGCTATGATTGAATACAAAATAACGAGCAGCGGCGCAGGAATGGGAATTATGTAAAACACAAAAATCTGCGCTCTGGGAAAAATGGTGGCGTAAAGCAACAAAACTGCGTAAATCGCACCGCTTGCGCCGAGAAGCGTTATGCCGTAAAGTCCCGTGAAAAAATAGAGTGCCATTGATAAAAGCCCGCTCAAAACGCCGCAGACCACATAAAACAGCAAAAACTCTGCAGACCCGATTGCGCGCTCTACCATAATGCCGAAAAATCCCAAACCGAGCATATTGAAAAGCAAATGCTGCGGATTTCCGTGCATAAACATATAGGTGAGCGGCTGCCACCACCAGCGGCGGTGCAAAAGTCCGTAAAAATTCATTCCAAAAACGAAAGAAGTCATCGGAAAAAACAGCGTTGCCGCGTATGCAATCAGATTTATGCAAATGAGGATAAAGACAATGCCGTGATAATTGTACTGAAATTGTTTTCGCAGAATGTTCACTTAGTTACCTTCATATAAGATACTTTGTTTCTGCCTGTTTTTTTGGAATTGTACATCGCTTTATCGGCAAAATCCACGAACTGCTTTGGCATCGGCACATTGCTGCTGATATTGCCGTCGTAAGCGGTAACACCAGCCGAAATGGTTAGTTTGAGCTGCTTGTTTTCGTAGCGGAAATCTTTTCGCTCCACCTTCATTCTGATGCGTTCGGCAACCAAAAGCCCGCCTTTGATGTCGGTATCGCGAAGCAATACGGTGAATTCCTCGCCGCCGTAACGCCCCGCCACATCTTCGCCGCGGATACTTTCGCGAATGATTTTTGACACTTCCTGCAAAACGTAATCGCCGCAGGCGTGCCCGTATGTATCGTTTACGGATTTGAAATGGTCGATGTCAAACATAACCACCGAAATTGAAGATTTTTGCTCTAACGCAGAACTCAGCGCGTCCGCAAGCATATTAAAAAAATAATAGCGCTGTTTCAAATGCGTCATTAAATCTGTGGAAGAGCGCTCAACGAGTGCGCTGTTGTTGATTGCAATCGCGGCAAGGGAGGCAATCGAGATAATCATTTTTTTTTCGTAATCGGAATAAGCCGTGCCTTCGCCTAAATCCAGCCGTTCGCCGAGCATAAGAATCCCGTTCAGATTTTTCTTTATCTGCAACGGAATGATGAGCGTTGGCTTGAGCGAAGCAATCATTTTCATACAATCGTCGTCTGGAAGCCCCTGAGAAAGCTCTTCAAACGTGTACGCCATCTCTTTTTCGTTGAGTTTTTCAACAACAGGGTGCAGGAACGGAATAACATAATTCACGCCCGAAACAACGTTCATACCGTTGTAATTTTCCGAGAGCTTAAAACTGTCGGAATCAAAAGAGTCCATAATAAAAACGCACGAGCCGAGCGTGTGCATCTGCCCCATGCAAATGTCGAGCATAGCACCGATGAGCGTGGAGAATTGCAACGTAGAGCAAAGAGAACGCGATATTTCAAGCAACTGCTGCAAATCAAAAATCTGCTTTTCGTACTCGTCTGAAGTCATTTATGCCTCACTGCTCTTCGTGTGTTTTTTCCAGTTCTCCCACGACGGCATAATTTCGCATAATCTCCAAAAACTGCCTCCATTGAGGGTGCTGTTTTTCAAGGAGCAGCGTATGGTCGCGATTGCGAGAAGAAAGCATAAGCACTTTTAGATTTGAAATATTTTCCGGCGAAGGCTTTTTGATGTCGAGCAAAAGAGCACTCGTGTGATTGTACATCTCGAAAATAATCGATGTGATGTCTTGAATAACCTCTTTTGCGGTTTTGTTTACGCGCTGAATCACCTGCACGAGTTGCTTGATATACTCGGGGTTTTTGTGGCTGTCGCGGATATAGCCCATCATCGAATCTTCGGAGAAATGCCCGCCCGGCTCAAAATTCGCCTCGAATTTTTGCAACCGCGGAATAATGTCGTTGAACGCATACACCGCCGCGGAAAATTCGCTTTTGTATTCGGGATTGTTGAAAAATCCTTCTATAACGATGTCGTTGAGCAAGTTTCTTATGCCTTCTGTGCAGAACATATTCACAAATGTTTTGATGAGCTGCAGCGGTAACACCCACACGAGCGATGCCGGCGAATTTTTTTGCAATGTTTCGTTTGTTTCAGCATTGTAAAATTTGAGTTCTTCCAAATGGTCGCTCTTTTCGCCAAACAGGGCTTGCACTTCGCTTGTTACAAATTCATCTTTGATTTCAAATTTTATGCGCGATTCATCGGCAATGAATTGCTCTTCGAGCGCGCTTGCATATTTTTGCAGCGACGAACTTTTGTACGATGCGCTTTGCGGCTCGAAATTCGGGTCGCTTTTGGCAAGTCGGATTAAATCTTTCAGGACGTCAGGGCGCAGAATCTGCTTAAACACCGCCGAAATCTTCTCCAAATTGCTTTTGAGCTGCTGTTTTTCGGACGACGACATTTCGCTGCCGTGCTGGTGGAGCGTTTCGAGTGCAACAAGAGCGTCGAACATCGCGCTTGAGATTTCAAAATTTTCGGTCAGATAATACAAATCCAACAAAACGCTGTCGATTTTTCCCGCAGGAACTGCTAAAAACACGGGCTTGTACGCGGGATTGTCAGGAATAAATGACGGGTCAAACTGCCGTATTGCCGAAATATAATTGAACTTGCACAAATCGGCAAGCTGATGAAGTCGGTCAATGACGGCTTGAATCATTGTCAGCTCTGGCGTGTTGAATTCTTTGATGATATTTTTGAGGCGCTGTTTCTGAAGCTCAAAAACTTGCCCCTCGGTAAACCGCGACGTTTTGGCTTCCTCTTTTCGTTTCTCAAACGAGAGCGAATCGAGCGTTTCTTGCAAATCCTTTGACAATCCTGTCAGAATGAGTTGCTCTTCATACCGCCAGCATTGTTTTGCGTCGCCCGAGGCAATCGTGTTGCTCAAAATTTCGTGCGGTGTTTTTGTGTTTTCATACAAAATGTGCATTGCTTCGGCAAAATTCACTTGGACTGCGCCATTCTTGAAAAGAAGCGGTTTTGCGTTTTTCAACTGCGTTTCGATGGCTCGAAGTTCCTGCCGGCGTTTTGCGTCGGGGGAAGAACCTGCAAAAATGGATTCTAAAAACTTAAATAATGATTCAACAATGCCCATACTACCATATTTTATTTGCAAATACTCATATTTTCAAGAAATCCTGAAAATATATTTTCATAATCTTTACGGCTGTTCGCCTGCACAATGAGTGCTCGCAGTCGACTTCCGCCGGGAATTCCGCGCGAATACGCCGAAAACGCCTTTCGCATTTCGCGGCACGCCCATTCTTCTGTACCGTCGCGGCTTTCTTCGAGCAATGCGTCAAGCTGCCTGAAACCTGCTGCAATTCGCTCTGACGCACAAATGTCATCGTAGCGGTTTTTGGTCAAAAATTGGCGCGTCTGCTTAAAAATGAATGGATTTCCCATTGCACCTCGCGCAAACATCACGGCATCGCAATCCGTTTGCTCGAGCATTCGTGCGCAGTCTTCGGGCGTAAATGCGTCTCCGCTTCCAAAAACGGGAATCGGTCTCTTTGATTTTCGGACAAAATCAACCAAATCCGAAAGTTTTTGCCAATCTGCAACTCCTGCGTATCCCTGCGCTCGTGTTCGCGCGTGGAGCGTGATTGCGTCTGCGCCCGCCTCCAAAGCCGCTTGCGCCGCCTCCAAGAACGTGATATGCGCTTCGTCCCACCCAGAACGGATTTTCACCGTAACGGGCACTTCTCCCCGCTCCGGGTGAGAGGCGGTGTATTCCGCGCTTGCATTTTTTACTGCCCGCACGATTTCAAGGAGTTTTTCTGGCTCTTTTGTCAGAACGCTACCTGCGCCTGTTTTTATAATTTTCGGCACGGGACACCCGCCATTTATATCAATAAGTTCGCAATTTGTTTTTTCCAGAACGATTTTTGCCGCCTGCGCCATCGTTTCTGCATTTCCGCCGAAAATCTGCACGGCGTATGCTTTTTCGTTTGACGCGCGTGCCATCAAGGCTTCTGTTTTTTCCGAGCCGCGAACAAGCGCCTCTGACGACACCATTTCGGTGTAGCAAAAATCCACCCCGCAGTCCCAGCACACCGAGCGAAATGCGCGGTCGCTGTAGCCTGCCACGGGGGCGAGAAAAAGATTGCCGTCCAATTTTACATTGCCGATTTTTACGCCGTGATACAAATTTTTCATTGCTTTTCTCATTCAGGCAGCTTAAAAATCGAGCAACTGTTTTTCCAAAGCTGTGCGCTCAACGCTTCCAAATCCATATCGAGCATTTCCGCCAAAAAACGCGCCGTAGAGGGCAAATATTCAGGCTTGGTACGCTTTTTGGTACGGTACTCGGCTGGAATCATAAAAGGACTTTCCGTTTCAATGAGCATACGCTCTAGCGGCACGTTCAGCACCGTTTCGTGCAGATTCCGCGCATTTCGGTAGGTAAGATTTCCCGCAAACGAAAAATACACGTTCAACCCTTCTTTGAGGCACTTTTTTGCATACGACGCATCTTCGCCATAGCAGTGCAAAATTGCGCCCGCTTCGGGAATCCGCTCCTTTAAAATGTCGAACACATCTTTTCCAGCATCGCGATTGTGAATGATGACGGGCAGATTATGCCTGCGCGCAATGTCGAGTTGCTTTATAAAAAGCTCCACCTGCGACCTTTTATCGCCGAATTGCTTAAAATAATCCAATCCCGTTTCGCCCACCGCAATCACGCGCGGCAGCGACAGGCTGTCTTCGATGGTTTTTTCCCAATTTGAGCCGGGCGTTAAAACCTCGCTCGGTGCCACTCCCACCGCGTGATACACCTCAGGACACGCGCGGAGCGTTGCGTAGACTTTCTTAAAATCTACAAGGCTATTATTTATGCTTACAATGCGTTTAACGCCCGCAAGACGTGCTCGCTGGACGACACGCAACTGCTCGATAGGGTCTGAATAAATCAATCCTATGTGCGCATGAGTATCAAAAAATTGCATGGCTTTCTTCCGAATAGATATGATGATTTTTTGTAAATCTTTCCTAATAAGATAGCACAGCTTTTTTCATAAGTCAACAAAACTTGCTTTTTGGCGGCGTGTCAGAAACACCGGGATTCTTTCTTGAGCAAAAAACACAAAAAAATATCATTCTTTTAACAAAAAACTCAAGAAAATCTTTTATTCCTGAGTTTTTGCGCAATCTTGAGAATTTTGGTTCTGTGGCAGGGTGGGATAATAAAGCATCTCTTTTGGAACAGACGCGAATTATTTTGCGGGATTGTCAAAAAAAAGATACGGAAAAGTGAAAAAAAATGATAAAAAATGTTTTTTAGTGCTTTATTTTCTCAATAAATAAGAGTATGATATAAACAATGCCTTTTGATGAAAAATCAAATGATTGAAGCAGAATACAAGACTTGCATAAGCAAAGTAGCAGATTTGTGGAGGCTTTAGTATGGGTAACAAAGTTACTATTATCGGTTCAGGTAGCGTAGGCGCAACAATCGCTTACACTCTTACAGTGCAGGGACAGGCATCAGAAATTGTGATGATTGACGTTAATGCACAGAAAGCATTGGGCGAGGCTTTGGATATCCGACAGGGTACTCCATTCTGCGCTCCAGTGAGCGTTTATGCTGGCACTTATGAAGATGCTAAGGATTCTAACATCGTTATCATCACTTCTGGTGTTGCTCGAAAACCTGGACAAACTCGTCTTGACCTTGCTCAGACAAACGTGAATATCACGAAGTCTATCATTCCGCAGATTACAAAGTATGCACCGAATGCGGTTTATATCATCGTTGCAAACCCTGTAGACATCTTGACGTATCAGTTCTACAAGACTTCAGGTCTTCCAGAGCATCAGATTATCGGTTCTGGTACAATCCTCGATACAGCACGTCTTCGCGCTCGCATCAGCGAATATTATCACCTCTCTCAGAACAACATTCACGCGTATGTTTTCGGTGAGCATGGCGATTCTTCTTTCGTGCCGTGGTCATTGGGTTCTGTAAGTAACATTCCGATTGACAAGTATCACGAGTGCTTGACAGACAACGACAAAATCGTTCCGCCGCTCGTTCACGAAGATGTTGAGGATTATATCCGCAAGTCTGGCGGAAAGATTATCGAGAGAAAGGGCGCGACTTTCTACGCAGTTGCAGTAAGCGTGTGCCACATCGTCAGCTGCATTAACGCAGGTACAGACACAACTCTCACGGTGTCAAGTATGCTCCACGGAGAATACGGAATCAGCGATGTCTGCTTGAGCACATTGAGCGTTGTTGGACGCAACGGTATCAAGGGAAGATTGCAGGCTCCGCTCACAGACGATGAAGTTGAAAAGCTCAGAAAGAGTGCTGATGTTCTCAAGAACCTCATCGGTCAGCTCGATTTTAACTAATCGCTAAAGGGGCTTTATTTTATGGCAGATTTTAGAATTGAACACGACAGTATGGGAGAAGTAAAAGTCCCTGCTGATAAATATTGGGGTGCGCAGACAGAGCGAAGCCACGAAAACTTCCCGATTGGCGTGGGAATCGAAACAATGCCGAGAGAGATTACAAAGGCTTTCGGCTATTTGAAAAAGGCTGCGGCTCTTGCAAATCACGAACTCAAAGGCGAAAAGATGACCGCGGATAAAGTGGCGGCTATCTCTAAGGCGTGCGATGAGGTGATTTCTGGCAGCCTCAACGACCATTTCCCGCTTGTCGTATGGCAGACAGGAAGCGGCACGCAGAGCAATATGAACGCGAACGAGGTTATTGCGAACCGCGGTAGCGAAATCTTGAAGTCTGAGGGCAAGGAGATTAAACTTCACCCGAACGATGACATCAATATGAGCCAGTCTTCTAACGACACATTCCCGACAGCAATGCACATCAGCGCAGTTGTGGAAATCGAAGACAAGCTCTTCCCTGCAATCGATACGCTCGTAGCGACATTTAAGCGACTTGAAAAAGAAAACGAGGGCATCGTAAAGAGCGGACGCACACACCTTCAAGACGCTGTGCCGATTTCATTCTCACAGGAGATTTCTGGTTGGAGAAGTTCATTGGAGCGCGATAAGGAGCTATTGACTTTGGCTTTGCCTCCGCTTCGCCAGCTTGCTCTCGGCGGTACAGCCGTAGGAACAGGGCTTAATGCGCCAAAGGGATTCGATACTCTCGTTGCTGCAAAAGTTTCCGAACTCACTGGAAAAAAATTTGAAACAGCACCAAATAAGTTCCACGCACTCACGAGCAAGGACGAAATTGTATTTGCTCACGGTGCATTGAAGGCGTTGGCGGCGGATTTGATGAAGATTGCTAACGATGTTCGCTGGCTTGCTTCAGGTCCGCGCGACGGCTTGGGAGAAATCCGTATTCCAGAGAATGAGCCAGGCTCTTCTATTATGCCAGGAAAGGTGAACCCAACGCAGTGCGAAGCTATGACGATGGTTGCTGTTCAGGTTATGGGCAACGATGTAGCTGTTGGCATGGCGGCTTCACAGGGTAACTTTGAGCTGAACGTATTTATGCCAGTTGCGGCTTATAATTTCTTGCAGTCAGTGCGCTTGCTTTCTGAAACAATTATGTCTTTCAACAATAATTGTGCAGTTGGCATTAAGGCAGACAAAGAGAAAATGCACCACAATTTGCACAACTCTTTGATGCTCGTTACAGCTCTTAATCCTTACATTGGATACGAAAACGCTGCAAAGACAAGCCATCTCGCATTTGAAGAGAACATTTCGCTTAAAGAAGCGTGCGTGAAGCTCGGTTTCTTGACGGCAGAGAAGTTCGACGAAGTATTCCACCCGGAGCAGATGATATGAGTGAATCCAAGACTTACAGCTATTTTCCAGGCTGTACGCTTAGGACTGCTGCAAAGGACTTGGACAAATGGGCGCGCGACAGTGCAAAAGCCTTGGGGGTTACTCTTGAAGAAATCCCCGATTGGCAGTGCTGTGGCGGCGTCTATACTGAGGGCGTAACAGAAACAGCTCCAAAGCTTTCTTCTGTTCGCGCTCTCAAAGCCGCCCAAGATGCTGGCAATGACCTTGTTGCTGTGTGTTCTGCGTGTTTCAATGTGTTGAAGCGCGTAGAAAACGATATGGAAACGGAGAGCATTGCTAAAAGCAGAGCAGAAGCGTATATGGGTGAAGAAGAGGCATATCACGGGGGAACTCGTGTGCGCCATTTTCTTGAAATCCTCCGCGATGATATAGGATTTGACGCGATAAAAGCCGCGGTGAAAAATCCATTATCAGAAGGAAGATGGAAAGGAAAGAAAATCGGCGCGTATTACGGCTGTATGCTTCTTCGTCCGAGCGGAGTTATCGGTCTTGATGACGCTGAAAATCCTCGTATCTTGGAGGATTTAATCAAGGCTTTAGGCGGAGAGAGCGTTTTGTATGCTCGTCGCAATGAATGTTGCGGTGCATATCAGGCGGTAACCTCTCCCGATATTCCTGAAAAGAGAAGCGGAGAAATCTTAGACAACGCAAAAGATAACGGTGCAAGCGTGCTTGTTACTGCTTGTCCGCTTTGTAAGTATAACCTTGCAAAATATGCAAGCGGAAAAGATGTGGAAGTGGTCTATTTTACTGAGCTTCTTGCCGAGACACTGGGGGTAATCAATGCTTAAAAGCGAGCTTGATAAAATCAGAGATGTCATCGTTGAGACGGCTGGAGTGAATCCGAGAAAGTGTATGCGGTGCGGAAAATGCACGGCGACTTGCCCGAATTACGACAATATGGAATTCCACCCAAATCAATTCGTTAATATGTGCGAAACAGGGGATATTGAAAAGCTGCTTGCTTCAGATGCGGCTTATAAATGTCTTTCTTGTATGGCATGTGTACAGCGTTGTCCTCGACAGGTACAGCCAGCAAAATTCATTGAAGCGGTGCGTTTGGCACTCATTCGACAGCGTGATTCTTCTTACCTTCCAGTTGAGAAAATTAGTCAATTAGTCGCGCAAGATGAGAAAATTCCGCAACAAGCATTGATGGCAGCCTTTAGGAAATTCAAGAAATAAGGAAATCGATATGCAAATGCAAAGAATTGGCGTTTTTGTGTGCCACTGTGGTACAAACATCGCTGGTACTGTTGATGTAGCTGCTGTTGCAGAAGCATTGAAGAGTCAGCCTGGCGTTGTTTTTTCCACGCATTATACATATATGTGCTCTGAAGCAGGGCAGAATATCATTAAGGACGCAATCCGCGACAATAAGTTGACGGGCGTTGTTGTCTGCTCTTGTTCTCCTCGTATGCACGAGGCGACATTCAGAAAGTGCGCAGAAAGTGCGGGTATCAATCCGTACATGGTAGAAATTGCGAATATCCGCGAGCAGTGCTCTTGGATTCACAAAGATATGAAAATCGGAACAGAAAAGGCTATTGCTTTGGGTTCTGCGGCTATCGCAAAAGTGCAGCTCAATGCTCCACTGACAGCAGGAACAACTCCTGTTACAAAGCGCGCGCTTGTTATCGGCGGCGGTATCGCAGGTATTCAGGCAGCTCTCGACATTGCTGATGCAGGCTTCCCTGTAGACATTGTTGAAACAAAGCCAACAATCGGCGGTAAGATGACGCAGATTGATAAGACGTTCCCAACTCTTGACTGTGCGGCTTGTATCTTGACACCGAAAATGGTTGACTGCGCACAGAACGACAAGATTAAGATTTATTCTTACTCTGAAGTGTCAAAAGTGTCTGGCTTCGTCGGTAACTTCACTGTTACAATCAAGAAAAAGGCTCGCTATGTAGACGAAACAAAGTGTACAGGTTGCGGCGAGTGTACGACAAAATGTCCGCAGAAGAAAGTTCCGAACGAGTTTAACTTAGGTCTTGATACGCGCCACGCGATTTATATTCCGTTTGCGCAGGCTGTTCCAAAGGTCGCGACAATCGACCCGAATTACTGTATGAAGCTCAAGACAGGAAAATGCGGCGTTTGTTCTATGGTTTGTGGTGCAAAGGCTATCAACTACGAAGCAAAAGACGAGTTTATTGAAGAAAAATACGGTGCAATCGTTGTTGCAACAGGATATAACCCGATTTCTCTTGAAAAGTTCGACGAATACGCATATTCACAGAGCCCAGATGTTGTTTCATCTCTCGAATTAGAGCGATTGATGAACGCAGCTGGCCCTACAGGCGGTACGCTTCTTCGCCCAAGCGACGGCAAGCACCCGAAGACAATCGTCTTTGTGCAGTGCGTTGGTTCACGCTGTGCGGCGAGCGAAGAGAGAGGACACGAGTATTGTTCTCGTATTTGCTGTATGTACACTGCAAAGCACGCTATGCTTTGTCGCGAAAAGTATCCTGATACTGATGTGTATGTCTTCTATATTGATGTGCGTACTCCTGGCAAATTGTACGATGAGTTCTATCGCAGAGCAGTTGAGCAGTACGGCGTTCACTACATCAAGGGACAAGTCGGCAAGGTTATTCCAGAAGCTGACGGCACGCTTACTGTACAGGGAAGCGATTTAATCGACAACAGACAGCTCAAGATTAAGGCTGATATGGTTGTTCTTGCGGCTTCTATCGAGGCAGATAAGAGCGCACGTCCTCTTGCTACAATGCTTACTGCAAGTATGGATACAAACGACTTCTTCACAGAGGCACATGCAAAGCTTCGCCCTGTAGAAAGCCCAACAGCTGGCGTTTATTTGGCTGGTTGTTGTCAAGGTCCAAAAGATATTCCAGACACAGTTTCACAGGCTGGAGCGGCGGCAAGCAAGGTTATCGGTCTTTTGGTCAAAGATGAACTCAAGAACAATCCTTGTGTTGCGACACCTGATGAGAATATGTGTAACGGCTGTTCTTCTTGTGAGAAAGTGTGTCCGTATGGAGCTATTAGCTACATCGAAAAAGACTTTGCTCGCGGAGCTGGAAGACCTGGACACATTCCTCTTATGCGTCGCGTAGCACAGGTTAACCCTGCTGTTTGCCAGGGTTGTGGTGCTTGTACGGTTACTTGTCCTTCTGGCGCGATGAACCTCAAGGGATTCACGAACCAGCAGATTATGGCGGAGGTTGATGCAGTATGTCAGTGGTAGAAAAAGAATGGAAACCGAGAATTGTGGCATTCTGCTGCAACTGGTGTTCTTATGCAGGCGCAGACCTTGCGGGTACAAACCGCTTGAGCTATCCTGCTGATGTAAAGATTATCCGCGTGCCTTGTTCATGCCGTGTTAATCCGATGTTTATTTTGCGGGCATTTCAAAGAGGTGCAGACGGCGTTATTATGTGCGGTTGCCACCCTGGAGATTGCCACTATACAAGCGGTAATTATTTTGCTCGCCGCCGTATGACTCTTTTGTTCTCAATGCTCAACTATTTGGGAATTGAGAGCGGCAGAACAAGAGTTGAATGGGTTTCTGCGGCAGAAGGTGCAAAGTTTGCGGCAACGATGAACGAGTTTGTAAAGACGATAACCGAGCTTGGCGAATGTAAAAAGCTGGAGGACGTAAGATGCAAGACTACGGAGTAAGCGAAAAGGCGATGAAAGAGAAAGCTTCGTCTATGCTTTCATCTGGCGAAGTTACAAGAGTTATAGGTTGGAGAAAGGGATTATTTGATACCGATGTTTCTCCGTCTGTGTTCAGAAGCGCAAGCGACATCGAAAATGAGTTCGTGTATAACGAATGGTGTGCGGCAAACTTGAGCAAATACTTAATCAAAGAAAGCCGCAAAGTCAACGCAGAAGGCAGCATTGGAAAAATCCTTGTTTTCTTGAAGCCGTGCGATACATACAGCTTTACACAGCTCTTAAAAGAGCATCGTATTATCAGAGAGAATGTTGTTGCAGTTGGTGTTCCGTGCGACGGCAAGAAAGACCCTGAAAAGAAAGAATTGTGCGACAAATGCAAGGTTTGCAACAAGAAGTTTATTTCTTGCGATGAACTTTTGTTTGGTGATGAAACATATTGCCACGGCAACGATGAGAGCGTAAATCCTGACAGATTCGAGGAAGTGAAAAAACTCGAAGCAATGACAGAAGATGAGCGCGCGGCATTCTGGAGCAATGAGTTTGCTCGCTGTATCCGTTGCAATGCGTGTCGCAATGTGTGCCCTGCATGCTCTTGCGAATTGTGTGTATTCGACAATCCAAACAGCGGCGTAAGTCAGAAAGCGGCTGTTACGAGTTTTGAAGAGGAAAACTTCCATATTATCCGCGCTTTCCACGTTGCAGGACGCTGTACAGACTGCGGCGAATGTTCTCGCGTATGTCCGCAGAATATTCCGCTCCATTTGCTCAACCGCAAGTTTATCAGCGATATTGATAAGCTCTATGGAGATTACGAGGCTGGAAGCGACCTTGAAACTGTATCTCCGCTCACATTCTACACGAAGGGCGATTCTGAGCCGTCGGTAGCAAAAACTCTTTCTAGGGGGGCGAACTGATGGACAAGTTTCTTTTTGTAAGCAATGAAAATATCGATAACTTCTTTAAGGCTGTTACACACTCTTATGCGTTGTATCTTCCTGTAAAGAACTCTTCTGGTCAGAGTGAGTTTTCTCGCTATGAAGACGGCGTGAAGATGAGCGATGATTTGAACACGGTGCGTTCTGCAAAAGATTTTTTCTTCCCACAAGTAGAAAGCCTTGCTTCTTTCAAGCGCGACGGACTTCACGTTGAAGCAAAGAGAGCTCCTCTTGATGATGAAGATTTCGCTGTCTTTGGTGTTCGTGCGTGCGATGCAGCGAGCTTCAATGCGCTTGACCGTGTCTTTATGCACATCAAGCCAGAAGACACATATTACAAGAACCGCCGTGAACATTCGACAATCATCACGCTTGCATGCAATGCGGATAAAATGGCGAGTGAATGTTTCTGTAAGCTCTGGAAAATCGACCCTGCAAACCCTGCGGGCGACGTTCAGGCGTGGCAGACAAAAGACGGCTATACGCTGCAGCCATTGACAGATAAGGGAACTGCTTTTGTTGAAAAAGTTTCGAGCGCATTGAATGAGGCGAGTGCAGAGCAAAAAGCTGATGTTGATTCTCTCAAGAAAGAAATCAGCGAAAGAGCAGAAAAACAGGCTTTTGCAAACGAAAAGTTAGAGCATTTCACAGGCAAGAATATGATGAAAGTGTTTAATCTGCCGATTTGGGAGAACCTTTCAGAAATGTGTCTTGCGTGCGGTTCATGTACATTCGTTTGCCCGACATGCCAGTGTTACGACATTCGCGACTTTTCGGTCGGAACGCCAACGGGAAGTAAAGTTGAACGATTCAGATGCTGGGATTCTTGTATGTATTCCGACTTCACGAAAATGGCGGCCGCAAACCCGAGAACAACACACGCACAGCGTTTCAGACAGCGTTTTATGCATAAGCTCATGTATTATCCGATGGATTACGATGGAGCATTTGGTTGCGTAGGCTGTGGACGATGCCTCAAGAAGTGCCCTCAGAAACTTAACATTGTGAAAGTGATGAGAGCAATCAATTCTGCAATGGACAGCGGAGAAGCGAAATGAGTGAAAATATGACAGACCTTGAAGGCGGAATGTTTCCATACGTCTGCAAGATTACAAAGATAAAAGATGAAACAGGCGACGTTAAGACTTTCCACGTTGTTGGTCTTGACGGAAAAAAGCCGTTCGTTCATATTCCTGGTCAGTGTGCAATGCTTTCTGTGCCAGGAGTTGGCGAGTCGATGATTTCTATCACTTCTAGCCCGACGGTTGAAGACCATTTGGAATTTTCAATCAAGAAATGCGGTTGCGTTACAGAGTTCTTGCATTCGGCAGAAGTCGGACAGGAAATCTTGGTGCGCGGTCCCTTGGGGAATGGTTTCCCTGTAGACACCGTATTCAAGGGCAAAGATTTGTGCTTTATTGCTGGTGGAATCGGTCTTGCGCCACTTCACAGCGTCATCAACTATGTTCGCGCTCACCGAAGCGATTACGGCAAAGTGATGATTATCTACGGCTCAAGAAGCAAAGAAGACCTCGTTACTTATGACGAAATCGCAAATGAGTGGACAAAAGAGAAGGACTTTGAAGTGTATCTCACGATTGACCGTGAACAATCAAACTGGGACGGACACGTCGGATTTGTTCCGCCGTATGTTCAGGAGGTAAATCCTGGACTTAACTACACAATCGTTATGTGTGGACCGCCGATTCTTATTCACTTGTCGCTCGACAATTTGAAGAAGATGGGATTCCCTGACAATCAGCTTTACACAACGCTTGAAATGCGTATGAAATGCGGTGTTGGAAAGTGCGGAAGATGCAATGTCGGAAACAAGTTCGTCTGCAAAGACGGTCCTGTCTTCAGCTTTGAACAGCTCGGCGAAATGCCTGGCGAGTATTGATTGGAGTAGAAAATGGCTGACAGCAATGTGAAAATCTATATTTTCGGCAAGGAATACGAAGTTCCTGAAAGCCTTACAATTATGAACGCCATGGAATATGCGGGCTATGTGTTGAAGCGTGGCTGCGGTTGCCGTAACGGTTTCTGCGGTGCGTGTGCGACGATTTACCGCATCAAAGGCGACAATCGTCTTCGCACAGCTCTTGCTTGCCAGACGAAAGTAGAAGACGGTATGTATATCGCTACATTGCCGTTCTTCCCGCTCGACAAGCGCACATACGACATCAACGACGTGAAGCCAAGCGAAACGCTTATGATGAGCCTTTATCCAGAGATTTATTCTTGTATCGGCTGCAATGCCTGTACAAAGGCTTGTCCGCAGGGCTTGAACGTAATGCAGTATATCGCGTATGCACAGCGCGGCGAATACAAAAAGTGCGCAGAAGAGAGCTTTGACTGCGTTATGTGCGGTATTTGCTCAAGCCGCTGTCCTGCTGGTATTTCTCACCCGCAGGTTGCAGAATTGGCACGCCGATTGAACGGAAAGTATCTCACACCGAATGCAGAGCACCTTGAAAAGCGCGTTATGGAAATCCACAACGGAGATTGCAAGGCGGCTGTTGATGAGATGATGGCAAAATCAGATGCAGAGATTCGTGCGCTTTACAATAGCCGCGAAATCGAGAAATAGGGGGACGGCAATGGCTTATAGTGAAGAAATGCTCGAATCTATCAAGAAAGTAGAGGCGAACCGCGAATACAATGCCGCCCTTGAGCCTACGCGCTTGACAGCTGAGGAAAAAGAGGCTGTATTGAGCGAGTATCACCCAGACCACATTGCAAGCCAGTTTGCACAGCTTGTCATTGGACCGAACAAGGGAGAAAAAGCTCCGCTTGAATTGGTTGAGCTTTTGCAGGGAAAGAGCCGAATCAATGCGGCGGATATTGACCTTACAAAGCCAGATTTTACGAGCGATGTGCTTATTATTGGCGGCGGCGGGGCTGGAACAAGCGCGGCTATTGAGGCAGACAACGCAGGTGCAAGTGTTCTTTTGGTAACGAAGCTCCGCGTGGGCGATGCAAACACAATGATGGCTGAAGGCGGTATTCAGGCGGCAGATAAGGAGAACGATTCTCCTGCGCAGCACTTCTTGGACGCTTTCGGCGGCGGACACTTTGCGGCAAAGAAAGAGCTTTTGGAAGAGCTGGTAACAGATGCTCCTGTGGCGATTAAATGGCTGAACGACCTCGGCGTTGAGTTCGATAAGGACGAAACGGGGCGTATGGTTACAACGCACGGAGGCGGAACAAGCCGAAAAAGAATGCATGCGTGCAAAGATTATTCTGGCGCGGAAATTATGCGTACGCTTCGTGATGAGGTTTTGAACAGAAACAAGACGATTAAAGTTGTGGACTTTACGGCGGCTCTCGACATCATCAAAGACAGCGAAGGCAAGGCGTGCGGTGCAGTGTTGCAGAACATTGAAACGGGAAAAATCCTTGTTGCTCTTGCAAAGACTGTTATCATCGCAACGGGTGGCGCGGGTCGCTTGCATTATCAGGGATTCCCGACGAGCAACCACTACGGCGCGACGGCGGACGGCTTGGTTTTGGCGTATCGTGCAGGCGCGAAATTGCTCTATGAAGACAGCTTGCAGTATCACCCGACAGGCGCGGCTTTCCCGCAGCAGATTTTTGGTGCATTGGTTACCGAAAAAGTGCGTTCGCTTGGTGCAAAAGTCGTGAACAAAGACGGAAAAGTTTTCGTTCACCCACTCGAAACACGCGATGTTGAAGCGGCTTCTATCATCAAGGAATGTCGCAAAGGCGGCGGCGTGAAGACGCAGAACGGCGAGGGTGTGTGGCTTGATACGCCGATGATTGACCTCAAAAATGGAGAGGGCACAATCGAAAAGCGTATTCCTGCTATGCTGAGAATGTTCGGCAAATACGGAATCGACATCAGAAAGCAGCCGATTCTTGTTTATCCGACATTGCACTATCAGAACGGCGGTATCGACATTAAGGCGAACTGCGAAAGCTGCGTAAAGAACTTGTTTGTTGCAGGCGAGGCGGTCGGCGGTATTCACGGACGCAATCGCTTGATGGGAAACAGCTTGCTCGACATCATCGTTTTCGGTCGCATTGCAGGAAAAAGCGCGGCGGCGGCATCTAAGGAAACTAAGTGCGCAGAGCCGACGTTGAAGCATCTCGATGACTTTGAAGCAGAGCGCAAGGCGGCAGGAATTACGAGCGAAAAGCTCTCTCCTCAGCTTCTCCCTGATTACGCTAGAAAATGAGGCATAGCCTCTTTTGTAAGCCACAGGCTCTTTTGAGAGCATAAACGAAAACCTCTTTTGCAAATGTTGCAGAAGAGGTTTTTTGTCTGTATAATAAAAGTATTCGATGATGAGGGGGCGAAATATGACGACGATTTCTGCAAAAATCGATAATGCAGATAAAAGTACATTTGAGTTTATTTGTAATTCAATCGGATTGAACGTATCATCTGCAATAACCGCTTTTGTAAAAGCGACAATTCGAGAGAATGGACTTCCTTTTGCACTGAAAGCCTCTGACGACCCATATATTTATTCTAGCGACAATATGAAATATCTCAGGCAAAGTATCGCACAGCTAGAGCGAAAATCGCTTAGTTTACCGTGTTGTAGATGATGAAATCCGAATAGCCCAATGTGGCACTCATTACCATAAAGACTGATACAAAACAACACCCTTGCAGAAAAATAGTGCAAGGGTGCTTTTGTTTGCAAGCGGATTTTTAATAATGAAAAAATTTATTTAAATTCCTATCCAACAGCGCAACATTCCACCTGCAAAATATCATTTATAATCGCTTGAATGTGCGCAATTTGCAGTTCAGAAAGTCCGTCAGTGTTTAAGGCATAATTTTCGCTCAATCCTAAAAGATAATCCGCAGAAACTCTAAAATAATCGGCGATTTTCACGAGCATATCTACCGACGGCATAATATTTTCATTTTCCCAATTCGACACACATTGTTTCGTAACACCAAAAACTTTCGCTATCTCTACTTGATTTATGCTCCTATTTGTCCGTAAGTTTTTAAATCGTTCCCCAAACATAAAACTTCCTCTAACCAGCTCTATAGTAAACCCTAATTGTACTTAGTCAATTTTTCCTTTACCATTGTATAAATATTCATTGACAAATCTAAAATACTGAAATACAATAATAATTGACTAATAAAGGGTTAATATATGTATTCGATTATTGCTTTGATTGTGTTAAATGTGTTGTCGTTCGGTGCATTGCTGAATTGCAAAAAGCCATTCGCCCAAAAAGGCTGGTTAACGCTTCTTTTCTCTTACGGTGCATTATGGGTTGCGTTTTTCTCTTTCAGAATGAAGTGGTGGATTTTGCTAATTTTCGGCATTGTAGCGTTAATCGGTGTGTGCTTGTGGATTAGTATCGAAATCGAAAACGAAGAGAACAAACGAAATGCAGCAGAAATGCAAGGCGGAGTATAAGGCTTTTTTGGTGGTATTGCAAAAAAAATATCAGGCAACAGCGAATTTGCTCAAACCGTTTTTGGCTCTATAGCTAACGGAGTTTCGAGCTATGCAAATCAGAAGTTGGGTACTTACAACGTTCAGGAAGCAGAGAACAGCGATACAGGTAGAGGTTTGAACACTTTCTTTTTCCTTGCTTCACTTGTCTGTGTTGCAATTACAGCGATTTTTTTCAGAGATTAACAGATTTTGTATCTGCTAAAAATACATGATTGGGAGAACTATATGGCTACGTGGAAGCAAATTCGAGATTATATCCAGTCAAATTACAAGTACGACTATGATGAAGAACTGGATATGTTCAAACTCATTTTCGACATGGTTGATGGAAGAACACAGGCTGTCTTTTTGGAACGCGACCAGAACCAAGGTTGTGATACAAGTTACGTCGAAATTTCATCGCCTGTCGGAATGGTAAGCAAGAATGACATTTTTGACTTACTGGAAGATTTGGAAGGTAAAGTTTGTGGTGGTGCTGTAAAAAGCGGGAAAAATATATTCATCCGCGACCGAATGTTGCTAGAAAGTGTTGATGCAGTATGGATTGACAACAGTTTGAGGCTGATTGCAGGAATTGCTGACGAAATGGAAGACAAATATGTGGGCGGAGACGAATATTAACCCAAGGGTTTGTTAAAGTCGTTTGCTTGCTGAAAATATATATGATTGGAGGTCTTTAGATATGAAAGACATGAAGAATGTGAAGCCAGCTTATGCTGTGAACTTGGGAACTGGCGTGTTTATGGCTACAACGTATTATTGCAGAAAATGTGGACGAGCCGCAACTACTTTTATTGCAGGAAAACCTCAATTAACGGGTTGTCCTAAAGGCGGCTTGCATTCTTGGGTTAAACAATAAAATATTTGGAGGTGTTATTTTTGGTATGCTGGAAAAAGGAACTCTCTAAAATTGATATAGTATAGAGTTGCCCTAAATAAAATTAAATGGTAACTCAATTTCTTTGAAA
>CALBGU010000084.1 GCA_937893155.1 uncultured Treponema sp. | reverse complement strand
CGACGCTGAATATGAAAAAGTCTATGAGTTTGATTTATCAGACCTCGAACCTCTTTGCACAATCAACTACAAGCCTGATAATGTAAAGAAGATTAGCGAGATGGCGGGAACGGCTGTAAATCAAGTATATATCGGAAGTTGCACGAATGGACGCATTTCTGACCTTAGAGTTGCGGCAAGCGTTTTGAAGGGGCATCATCTTGCAGACGGTGTTCGCGGAATTGTAGCTCCTGCCACTCCAAAGGTGTACAAGCAGGCTTTAGACGAAGGGCTTATTTCCATCTTTATGGACGCGGGCTTCTGCGTTACAAACCCGACTTGCGGAGCTTGTTTGGGTATGTCTAACGGCGTTTTGGCAGAGGGCGAAGTGTGCGCTTCTACAACAAACAGAAACTTTAACGGACGAATGGGCAAAGGCGGAATGGTTCATTTAATGAGCCCCGCCACTGCAGCAGCTACGGCTATTGCAGGAACTATAACTAACTCACCGCTGTATAGGGGATAACGATGAAACAATTTGGTGGTTCAGTTCTTTTCTTGGATCGTTCCGACATCAACACGGACGAGATTATTCCAGCAAAGTATCTTACAGAGAACACAAAGGAGGCGTTAAAGCCTTATTTGCTCGAGGATTTGAAGCTTGACGGCTTTAATCCAAAGACTGACATTTCTGGCAAGAAAGTTATCATCACCAGAGAAAACTTTGGTTGCGGCTCTTCGCGTGAACACGCGCCGTGGGCATTGGAAGTAAACGGTATTTATGTCGTGGTGGCGCAGAATTTTGCACGCATCTTCAGACAGAATATGTATAACTGCGGAATGCTTGCGATTGAGATGAACAAAAAGAACATTGATGATATGTTCAAGAAGTTTGCAGATAAAGATACGGAGTGCAAAATTGTTATCAACGATGACGGCACTGCAAAAGTAAAGCTCATTGCAGGTTCTATGTCCGTAAGCTATCCGTTCAAGCTCGAGGGATTTGACAAGGCTCTTGTCGAAAACGAAGGCTGGATTGGCTACGCTGACAAAAAATACTAATCTCTTTTAGTATTCGATTCTTTTAATGTTTTTAATACGACCGCTCTTCTGCGTTCTTACGGAGGGGCGGTCGTTTTTTTGAGTGAAATTTTTGCAAATGTTGCACGGCAAGCAACATTCTTTCACCTCCTTTGCTGTATAATGGGGAACAAGAGGTACAAAGTGATTAGATTTACACACGCTAAAACGACAAAACTTTGTGTTGATGCAACCGTGATGTATGTATACGACGCAGGTGCTACGGAAAAATCTCTTTTTGCAAATGTAGACCGAAATCAAGATTTGAAAATCGTGATTCAAGATATTTATCCGCTTCAATCGTCTTGTTTTAATAATCAAGACGATGATTCAACTTTTGACTCTCTTTATCAAGTACAAGATATTTTAAAGCAAGCCTATATTACCGCGATACGCAGAGCAGAGCAGCAACATATTTATTCGCTTGCCATTCCCGTGTTGTTTTCGGATTTGTTAGATGAAGAAATGCGCACTAAGATTTGTTTTGACACGCTTTTGAACTATGCACCAAATCTTGATATTTTTGTGGTCGCGGAAAAAGATGATTACGAGTATGCATGTAAACGTTTTCCAGCATTAGAGTTTGATGGTGAAAAGACGTTTTCTGAATTATTGGCGCATTACACAAAAAACATTTACGAACCGACGGTGTATAAAAATGCCGACATAAACCGCTCGATGTACAACCGCTTTAAAAACGGAAAAAATCTGCCGAGCAAGGATTCTGCACTCAAAATCGCGATTGTATTGAAATTGAGCCTCGACAAAGCAGAGCATTTTTTGAATGCCGCAGGGTATTCGTTCTTAAACGTTATTCCCAAAGACAAAATCATACGCAGTTTTATTGCGCGCGGGGTCTATGATTTCAGCAAAATTGACGAAGAACTGGAGAAAAATGGGCTTCCGTTGCTTCACAGTTGCAAATAACGGTTACAAGAAAAGGCTAAAAAGTGCGGTTGATAAAGTCTTTTACGAGCGGCAGAAGTTCGGAATTGAGGACTTCTTTTGTGTGTTTAGAAGATTGCGAGGAGTTTCGCAAAAACAGGTCGGCTGGGTGGATGCCGAGTGCTTTGGCGATATTGACAATACTTTGAAACGACGGGCGGGCTTTGCCAGATTCAATATTGCCAATCATTCCATTTGAGCTGTTTGCTTGAATCGCTAAATCCGCCTGACTAAAACCGCGCTGTTCCCGATAGTATTTCATATTCATTCGGAACTCTTCAAAATACTCGTCCATTTGCTTTATTCTATGGAGAATATGTGCTGTTTTCTCTATTGAAATGGAGTTATAATTGCGTTATACTCCATTGTATAAAGTGATGTATGCTTTATGTATTCTTTTCTGGAGGATTTTTTATGAAAAAGATTTTTATGTTGTTAGTATTTTGTCTATTTGGTGCAATAGGGCTTTTCGCACAAAGCGAAGTTGAAGATGAAAAGACTGCTCTTGAAAAAGAGGCTTCGCCTGATATGAAAGCTCTTCAAACAGCGTATTCATTAGCAGAATATGGCTATGAGAACAATTCTGCATCAGCACTCATCGAAGCTGCGGAGATTTTGGCACAAATCCAAACTCAGAAACTCGAAACTGAGGTGAACCAAGAGGGCGAAAAGGTTGGAACTGAAAAAGCCGATGCTTATACCGCAGAAAAGCTGATTGCTGATGGGAAAAAGCTTGCAGGCAAAGACAAAAGTCTTGCAAAATGGATTGCAGAAGTTGAAAAATTGGTCAAAAATACAAGCGGAACTCGAGGTGCTATGGGCGGTCCAAAAATCGGCGAATGGTGCATTTATGGCAACGGGGGCAGATGTTATTGCAATATTATGTTCCGCGGTGGCGAGTTAGCTGCTGTTTTAGCCAGCTCTTACAATAGTTGCGATTTGGATATTTACATTTATGACAAATACGGGAATCTTGTTGTTAAAGATTCATCGTATGCTTTGGACGCTTTTGTTTCTTGGTATCCTCGTTATGACGCAATTTACAAAGTCGTTGTAAAAAATGCTTCACAAAAAGACGCATATTGCATAGTCGGAACGAACTAATTATTTATTTCAGGCAGAAATGATTTTTTTGCCTGAAATCTTTATGTCACTTGAAGAGATACTTAAAATGAAAAATCAAATCTATAGTATACTATTCTTTCTTTTTGGTATACCCGCTTTTGCCCAAAACTTAGAAAAAATAAGCGAATATCTTTCTCAGGGAAATAACTATTATCGTTCTGGCGATTATGACAAAGCACTTTCTTATTACAACGAATCTCTTGCATATTGCAAAAAAAGAGACGGAAATTATGATGAAAATGCCGCAACTGTATTGTCGAATATTTGCTATTTATATGAAGAAATAGGCGATTACAAAACCGCACTTACATATGCACAAAAGGCATACGAAATTCATAAACAGTATTATGGGACAGACAGCCTTGAATCAGCAAAATCATATCGCGATATTGGCTATGAGCATTATTATCTTGGTAATTATGAAGAAGCCCAAAAGTATTTATTGGATGCATTGAGAATTAGAGAAGCTATTACAGGTTCTACCAGTGCAGAAACTGCAGAAATTTTGATGGACTTAGCAACAATATTTTCAATAGATAGTGCAAAATGTGAAAAGGCTTTGGAGTTAATAGAACAAACAGAACATATTTATACAAAACTCAATATAAATCCTATATCAACAGAATTTGCAGATTTATATAAAGCAAAAGGAGTGTGCCTTATACGACTTGATCAAGTTTTACAAGCTATTCATTATTATCAGAAGGCACAAGAAATATACATACAAATTTACGGGGAACAAAGCCGTTTCACAGCAGAAGGGTATAATTTATTAGGAGAAGTCTACAATTCTATTGGAGATACATCTCGTGCTTTATCCAATTTCCAAAATGCAGCAACTACTTACATCTCTATAGTAGGAAATGAGCATCCTTCCCTCGCATTTGTATATAGCGGAATTGCATATTGCTACCTCAGTAATGATGATTTGGACAATGCACTACTTTATTTTAAAAAAGCTCTTGATATAAATATAGCAGTTTTTGGAAAACAGCATTATAGACTTTCTGGATTATATAACGAAATTGGCTATATTTATTCGGCAAAAAAAGATTACAAAACAGCTCTTGCATACTATCAAAAAAGTTATGATATACTTTCTAAACACTACAGCTACGACGATATTGATTTTGCAGATCTTTACGATAATATTGCTATAACGTATAGCTTTCTTGAATTATTCGACAAAGCAGAACAATATAAGCAACAGGCTCTTACTATTCGAAAAAACTATTTAGGCGATGATAATCCAGATACTGCATATTCATATTGGTCTCTTGGAATGTTTTACGCAGGTCAATTAAACACTGAAAAAGCTGTTGAAAATTTTAGAAAGAGCTATAGTGGCTTCAGAAAAGGAACTAATTATAAACAAATTATTGTAACACAAAAAGGTATTTTAAAAAATGCAGAACTTTATCAATTAAATTCTAATATATCTTTTATCCGCGAAACTATAAAACTTGCCACAGATACAATAGAGAGGGCTCGACTTGATATGCCGTCGATAAAAACAGATATTCTGCGGCAATCGATTCCCATTTATTACTATGGAGTGGATTTTGAAGCAAAAAATAACAATCCTGCAAAAGCATTTGAGTATTCCGAAATGCTTCGAAGTCGTGGATTTCTTGAACAAATCGGGCTTGACCGCGCACTGTCGCTTGACGGAGTGTCGGATGCAGAACGAAAAGAGATAAAACAACTTACGAGTAAAATTACTCTTGCTCGGAAAGAAATCGAAATGCAAAATAATCTGACTCTGAAAGAACGCAACAATGAAAAGCTGTCACAAGCAGGAAAAGACCTTGCAGATGCAGAAAAGGCTCTTGCTAAACTCGATGCAACAATCGGCAAAAAGCTGCCTACATATACACAGCTTCGCAATCCTCAAACAGTGAAAATAAAAGACGCTCAGAAGTGGTGCGGAAAAAACAGAGCAATTCTTGAATATGTGTTATGGAATCCAGAATTAGTGAATGAAACTGATATGAGTCCGTATAATAACGGAAGCCTGAAACTCGGCTCATATTGTCTTGTTATTACGAATAAGTCAGTTGTCGCCGTTCCTCTCGACAGCAATTATGACTTCACAGCGGCTGTTGCCAAGCTCCGCGACGGGATTATCCCTAAGCGTGCAAAGCCAACTCCAGAAACGGTATTCGAGGATGTGCGCAACGAGCTGTATAAAAAGCTGATTGGGCAGGTTCTTCCATACATCAAAGATAACAAAGAACTGCTCATCGTGCCTGACGGCAGTCTTTCGTTTTTGCCGTTCGATGTGCTTCGCAAAGACGAAAGCGCGAAAATGCTCTGCGACCAGTATGCAATTTCGCTTTCCCCGTCAGTTTCGGTCAGTATGATTGCGGACAGCACTAGCGCGAAAGGGCTTGAAATGCTCGCGTTCGGAGGAGCGTGGTACGACACTTCACTTTCGCCTGAGGAGCAACGCAGAAGTTTTAGCACTGAAAGCGGAAATCGCGGTTTCACACTTGTAATCGATGATTCAGAAGAAATCGATTCTCAAAACAAAAGCCCTACCGAGTATTTTCTTGCAAAAAATATCCGCTGGCAAAATCTGCCGGGAACAATAACGGAACTGAATACGCTTCATAACAAAGTTGTCGGCACGAAAAAGTATGCAGAGCGCGTGCAAGAGGAAGCGTCAGAATACAACATAAAGAAAATGTCGCACAGTGGGCTTTTGTTAAAATATCCGATTTTGCATTTTGCTTGCCACGGATATTTTGACAAGAATAATGCGGAAATGTCAAGTATTTTGTTTTCCGAAGTGTCGGGAAAATTGAAAGCAATTTCTCAGGAGGACGGCTATTTGACGATTCCCGAAGCGTCAGTACTTAATCTTAATGCCGACATTGTTTGTCTTTCAGCGTGTGAAACGGGCTTAGGCGAGGTGAAATCGGGCGACGGTATGACGGGGCTTTCACGTGCATTCATGGTTGCTGGTGCGCGGCACGTCGGCGTGAGTTTATGGCAGGTACACGATGAAGCGACGGCACAGTTTATGGCGAGTATGTACAAGAAAATCGAGAAGAAAGGTATGTCATACGAGCAGGCATATCGGCAGACAAAAGTTGAATTCCAAAAGAGCAATGAATTTTCTCATCCTTACTATTGGTCAGCTTTCGTGCTGTATGAATAAATCTTTAGGGAGATTTTATGACAATTGATAATTTTGTAGACAACTTAGCTAATTGCAATCTTTTAGCGACTTGCACACCAAACTCAATAACAAAAAGATGCAAGAACTATTTGGATTTTGTTACAAACCAGTATGCAGGAAATGCGCAAACAATTGGCAATTTAAAACAGTATTTGAAAACAATGTTCGATAGATATAATACACTTGATAAAAACAAACGCATTTTGCTCGTTGGAGAGGCTGCTGGATATAATGGGTGCAGAGTTTGTGGTATTCCATTTACATCAGAAGAAATAATTGTCAATAATTCTTTTTTTAGAAAGAATCTTGGAACAGGATATTTCGTTAATAAAAAACCTCAGAGCGAAAAAACTGCAAAAATAGTATGGGAAACATTTGAAAACTTTGATTTATGCCCATTGTTATGGAATGCATTTCCATTTCATCCACACAAAGAAAATGCTCTCGATTCCAATCGAGAACCGTATGCAATCGAATTGGAATACGGTATTGCGCGTATAAAAGAATTGATAGCTATATTTGGTATTGATGTTGCAAATATTTATGCAGTTGGCGAAGTTGCTTGTAAGGCTTTAGGATTACTTTTGAATAGGTATATACGACACCCATCGCATGGCGGAAATAAAGAGTTTGAAGATGGTGTAGAAAAATTGAAAAATTTGCTATTAGGGAGGATTTTATACCAATAATGTTTTACGGCGATGATGAGGACAATGAAGAACAGCGGTTCAAGTTTGAGAAGAGTGGCAAGAATGAGCTGATTATTATCGGAATAAATCCGAGTACGGCGAGGGCTGACCCAAAAGGCACGGATAATCCAGAGAAAGACCCTACTATAGAAAGGGCTATCGAGTTTTCTAAACGCAACTGGAATTATGATGACAAAAAAATAAAGTTTGACGGCTTTTTAATGCTCAATGTTTATGCGCAAGCTACTTCAAAAACTGCTGCCCTGCACACAAACAGGGACTTTTCTCTTCATCAGAAAAATATCAACAAAATTGATGGCTATTTACAAGCCTTAAAGTCAGCAGACAAGAAAATTTATGTCTTGCTCGCGTATGGCGACTCAATAAAAAAACGACGATGGCTCAAATGTTGCTTATATGATATTGTAGATATGCTGAATATGTACAATGCAACTTTCTTCAAGTTAGGAAAATTGACAGGAGAAAATAATCCTCGTCATATAAAACCTCAAAATCAAAATCTGTTGCCAATTTCAACTCCATTAGAAGAAATCAGCAATGCAGATTTTTCATTGATTTTGAAATAATGGAAAGAGTATGTGGTTGAATACGATGTACGGATTTTGCTTTGCTCGATGAAATTGAAATGTACTATAATCGAAGGTTAAAGGCGACGACACTGAAAGAATACGCAAAATAAACAATCTTTTGCACACACAAAGGTTTTTGCAGTACGCAGAGCCTTTTTTATTCCATACTATTCCGCAGCGAAAAGCCATTTGCATAAAACATTCTACTATGGTAAAATAAACGTATGGAAGGCGACGAAATGGGTAAACGCCCCGTATTCAAGCGGCGTGCAAAAGACAGCGTATTTACGCATTTGTTTTCCGAACCAAAATATCTGCTTGAGCTGTACAAGACGCTGCACCCCGAAGATACCGAGGCAACAGAAGCAGATATATCGGACGTAACAATACAAAACGTCATTACAGACAATATGTATAACGACTTGGGATTTTTCGTGCGCGATACGCTGGTGATTTTACTTGAAGCGCAATCAACGTGGTCGCCGAACATCGTAATACGAGTGCTGTTGTATTTGGCACAGACGTACAATAATTATTTCACCAAAAACGACATCGATTTATATGCAAACAGCAAAGTAAAATTGCCAAAGCCTGAATTGTATGTAATTTACACAGGCGAACGCAAAGACAAAAAAGCTGAATTATCGCTGTCGGAAGAGTTTTTCAATGGTGCGAAAGATGTGCAGTTAGACGTGAAAGTAAAAATGCTCTATGGCGGCGCGCGAGATATAATCAGCCAGTATGTTGATTTTGCGAAAGTGTGCAATGACCAAGTACAGAAATATGGCTACTCACGAAAGGCAATAGAAGAAATACTTCGGATTTGCATAGACAAAGACGTGTTAGCAGAATACTTGAAGACGCGGGAGGTGGAAATTATGGACATAATGACAGCATTGTTTGACGAAGACGAAGTTGCACGACGGTACTATTTGCGAGTACATCGCGAATTGCTGCAAGAAGGAATGCAAAAGGGTATGCAGAAAGGTATGCAAAAGGGTATGCAAAAGGGAATGCAACAAGGCGTGCAAGAAGGGCAAAGTGTTTTTGTGCGCAAAATGCTTGCTAAGGGGCATACCTTTTCAGAAATAGCAGACCTTACAGGATATACTGAAAGCCAGTTACGCAGTTTTGTGCAATAATTTCTTATTACACTTACCATAAAAACGCTCTGCGCAGGATTGCAACCTCACAGAGCGTTTTTGCTTTTATATCCTTTTCAACTCCGCGCCGCCACACCACAAAAAAAAGCACCGCGCCGCCCGCAGAATGCACGGGAGCACGGTGCTTGTAGGATTTAGATTAACACAGCCCTAAGGGGTTAGATTAGAAGCTGTAGCTAACGC
>CALBGU010000083.1 GCA_937893155.1 uncultured Treponema sp. | reverse complement strand
TTTGTGAACATAAACGTCGTTCGTAGACTCTACGATGTTCGTTTGTGAACATAAACGTCGTTCGTAGACTCTACGATGTTCGTTTGTGAACATAAATACCGTTCGCACGTTCTGCGAAGGTCGATTTCAAAAAGTTGCAAATGAGATATAATCGGTTTATAATTTCTTGTATGAAGAAAATTATTATAGTAGCACTTTTATTGTATGTCGCTGTTCATTTCTTTGGTTTTAATGTGCGCGATACTGCCTCTTATGTGGCAAGAACTGCGGTTAATGTCATTGAGAGCATTATTCCTTTTACGGGCGATGATTTTGAAGACATCGATTCTCAAATAAACGCTGCGATAATAAAAAGCGGAAGCGCAACTGCAATAAATAATGCTCTGTCGGACGCAATGAGCAGCGCAAAGATTCTTTTTGAAAAGGGCATTGTTAGCACAAAGCATTTTTTAAGCTCGAATTTCGGTATGTCTTTTAACGACAGCCCTCACACCTATTATGCACCGCAGACGGCTTCGCAGAAAAATAGTTCATACTCATTTGATTTTCAGAATATGAATGTCTCAGAACTTTCTTCTTTGCGACAATCGCTGATTGACTATAGTATGAATCTTCGCGGCATTCGATACAATTATGGCAGTGAAAACCCGTCAAATGGGCTTGATTGCTCAGGCTTTATTCGCTACGCTTCAAAAAACAGCATCAATGTTTCTCTTCCTCGCACTGCACAGCAAATGTGTGATTGTATGCCGCGCATTTCCCCGTCAGAGCGCGAACCGGGGGATTTGGTGTTTTTCAAAAGCGGCGGCAAAGTTGACCATGTCGGCATTTATCTTGGTCGTTATCAAGGCAGCGGCTCGTTGCACGGCAGAGAGATATTTATAAATGCCGCAAGTCAAGGACCGCGCACGGGCGTTGTTGTCAGCGCGCTTGATGAACCGTATTGGCGGCGGCATTATAGTTCGAGCGGTCGCTTTTTGCCTTCTTCAATGGAAATTGCTCAAGCAACGGTAAGCGCAGAATGATAGAAAGGTTTGCGATAGCGATTTTTGTACTGATAATCTTTTTTCAATGAGGAGAAAGGTAAAGTCAAAAACTTTTCTTCCTCCTCGCTTTGCGGCTCTGAAACTGTATCAAAACTGCTCTAAAAATCAGTCGCCTAAAATCCAGCAGATACCGATTTTCGGCGTAATGCTAAAGCCGTTGAAAACACAGCTGACGAAATCAGATGAAGATTCCGTTTCTGTTGTGTAATAGCCGTCTGAATACCAAGAGCCAGAGTGGTATTCTTCGTATTCAGAGTCGCCGAACAGTCCGCCGACTTTGAAGAGGTTTGTACCGATGTCCAAGCCAGCCGTCAAGCCGAACGAGCCTGAAAGTTTGATTGCAAACACCGCGTCCACGCCAATCGGCATACCAAAATCGGCAAAAATCCAATCCGTGTCGCTCTTTGAGCCTGCGCCTGCGGTAATGTCAAACCCCGTATAGCCGTGAATCGACAAAAGCATATTGTCGCCGTGGATTGGAGAGCCACCCCAGCCGAGTTTTATCTTCATATCGTAATTGTTGATGTCCACATAGTCGTCGAACGAGAGTTTCTCGTACCCCATTCCCAACCCGAAAATAAACGAAAATCCGCTGTCGCCCACAGCCATTCGGTCAAAATTGAAGTTAAAGCCGACCGCGTTCGTATCAACTTTGTCTTCATAATCGCCAATGTCGCCGTCAAGCGAATACGTTTTGTTTTCTACCGGCACAGAAAAATCCAGTGCATACATAACTTGGTCTGCAAACGCTGATGTAGCAGCCAAACCAAGAGCAAAAAGAGTTGCAATAACTTTCTTCATAAAAGTCCTCCAAAAAATGTACTGAATCTTACCCCCCCCCCGACACTTTTGTCAACATCTTTAACGTTTTTTTTGCAAAATATGAGGCGAAAATCAGTTTTGGAATAAAAAAACGGCGGAGATAGGGCTTTCTGGAAGTCTTTTACGGCAAAAAAAGCCCCCTGCGAAAAACGCAAGGGGTATGAATTGCAACATCAGCGATTAAGCAACGTTGATTGAAATGCGCTTTGGCTGTTCGGCTTCTTTTCGCGGAATGTTCACTTCAAGCACGCCGTTTTTGAAACTCGCCGCAATCGCGCTCTGGTCGGTATCGCGCGGGAGCTTGAAACAGCGAGAGAACTGCATTGTGTGGCGCTCGCGAATGAGATACACGGGTTTGTCTTCCTCGGCGGTCTCTGCGACTTCTTTTGTTTCCGCAACTTCTTTTGACTCCGCGTTGTCCTCCTTTGCAGGCACAGACGCGATGGTAAGAATGCCCTCTTTCAAAGAAATGTCCACATCTTTTTCTGTCATACCCGGAAGATTCATACTGATAGAATATGCATTCTTGGTTTCAAGAACGTCAACGTCAGGTGAATAGCTCGGGCAAGAAAGTTCAGGGAACGCTGCATAAGCTGTGTTGAAGATGTCGTCCAAAATTGAAAGTTCGTTTATCATAATGTACCTCCTAAGTACAAATTGTTCCAAAAGTGATATGCAAGGATTTCTTTTTTTTCCTTACACTTATACATAAGCAGACGGTGTGCCAACTTTTTTTATTTTTGGGGAGTTTTTTCAAAAGATATGCTGTCATTCCAAACGTGAAAGTCTGTCATTCCGAACTTGATTCGGAATCTCATTTCGGAGGCGATAATGAAAGAGATGCTGAATCAAGTTCAGCATGACAATTATTTTTTACAAGCATACTTTCTGTAGCACCACCGAAAATGACAGCCGCAGTGGCTCTCCATTTTTGCAAAACGGCGCGAAGATGAGTCAAAAATACGCAATTTGGGAAAAACGATGTGCGATTTTTGGCGCACTTTTTCGCAAAAAAAATCGAAACGGTAAAAAAAACAGCCTGCACAAAAACTTTGCACAGGCTGCAAGGAGGTTTTATGGAACTAAATGCTGTATCCAGCAACGAGTTCTACCACTTTTTCAGTAGCGTCTTTGCTCTCAGAGCTTGCGCTTACGGCTTGTTCTGCAACACTAATCATCGAAGTCATCTTTGTTGCAATATGAACAGATTTTTCGTGCGTGTGAACAGAGGTTTCTTTGAGCGAGTTAATGCTGTTGAATAATTTGCCGCTTTCGCCCTTCATCGTGTTTGCCGCCTCAGTAATTGCCGACGTGGTATTTTCCAGCGTGTGCATCATATCGAGGATATTTTCCACGCCCGCCTTTTCTTCAACCATACCCGTTTTGATTTCGCTGACCACGCGGTCCATCGAATTGATTTTCGTGCCGACAGACTGAAATGCTTCCGACGATTGCTCCGAAGAAGTTACGATATTGCTGATTGACGAAGAAATGCTGTTGAGCAAATCGCGGATTGCGTTTGTCTGCTCGGTTGACGTTTCTGCAAGAGAAGCGATTTCATTTGCAACAACCGCAAAGCCCTTGCCCAAATCGCCCGCGTGAGCCGCCTCAATCGCCGCGTTCATCGCCAGCAAGTTCGTCTGTTCGGCAATCGACGCAATCGCCGTATTTGCTTCGTTCAGGTTTTCGCTCTGGCGCGCAATCGCCGAAATCTGCTCCGCCATATCATTTTGCAGCTTGTTTCCGTGCTTTGCCTCAGCAACAAGCGATGAATATTCATTAGAAATCATCTCAACGCTGCGATTCACGCTCTGAATGTTGGAAGAAATCTGCTCGATTGCCGAAGAAGACTGCTCGATTGCGGCACTTTGGTCGTTAATTCTGCCGTCAAGGTCGGTTACAACGCCTTCCATCGCGTCCATCGAATCGGCAATAAGCGAAATCTCGCGGTTCTGAATGTCAATCTGACTGTTGATGTCGGAAATATCTTGGTTGGACTCTTCAATTTCTTTGATGTAATGACTCATTTTGTCAAACAGTTCTTTTGACGAATTTTTCAAAATCTGCGCATTTTCGTGTACACTCTTGACCATATTCGCCACGTTGTCCATCACGCCGTTACAACTGCCTGCCAGCTCTGCAATCTCGTTCTTGCCCTTCACTTCTATTCTTGTCGTCAAATCCGCCGTGCCGTCAGCAATTGCCGTCATTGAATTAGACACAGAACGGATTGAGTTAAACACATTCGTTGAAAACAGATACACAATCACGCCACCAAAAAGCAGCATCACCACCGCCACGCACATCATCATTGTGATTTCGCTTCTGACGATGTTGTTGAGCTCCGTCGCGTCAAAATCGCAGCCGATAAAACCGATGATTTTGCCGTTTGCGTTTTTGATTCCCTTGTAGGTGCTTATCTGATAGCCCCAGCCTTCCTGCTTTACGATGCCTGAGTTCGTGGTTTCGCCTGTCTGCATTGTTTCAAACGGTGCTTTTCCCCACGCGGCAATATCGTCTTGAGAGCCAGCGGGCGAATAGCCTTCGCTTCCGGGATTAGTGCCGTCGATAAGATACTGAAACGTCGTGCCTGACACAGGAGCCATAACGTAGAGATATGTACAGCCCGTCGATTCTTTGAGTTTTTGAAATGCCCACTGATATTCAGAAAAGTCTTCGTTTTTTTCGTCGGGATTTTTCGCAAATTCTTCAAGCCAATCGGTATCAACATACGTCATTGCGTTCGCCACGATAGCCGCGCCCTGCAATGCGCTGAATCTTTCACCTGTTTGCCGGATTGCCTTCATCGCCATAAGCGTCATAAACAAACTTGATACAAAAATAAACGTTGCAAAAACAGCGATAAACTTTGTTTTCAGCGAATTGCGTCGTTTCATAAAAACTCCTACACATAATATAGTTTTATTGTAACAGGATTTTTTTCAATTATCAATTTTTCTCTGCTTTTTGTTCCCTTTTTCTTGCAACTTTTCACAAAATTCCGTTTTTCACACAAAATGCCTGTCAAAACTGTGCGTTTTGTGCGTTTTACGACAACAATGAGAGTTCTTCGGCAGAAAGTTCGCGACATTCCCCCGTTTTCAGCGCGCCGTCAAGCACCAAAGAGCCGATTGCCACCCGTTTTAGAAAAACGACCTCGTTGCCCACCGCCTTAAACATTCGCTTTACCTGATGAAATCTGCCCTCGTATATCGTCAGATAGCATTTATCCGCGTCAATCCACTCCAGAGCCGCGCTCTTGCAGTCCCATTCGCCGTCATCGCCCTCAGCCGCAATGTGCACGCCGCGCAAAAACAGCGCAGTGTATTCCGCTTGGCGCGTGCTGTCCACCCCGCCGCGCAGGTGCACAAGATATTTCTTGGAGCAATGCGTTTTGGGCGACGTGAGGCGGTGCGTCAAATTGCCGTCGGTGGTAATCAACAGCAAGCCCTCGGTGTCGATGTCGAGCCTGCCCACCAAATGCAATTCGCCGCCCAAATACGCGTGTTTGTAGCAATCGGGCACACACGCAAACACCGTTTCGTGCTCGCCGTCTTTGGTAGAACAAACGTAATCCTGCGCCTTGTTCATCATCAAATACACGTGTTCTTTGATGTCGATTTTTTCGCCGTCAACCGTCAATTCGTCTTTTTCCGTGTCGATTTTTGCCGCCGCATCTTTTACGACCGCGCCGTTTATGCACACCGCGCCGTCTTTCAAAATCGCCTTTACGTCTTTTCGCGTGCCGAATCCCGCGTGCGATAAAATTTTATCGAGCCGTTCCATCATTTTTCTCCTTGTTCGTTTTCCGCGCCGTCAAAATAGCAAAATGCCGCCTGCACCGTAAACGGCTTTCCCGCCGTGGCAGATGTTTCGCGCCGAAACGAGCCGAAAGGAAAATTGCCCGCCGCATCTTTTTGGCAACAGGTGCAATCGGTGCAAAGCGCGATGTTTTCATCTTTCACGCCCGCCTTTTTCAGCAGTGCCAGATTTGCTTTCGCAAGGCTCAAACGATACGTTCCCGCATTTTCGTCGAGCGCAGAAACGCAGTCTTCGCTAAAATTGCGGCGAAAATAATCCGCACGCTCTTTGTTCACGCTGTAGCAGCAGCTTTGAATATGCGGACCGAGCACCACCAAAAAATCGTGAGCCTGCGCGCCGTAGGTTTTCCCCGCAAGCCGAATCGCCTCGGCGGCAATGCCCGTGCCGCGCCAGCCCGAATGTACGCAGCCGAACACGCGCGTTTTAGGCTCGTAAAGAAAAATCGGCATACAATCCGCGACCGTTACCGTGGGAACAAGACGCGGATTGTTCGTGATAATGCCGTCGCCCGTGCGCCCCGCGATGTCCGAAGCGTGTTCTATCGCATAGACTGTCTTGGAATGGATAAGCTCAACGGGAGCGATTTCCCTTTGTGTGCCGAACAACCGAGAAAAAAAACGGGGACGATTTTCGTTTTCTTCGTTGTAGCGAAACCGCATTGAGCCCGCCGCTTTGACGCTCATCGCCCACTTTGGCGACGAGGGCACTTTTGTGCCGTCCGCGTAAAAATAATCGCAATACGCCTCGCCGCTGATTTTTTCAGAAATTGATAGCGTTGTCATACAAAAACGAGTATAGCAAAAACCGCGGTGTTACGAAAAGTATGCTCTCATTATCTCGCCTTGACGCGATTTTCTTTTCTCCAAATGTAGCAAGGGGCTTAAGCCCCTTGTTTCAAAGACAGCGGAAAGAGATTTCGTATCAAGTTTGCCAATGACAAAATAACGTCGCCCAAAATGCACTGCATTGGCGATAACTGGAGTTAATTCGTTTCTTCACTTTGAAGCAGTGAATTAACTGGAGTTATCGCACTGTTTCACCAGTGAAATGACGAAATAATTCCAGTTAATTCGTTTCTTCACTTTGAAGAAAGCAAATAACTGGAGTTTAAACGCTGTTTCACCAGTGAAACGGCAAAATAATTCCAGTTATCGCTCTTCTTCACTTTGAAGCAGTCAAATAACTGGAGTTATCGCACTGCCGCAAAAAAAATTCGGGATAAATCAAAAATTCAGATTATTTTTCCTTGAGAATAGCAAAATTCGGATTTATAATAGATTTGTTCGGGAACTAAAAACTTTTGCTGTAGCAAGAGGCTTAAGCCCCTTGTCAAAGCTATATTATCGAACAGGTCTATTGTTTCAAAAAGAGAATTTTCGCACGGGATTTTTTATGGATTTTAATTGGAACGACATTGCAGACACAGCGCAGATTATGGAAATGATTCCGGGGGGCGTGTATTTTTATCGCGCAGATGAAAACGACGAAGGCGAAGTCATTGCCATAAACAAAACGGCACTGCGCATCTACGGCTACAGCGATTTTGCAGAATTCAAACAAACAATCGGCTCATCGGTCAAAAAAATGGTTCACCCTGCCGACGTGGTGCGCGTGTATGAGTCAATCAGAAAGCAGCTTGATTCGTCTATCGGCGAAAAGCACTATTATTTGGAATACCGCATAATCCGCGCAGACGGGCGCACACGGCTTGTTTCGGAATTCGGCAAGCTGGTTCATTCCGAAAAAGAAGGCGATGTGTTTTGCGTGTTTGTGGACGATGCGTCGGAAAAAATTTCGCGGGCAACAAAATCGCTTGCGCCGCAGTTTTTCAAAATCGTCAAGGTAAATCTCACGCGAGATGCGTTTGTAACGCTCAAACAGCCCGAGGACGATTACGTTCCGACGAGCAAAAAGTTTTCGAGCGATATATCAATGTTCAGCAAAAAAGGATTGCTGCACGACGACGATATTGCGTATTTTTCAGGCATCGTGAATCTGGAATCGCTCAGAAATTATTTCCAGAAAGGCGGCACGAACAAGGTTTTGCGCTACAGGCGAAAAATTTTGCAGTCGTTTCGCTGGATTACGATGACGATTACCCGCGCCGAAGAATACACCGACGACAATCAGATTGTGACGATGTTCGAGCGCATTGCCGACGACAATTTTGTGTCGCTCCACGATGATTACAAAAAAGCGGAAGTCATTGCGGGCTTGGCAAGCGGATTTGATTCGATTTACATTTTGAACACCGAAAAAAATCTTGTATCGCCGTATATGCTCGCCACCCCGCTTTCCAAAAAGGTGAACACCGCGCTTTCAAATCAGTACGAGGATTACGGCGCGGCAAATGCAAATTATGCGCGCAAATTCATCGCGCCGTCCGACCGCCAGCAGTATTTGCTCAAAACGTCGGTCGATTACATTCTGCGAATGCTCACCCATTCCCGCCGATACGAAATCGTCTTCCGCTCGTTCAATTCGGAAAATCAGAATATTTACCTGCAGCTTTCAGTGTGCCGAATCGACGAAAATAACCTTTCGCGCGTGCTTTTGGGCTACAAAAATATCACCAAGCAATTTGCGGAAGAGACCGACAGAACGGTGTTGTCGCACATCAACGAAATCCTGCATTTTTTGGCGGACGATTACGTGTTCCTGAACGAAATCGACATTGAAACCGAGACGGAAAAACAATTCTTTTTGAACGAAGAAGCCGATTTTTCTATCCCAAAATGGTCGGATTCCACCGATTTCCGCGAGTGCATTACGGCGTTTGCGCGAAAATACGTCGCCCCGCACGATTTGGAGCGATTCACGGAAGCAACGCGCATGGAAAATCTGCGCAAGGTGCTTTCGGAGAAAAAATCGTTCGTACTCACTTACGACGTGGTGGTGCGCGGCGTTCAGCGCAAGTTTGAGGGGCATTTTGTGCTGCAAAAATCTGCGTCTGGCAAAGAAAAAATCCTCATCGGCACGCAAGACATCACCCAAAAATGCTGATTTTGAGAAATTGCCGTAGGTAAAACTGCGGCAATTTTTTTTATGTTCGTTTCTGAACAAAAATCACGAAAAAAATTTTGGTTATGTGCGTTTTCAAACAAAAATCGCGAAAAAAATTTTGGTTATGTGCGTTTCCGAACAAAAATCGCGAAAAAAATTTTGGTTATGTGCGTTTTGGGGCGATGCTGCAAAAAAAATTCCCGTATCAAGTACGGGAATGCTATGAGAATGACAAAAAATCATCTATCCATTTCGGATTGTGTGCCGGTGGCTTGGTGGGCGCGGATAATCTTGGAAATTTCGTCGAAATCCGACACGGGAAGGTCGCCGAAAATCGTGTTTTTCGTGGCGCACGTCGCATTGCCGAACTCCATCGCGCGCTTGGGGTCGCCGTATTTGAGCATACCGAACAGCACGCCAGCGCAGTACGCGTCGCCTGAGCCGATTCGGTCAACCACGTCGATTTCTTTGTACTGAGGCTCGGTGTAAAACTCATCTTTTTCCGCGCTGTACACAAGCGACGTAAACGAATGTACTTTGGGGCTGATAACCTCGCGCTCGCTCGAAGCGATGAGCTTGATGTTCGGGAAATCGCGGCAGAACTCGCGGTGCATATCCTCAAGAGTGCCTGTTTTGGCGAACATACGGCGGCAACTTTCTTCGCTGATAAACAAATAATCCACAAACGGCAAAATCTGCAAAATCGTGCGCCGTGCGGTGTCTTCGTCCCACAAATTCGCGCGGTAGTTCACATCAAACGCAATGAGCGCGCCGCCCGCTTTGAATCTTTTTATCATCTCGGTGGCGACATTGCGCGTGTTCTCGCTCAAGGCAAGCGTAATCCCCGACGTGTAGAACATTCGCGCGGAAGAATACACGCTGTCTGGGATTTCCGAAAGCGAAATCGAGTTGAACGAAGAGCCTTTGCGGTCATAGACGACGGAGGGTTTTCTGGGATACGCACCGTTTTCGTAGTAATAAATGCCGAGCCGTGCATTCGCGCTGTCGTCCCAGAGCAAAAAGTCATCGCTGACGGTGTTGAAGCGGATTCGATTTTTGACGAACGTGCCGATTTGATTGTTCGGCAGTTTTGAAATGACGGCAGTGCGCAGTCCCAGAAGCGAAATGCCCGACGCAACGTTGAGTTCTGCACCGCCTGCGTATTTTTCAAACACCTCGTCCCTGCCGATTCGCTTGTTGAGCGGCGGCGAGAGGCGAAGCATTATTTCTCCGAGTGTGATAAGGTCAAAATCTTTCTTTTCCCTATTTTCCATACAAAAACTCCTTTACAGCAATGACATTTGCAGTGTGAGTTTTATCATAGCACACAGCTCGCGGAAAAGAATTGCGAAATTTAGCATTATACCGTCAAGTTTTGTGGAAGACAGGCGGTGCCTGTGTCATTATCGCGCTCAACCCGATAATCTTTTTTTAAGACAGAGCGGAGGCAGCAAGGGGATTAATCCCCTTGTTTCAATGAACATCGGAAAAAGATTCCCGCATCAAGTGCGGGAATGACATAAATGCAAAAAAAATTATGCGTTTTTGAGAATGCTGTCCACGGCGATATTCAGATTGTCGCGCACTTTGGACAAATCGCTGTCGGCAAGCACGGCAATGCGGAACATCGCGGCTTCGAGCAAAGAATAGAACATCTCGTTAATGCTCTTGACCGCCGTATCTTTGAACGCGCCCTCTTTTTGCCCGCGCACAATAACCGCCGTGAGCAAATGCCGCAAGCGAATTACCCGCCGCTGCACTCGCTCGGCAATGTTTTCGCCGTGTTTTTTGCGAAGCCCCAAAAGATAGGTCAGCACCACATAGAACAGCTCTTTGTTCTCGCTGATTGCGTCCACGATTTTTGAAAGCATCGTTCGCAGACACTGTTCGCTATTGAGATTTTCGTCCCGCACAATCTCAATCAAATCCTTTTCGAGCCCTTCCGTGAGTTGCTTTATGCTCCACAAAAAAATCTCGCGCTTATTCTTAAAATAAATATACAGCGTCGTGCGCGTAATCATACAGCGGTCAGCGATTTTCTGAAACGTAACGTTCTCGTAGCCTTCTTTCACAAAAACGTCGAGAGCCTTTGCCAGAATCTCGCTTTTGCGCTTGTCGTGTTCCACAATGATAGCCATTTAGTATTCCTCGCGCTTTTTTTGCACACGCTTTCGCCAGTCTTTGCGCGATTGCGTCTTTTTTGCTTGAGCCGAACGCGGCGAAAGTGAATCGAACATATAAAACACCGTGTCCAAATTGCCCGCTTTTATGCTCTTGGTGCGCTCGGCGGCGTGTTCCAGCGCTTCTTCAAAATGCGGATTCGACGTAATCACGCCCATCTGCCAGCCCTCAAAATCACTGAACAGCCCCCGCATTTCACGATACAACGCCTGCGCGCTCTCGTCGTCGCCCAGACGCTCGCCGTAGGGTGGATTGCAGAGCAGCAAGCCCTTTTCGTACGGCGCGGACAAATCCTTAAAATCCGACACAATAAAATCAGGACGCACAATATGCGCGCTCTTGCCGATTGACTGCAACGCCCGCCCCGCCATAACACACGCATACTCGGCGTTCTTTTTGGCGCGCTCCACTGCCGCACGGTCGATGTCGCTGCCCGTTACGCGCACTTCCACATCAGTGCGGATTTTCTCGGCTTCGGCGGCACGGATTTGCTCGGCACGCTCGGCATTGAAAAACGGCAATGTCTCCACGGCAAACCGTCTGCCAAAACCCGGCGCGATGTTGTGCGCATACAATAGCGCCTCAATCGCAATCGTGCCCGAGCCGCAAAATGGGTCGTGCAAAGCCGTTGCGCGCCGCCACATCATCATCTGCAGCAAACTCGCCGCCACCGTTTCGCGAAGAGGAGCAATACCGCCGTCCGTGCGATACCCGCGCTTGTGAAGCGGAAGCCCGCTCAAATCGAGCAAAAGCAGAGCCTCATCGCTGTCGATGTACACGCGAACGTCCGCCTCTGCGCCCGTTTCGGGAAGCGTGGAAATGTGCCACACATCGCCGAGTTTTTTGTAAATCGCCTTTTGAATCATCGCCTGAACGCTGTGTTCGCTGTTGAGGCGGCTTTTATTCGCGCGCACTTTGTCCACCACCAGCCGCGTATCTTTCTTGAGAAAATCCTGCCACGCCACGCTGTACGCGCCGTCAAAAAGCTCGTCGAAATTCTCCGCGCGATAACCCGCCATTTGCAGATACACGCGGTCAGCGCACCGCAAACACAGATTTGAACGAAAAAGCGCGTCATCGTCCGCCGAAAACCGAACGCGCCCGGGTGCGTTGTCGATGATTTTGTAGCCCAAAAACTTTATCTCATTGCCGAGGATTTTTTCCGCTCCCACGGCACACAATGCAACTAACGTATTCATACTGCAAAAATAGCACGTTTTCGCCATTCTGACAATATGCGATTTTCTGTCAAACAAAACACCCGCCGCCGCCCCGAATTTTATTTCCCCAAAAACAGAAAGGACGTGCGGCGGGGCTTTGAGAAATCTCCAAAAGGCAGAAAGTAACTGCGGTGAGGCTTTGGGAAAATCCCAAAAGGCAGAAAGTAACTGCGGCGAGGCTTTGGGAAAATGGAACAAGGAACGTGTTTTGAAACAGTCCTTTAATAAACCTGTTCGGAAACTGAAGTTTTTTTATGTAGCAAGGGGCTTAAGCCCCTTGTCAAAGCCATATTATCGAACAGGTCTAATAAACCTTGATTTACTTAAAAACTGTGTTAGAATAAATACCGTATTACTTTTTTTTACGAGGCATCTCTATTTATGCAGAAATCTACACAAAAACAAAAACACGGGAAACTGGTTGTTCGCGTGGTGCTGGCTTTGGGAATCGCGATTCTTGTTTTGAACGCAGGTCAGGGACTTTTAGTTAAAAACAGCGCGGCGAGCGAAATCGAAAAACTCTATGAAGACAGCGTGTCGCAGATTTCTTCTATATTTCAAGACGATGTGTACACTACGCTTCACAGTTATGTAGACCAGCTTCATTATTATGTAGAATCCAGCGTTTCGCAGACGGGAACGACCGAAGAAATCGTCGAGTGGATTCGCGCAAACGTATATCATCGCCCAAAATGTTTCGACTATGTGATTTATGTGGGGAAAGACGGCATCTACTATTCCGATGACGGAAACACGGGCAACGTGAGCGACCGCACTTATTTTAAGGCGATTTTTACCGAGGGCAGAGATTATTTTATTGATTCCGTCATCGTTTCAAGAAACACAGGAAAACTGTCGTTCCACGTCGTGAAAGCGATAAAGCAGAACGGCGAAACGATTGGATTTTTCGGCGGCATTGTGCCGATTGACGAGCTTTTGGATATAACGAAATCAATTCACCTCGGAAAATCGGGCTATGCGTTTATCATCGACAAGCAGGGCTATATTGCCGCGCACTCAAACACCGATTTTATCCTCAAACGAAACGTTACGAACGACACCGACATTCCCGAGCAATCGCGCAAATTTTTCACTCACGCCATTCAAGGCGGAACTGGCGCAGGCTTTTTGACTTCGCTCACAGGAGCGCGCGAGTTTGTTACATTCGCCGAGGTTGAAGGCACGCCGATGACGATTATTATCGCCGTGGAAGAAGCGCAACTTCGGGAAGTCGCGAACAAGGTCGGCTCGCTTATCGGCGTGTTCTCGATTATCTTCCTTGTTGCAGTGATTTTGCTTTTGATTCTCGTGATTGCCTCCGCGCTCAAGCCGCTTCAGGTGGTGCAGACGACGATTGAGAGCATTGCGTCGGGGGACGCGGATTTGACCAAGAGAATTGAAATCAAGAACGCGAACAACGAAATCGGTGCGGTCGTCAACGGCTTCAATAGCTTTGTGGGAAAATTGCACGACATCATCAAGCAGGTCAAGGATTCCAAGAGCGAACTGTCGCTGGCAGGCGAAAATCTTGCGGCGAGCGCAGAAGACACATCGACTTCGATTCGCGAGATTATCGAAAACATCGACAGCGTGCGCACGCAAATCGACCATCAAGCAAACAGCGTAGACCAAGCGGCAGGCGCGGTGAATCAAGTTTCGTCGAATATTTCATCGCTTGAGCGAATGATTGAGGGGCAGAGCGACCAAGTGCAAAACGCTTCAAGCGCGGTTGAGCAGATGATTGGCAATATTTCGAGCGTCAATCAGAGCGTGGAAAAAATGGCGAGTTCGTTCGACACGCTCCGTTCTGCCGCGCAAGACGGTTTGAACAAGCAAAACGATGTGAACGCAAAAATTGAGGACATCGAGGCGCAATCGGTGATGCTTCAAGAAGCGAATGCGGCGATTTCTTCGATTGCAGAGCAGACGAACCTTTTGGCGATGAATGCGGCGATTGAGGCGGCACACGCGGGAGATGCTGGAAAGGGTTTCTCGGTCGTTGCAGACGAAATCCGAAAGCTCTCGGAAACGTCGGGCGAGCAGTCGCGCTCAATCGGCGAGCAGCTCAATCGAATCAAGGATTCTATCGTGTCGGTGGTCAATGCGTCGGCATCGTCAAGCGAGGCGTTTATGTCGGTTACGGCGAAAATCCGCGAGACCGACGAGCTGGTTATGCTCATCAAGGGCGCAATGGAAGAGCAGCAGGCAGGAAGCCGACAGATTGGCGATTCGCTGCACTCGATGAATGACAGCACGGCGGAAGTCAAGATTGCTTCGCGCGAGATGACCGAGGGCAACAAGGCGATTTTGGAGGAAATGGAGCGGTTACAGAGCGCAACGGCTTCGATTAAGCAGAGTATGGACGAAATGGCGCACAGTGCAACCAAAATCAACGAAACAGGCGCGGCGTTAAACGATGTTACCAAGGATTTGAGCCATTCTATCGACGACATCGGCAGCCAAATCGACCAATTCGCAGTGTAACACTCACGCGGTACGTTAAAAAAGCAGGGGAAATCTCCCCTGTTTTTTTTTGCAAACAATTTTTATGAACTGCTTACGACCAAAGCCCCGAATGACTGCACGGTGGTGCTCAGTTGCACATCTTCGCCGCGTTTAATTTCAATTTCAGCGATGAGTTTTTCAAAATCAGAGCGACAGAACCACGCCGTTTTATCCGTTGCAAAAATACGCCACGAATGGCAATACAGCGAGATAATTTTCTCGCCCGTCTGTATGGAAATGGAGCAATTCCACGTGCGGTAGGAGTCAAAATAGCTCGATTCATTTTCCAGAAAGATTTGAACCTGCATTCTACTCCCCGCAAAATACGACATAATATCGTTTTCCACAAATGCCCTCGGCGGCTGTCCCTCCGACGCAAACGGCACATTGGCGGAATAATCCTGCCAAAGCGCAAATCCAGAAAACTCCATCAAAGAGCGCTGTATGCCGCTTTTTGTTTTTACCGTAACGGGAGTTTGCACCGAAAATTGCCGCACCGCCTCAAAAAGCATTTGCTCATCGTGAGCCACCGTCTTGAGCGCGCTCATCACGGCAAGCACCGTTTTTGCCTGCGCGTTTTGCTCTGCGTCGCCCGTGGAAAGATTGAAGATAAATGCCGCGTCGAATGGCAATCCCACGCGGATTATGCGGCGAGCAGGACTTTTCGCATCTGCAACATCGACAGACCACCGCCAGCCGTCAAATGCCTGCGACAAAAGAGATTCGGTCGGAACATCGCCAGCGGGGATTTTCAGCGTGTCAAGCGAAAACTGCGGGCGCTCTTTCTTGGGCGGCGAAAACTGCCACGCGTCTTCGTCGATAACACGAAAGCGAAAAATATTTGGAATGTGCGCTTGCTGCTGCAATATATGCGCTCTGCTCTCGCCGTTCACAGCCGACTGAACCACCTCGCACCATTTATATTGCTCAGGCATTCCCAGCGAAATCGTGGTATTAACGCGTGCCACCTGTAACGATTTTTTTTGCAAAAGCAGCAGATAATGCCCCGCACGGATTTTCACCGCATTGCCCTCCACGCTCACCGTGCAATCCAGCGGCGACAAAATGCGCTGAAAAAAATGCTGCAATTCGCTGTCCGAAAAATCGCCGTGAACAGTCGTGTTCAGCGATAATTTCATCGCCTTTCCATACGCTTTTCCCGCTTCCCACAACGTTTCCAGATAATCAAATTGCCCGTCAATGCCGCGACTCGTATCCAGCGGCGTTTTGAGCGCAGCAAACAGCGCGTCAACTAGCGGCGTTTCGTTTTTTTTCAACCGCTTTGGAATCAAACAGCCGAGTTTGTAGCCGAACGGTAAAAACACCGTTACGAGCGTGCCAATTCGCGGCTTGGTAATAGGCTCGGTTTTGGTTTTGCAGGGAAGCTCGGCAACGGCAATGCTGGCAAGCGCTTGCGCACCAATCGCAGAAATGCGGGCAATTTTTTCTTTTTTTGCCTTGGCTTTCACGATTTCGGGGTCGGGACGAAACGCCTTGAGCGTCTCAAAAACGCTTTGCGAACAGCGGGGATTTAAAAAGTCGGTGTGCACACGGCGCACACTTTTAGGCAGAATGAGTGTTTCCACACACGGCGGAATACAGCGGCAATCCACGATTTTGATGTCGTCGGTCAATGCAACTTCGGTTTCGTCCGTGATGAGTTTTACCAGCCGCCCCGATTTTTTTACAAACACTTCCCATGCAATTTTTTTGCCGTCTTTTTCAATGCTTTTTGATTCGATTTTCTCGTTTTTCGCTTGCGTCGTATCGCTCATTTCCGTTTCCTTTTCAAAATGATGCCGCCATTATCGCACAAAACTCTGCGTTGTGCCATTATTAGCTCATTGAGCATAGTCGAAATGTGCGAAAAAATCCGTGCGCAATTCGTTTCGACTTCGCTCAACGAACAATTACATAGATTCCCGAGTCGCCGTGTTTTTTGTCAACGCTGTCCCCAGCAATTTTTCGCGCCATTGGCACGGAGTAAAACAGGGCGCGGATTTTAGAACGAAATGATTTCGTTGTAAATCGCGATGGCGAATTGGTCGGTCATTCCGCTGATGTATTCGATAATGCACTTGATGTAGCTTTTCTCGTTTGTGCAGTCGAACACGCTCACCGTGTCGTAATGCAACGCGTTGGTGCGGTCGAACGTGCCTGCGCTCTCGTAATTCGAATGCTTCACCAGCCAATCTTCAAACGAATCGCGTAGCTGCGGAAAATATTTTAAGCACAAGCCGACCTTGCCCGACGGCGCAAAAGGAAACGTGCGCAACAGCATATCGAAAATCGTTTTGATGACCAGCGTCGCGTATTTTTCAAACTCCACAAGCCGCCAATGATTGTAAATGTACGCGATATTGAACTTTTTGAGCTCGGTCAAAAAATCAAACTTCTTTTGCGAAAAGCACAACCCCGCTTCAACCGAACTATGCTCGCATAAATCCGAAACAAGCGCATTCACGATAGTTGACGCATTTATCGCCTGCGCCGTGCTTGAAAAATCCGCGCCGAGCGTCTTCGCCACAATCTCGCGCAATTCGCGGTACGCCGTCATATCAATGATGTGATACCGCCTCGCGTCTTCAAGGTCGCGCCCCAAATACGCAATTTTGTCCGCGATTTTCACGACGCACCCCTCCCACGTGTACGGCTGCACGCTTCCTGCCTGCTTTATGGCATACAAATCAATCGGCTCGGCGCGCGGCTTTATGGAAAGTTGGTCGATTTCGCCGCAATGACAAATCAGCCCGTCGCGCACCGCATAAGTCAGATTCAAATTGCGCTCAATGCCGTTCGGGTCTTGCACCGTTTCGATGTAATCGGCGAAAAACAACGAATTGCGCTCGTGCCAAAATTTTTTGCCGCCAGCGGTTTTTATAGAATTGTCTTTGTTATCGTTTAGAATCGCATTCAGACAATCCTCGCCGTGATGACCGAACGGCGCGTGTCCGATGTCGTGCCCGATAGCGACGGCGGCGGTGAGGTCGGTGTTTAAGCCCAAATATTTCGCGATGGTTTCGCTCACGGATTTGACGTGAATAACGTGCTCCATACGAGTGCAAACGTGGTCGTTCGTCGGTGCTAAGAATACCTGCGTTTTGTGCTTGAGGCGGCGGAAGGCAAGCGAATTGATAAGGCGCGTGTAATCGCGGTCGAACTCGCTTCGGATTGTGTTTCCGCGCTCATATAATGCGTGTTCCCTCTTTGCCGCCTGCACATAATCCTTGTTGTTTTCGTCCATTCTTACCGCGGTGAATGTGCCTTTCATTTCTCCTCCTTTTTCTCGTTCTCTTCATAAAGTTCAATATAATCACGCAACGAGATTGTTCTGCGCGGGTGTCGCTGTCGGCGCAATGCCTTTGCTTCTATCTGCTTCCATGCGGGCGAGGGGTCTACGTCTTGAAACCGCGTTCTTTTCGGAGGCAGCCACGCAAACGACAGCTCCCGAGCAAGCCACGTCCCTTTTCTGCCCTCGCCATAGATTTTTTTGTGTCCTTCTTCGCTCAACTGAATCGTGCAGTACAAAAAGCCGAATTTCTCGTAAAATCCCAGCTCATAATCCGCCGCATCTTCGCAAAATAGCTCGTTCATCGCCTCCGTGTACAGCCGTTCAACCGTGTCTTTATCCCACTTCACCAGCATTTCGCACAGCAATGTGCTGAAGTCCTTGAGAAACACGCCGAGTTTTTCTTTTCCGTGATTGCAAAATTGCGGAATCTCAATGCACGCAATTTCTTTTTTTTGATTGCTCTCATCGCCGCTTAGCTTTTGATAGATTTCGTATCGAAGACGTAAGTAGTTAGCATTCTCTTCAATAACAAAATCTGTCAGTTCGTGCCGTGTTATCCATTCTGGAAACGACATTTTTCCCTCCTCATTCCGTGTATATGTGTGTTTTGAAAAGAAAAGCGCAGCGGTTTTCTAAATCCATTGCTGCGCTTTTTTGCGAAAACAGATTTTCGTCTGTTACTGAATAAAGTCAATCGCGTATATTTCTTGATAAATGCCGTCGATAACCCTGTTAAAACATTCGAGCAAATCGGGATTGAACACCCCGCATTGCCCTTCGTTCATCATTCTGACCGCCATTTCGTGCGGCACGGGCTCTTTGTAGGCGCGCTTGGAAATCAGCGCGTTGTAAGCGTCCGCGAGCGACACCGCCTGCGCCGAAATCGGAATCTCGGTCTTTACCAAGCCGTCGGGATAGCCCTTGCCGTCCCAGCGCTCGTGGTGGCTTCGGCTGATTTGGTGCGCAAACGTGTACATATCCTCCGACAGCGACGAGCGAATCGCCTCAATCAACTCACAGCCTTTGGTGGTGTGCGTTTTCATAATCGCAAACTCGCCCTCGCTCAGAGCGCCCTGACTTTTGGGCTTGAGCAAAATGCGCTCTGGAATGGCGATTTTGCCGATGTCGTGCAGCGCCGCCGCCTTGGTAATAACGTGAATGTCTTTGTCGGTCAAATTGTATTCGGGGTGCGAAATCTTGAGGTCGCGCAAAATCACGTTGGTCAATCGGCAAATGCGGCGGATATGCTTGCCGCTTTCGATGTTGTGCGCCTCAAGCGAAGCAACCAGCGTTTCGATAATCGACCATTGCGCGTGCTGAATATTTTCGCTTCGCAGAATCGTGGAACTCTGGCGATTGCGCTCAACTTTTTCCGCGCGCTGCTTTTTGTCGATAACGCTTTCAAGTTTGTTGCGGTGCGCATACAGCTCAATGATATTTTCCACGCGCCGCTTGATAATCGTGAGATTGAACGGCTTTGAAATCACATCGACCACGCCGTAATTATACGCCTTCGTTGCCACATACTCCGTGGCTTCCGTCGTAATTAAAAACACGGGAACGCGGTGCAAAAACTCCCTGCTTTCCAGTTCGCCCAGCACGCCAAAACCGTCGAGTTCAGGCATAATGATGTCAAGAAACACGGCGGTAAGTTCGTCGCCGTGCTCTTCAATCTGCTCCAAGCCGACATAGCCGTTTTCTGCTTCCAAAATATCGTAATTTTCAATGAACGCCTCGCGCAAAATTGCACGGTTCATTTCCACATCATCGATTATCAGGATTTTCCCTAAACTCGTCCCCATATTTTTCCCTCCTCTTTTTTACCGTATGCCGTCTTTTTACACGCTGTCATTGCGAACATACGTTTGAATCACCGCCGCTTTTTTCACTCAACCGCCAGCAACGCAGAAACAACATCGTTGCCAAGCGCTACCACCTTTTCGCCAAGCGGCTGGATTTTTTCGTCTTCGCCCGCGCGAACGGCATTCACCAAAGCCGCGCTCGCCTCGTACAGCGCCGTAAAACCCAAATTGCCCGAAACGCCCTTGAGCGTATGCGCCGATAGCTCAATCGCTTTTTTATCGCCTGCCGCAATCGCCGCTTTTGTGTCGGGGAACGCCTTGTCTTCGGCAAATTTCAATATAAATTTTTTCATCAGCATTTCATTGCCGGAAAAACGCGCTAACACTTCTTCTGTATTTACACCAATTTTTTCAAGAGCTTGTTCAAATGTCATACTTTCTATTTTATAAAAAAAATAGCAAAAAACAAGGAGAAAACGACAAAAAAGCACGAGAAGTCAAAAACAGCCGCCCCGCACTCTTTTGCTCATCTTGTTTTGCATTTGCACTTGTTCGAGCCGTTTTTTATCGCTACACTCTTTTTTATGAACAAGCACACCGTTTTTTTATCCGAAGCATTGCACTCCGACGCGCTCGCGCTCCTCACATCGCATTGCACGATTGTTTCCACATTCGACAATCCTGAGCAAATCGAAGGGATTATCACGCGAAAAATCCCCGTAACCGCCGAGATTATGGCACAATGCCCGCGTCTTCGCGTCATCTCCGACCACGGAACCGGGACCGACCAAATCGACCTCGCCGAAGCCAAAAAGCGCGGCATCATCGTGAAAAACACGCCCGGAGAAAACGCCGAGAGTGTCGCGGAACTCGCCGTGAGTTTTATGCTGTCTCTGCTTTTTAAGGTCAAACAAAACGACAGCGGTTTATGCGCAGGCACATTTTCAAAATGGGGATTAAGCGAGCTCAATGGAAACGAGTTGTTCGGCAAAAAAATCGGGTTTATCGGCTCGGGATTTACGGCGCAAAGAACCGCCGAGATTGTGCGAACGGCGTTTTCGTGCTCTGTTTTTTGTTTTAATCCGCACCGAAGCGCCACCGAATTGAGCGCACTCGGATTTTCAAAAATCGACACGCTGGCACAGCTTTTTCAGACGATGGACATTGTGAGCGTTAATGTGCCGCTGACAGCCGAAACAAAAAATCTGGTCAACGAGCGCATTTTTGCCGTTGCAAATCCAGCTCTGCTGCTCGTGAACACATCTCGGGGCGGTATTGTGAACGAACACGACCTGTTTCGCGCGCTCGATTCGCACTGCATTGCCGGTGCGGCAAGCGATGTGTTTGAGCAAGAGCCGCCCGAGAGCAAAAATCCCCTGCTTTCGCTCAGCAACTTCATTGCCACGCTGCACGTTGCAGGTTCAACCGAAGAATCGCTCCGCCGAGTCGGTCTAAAAACCGTGGAAAATCTGCTTGCCGCGTTTGAAGCCAAATAGTTTTTTTTCGTTTTCTGGTATGATGGATTTTGCATTTGCAGAACTTCAAACTCAGGTTGAAACATTACCGTTTTATCAGATTGTCCTTTTAAAATAAAGGGCAAGTCGATAGATTGACTTTAATAAAGAGAAAGCAGAATAGAGAGACGAAAAATATGGAAGATTTTGCAGAATCGTCCATTCGCGCAGTAGAGCCTGCGGACTTTTTGGCACTACTTGCGCAAAGAGCCGAACGCATTTAGCGCGCTTTGAGCTTGCAAATCGTTTGGGTCATCGTGCCCATCGGGCAAAACGTGCACCACGAACGCGGGCGAAAGAGCACCATCACGATAAGACCGATGAGCGTGGACGTAAGCATAAGGCTGTAAAACCCGTAGCTGAATTGCGCAATCCATTCCAAGCCCGCAGGGAGCGTTCCCGCCGCGTATGCCCATTTCCACGGCACGCGGAACGTCCAAAACAATTTCACCGCCTGATGCAATCCCTGCGCACCGCGTGCCACCAAATACGTTTGAAAGAGCATATTCGCGAACATCGTAAGAAAAAACGCCAGAAATCCGTAGCGAAACCATTTTGACGAAAGCGCGCGCGGAGTCACCTTCCCCCGCGACAATTTTGCGCCGAGCACCGAAAAAAGCTGAGCGCGCCCGCAATAGCGATTGCAAAAATGCTTGTTGCCCGCCGCAATGGCAAAAAGCAACGGCACGATAAAATCAATCAATCCAAGCCACGCAAAGAGAATATTAAAAAATCCGAGCGAAAAATACACGATTGACCATATCCACAAAAAATCATACCACCGTTTTGCCTTTCCCATTACAAAGCCCTCTCTTTTGCGCTGATAATTCCCGCAGGACACGTCTTCGCGCACAAAAGACAGCCCACACATTTTTCGATTTCCACCGCCGCGAACGCCCCGCGCTGCACACTTATTGCTCCCCGCGGACACACCTTTTCGCACGAGCCGCACGCCACACAGCGCGTCGTATCAACACACGCATATTTCTTTGCCATAGTGCCTCCCAGCATTGTTATTGAGAATAATAGCCGATTTGAAAAGTGCTGTCTGTAATAAAGTTACAAAAGTAGCGTTAGAAAAGAGCAAAAAAGACTAGAGCAAACTGATTTTTCCACGCGAAAGCAAAATGGTTCCCTCGTCGGCAAGGTAGCGGAGCGTTTTTGTGACCACTTCGCGCACGCTCCCGATGTTTTTGGCAAGTTCCTCGTGCGTAATGCGCACCGTGTTTGAGTGCTCTCGCGCGGCTTCTTCGCGCAAAAACAGCAAAATCCGCTTGTCGATTTTCATAAAAAGAATGCGCTGAATCGTCCAGAGCACTTCCGAGAATTTTTCCGCCGCCGTTTTGTAGATGTACAAGCCGACCGCCGCGTTTTCTTCTTCAATGCGGTGCAGCACCTGCGCGGGCAAAAGACACACCTCGGTATCTCCCACCGCCTCAATGAGCACTTCAAACACAATCGAATCCATCAAGCAACTCGCCGACAAAATGCACACTTCGCCCGCCGAGACGCGATACAGCGTAACTTCGCGCCCCTCTTCCGACACACAATACACGCGGAGCATTCCCGAAAGAATCGCCATCACGCCCTTGCAGTTGCCGTCCGCGCGGTGAATGAGCGAGCCTGCGCGATATGTTTCCGTGCGCGATGCGCGGGAGAGCGCATTTTTTTGAGATTCCGTCAGCGCCGTCCAAAATGAAAATAGGTTTGCAAAATCCATATCTTGATTGTATCCTCTGCCGCAGTTTTTTGCCTGTGTCATTATCTCATCTTGACGCGATAATTTTTTTTTGCTCAATCCGTTTGTTTTGAGCTAAAAAATAATTTTGACCTCGAAACAACTGTTTTGTCTTGTCCACACGTTGTTTTGTGCTCGCAACAACTGTTTTGTCATAAAAACACGAGTGATTTGCCCACAAAACATTTGTTTTGTGCCGTTCGCACCGTTGTTTTGCCTTCGCAACAACTGTTTTGCGGCAAAAACAATCGTGCGGCAGTCCCGCGACAACAGTTTTGAGCCGTCCGCAGTTTTTTTTTACTCAAAACGCAGTCTTAAAGCCGAGCGTCAACTTGGTAAAAAAATCCGGCATCGACATATAATCCGTTCTTACATCAATCGAATACGAAGTCTTCAAAACCGCGCGCCCGAACTGAAAATCAAGATACGGCGAAAACGAATAATCCGTCAATTTTCTTGACGTAAATAAATGTGCCATATCTGTCAGCCGAAGCTCGCTGTATGCCGCGCCCAGATGAAATCCCGCCTCAACCTCGTGATTGCCGAATGCAATGCCGCTGTTGCTGTACGAAATATCCGCGCCCAAAACCCCGTACAAAAACACCGAATACTGCACGGTTTCAGACGGAAGCTGATAGAGCGAAGCCGTGATTTTGGAAGTGTTGCCGAAGAAAAACCGCGGCTCAAGCAGCACAAATAAATCATCGTCGTCAATAGTGGGCGAAGAGGATTTCTGCGGCGCAAACGTGATTTGCTTGATACCGTGCTGCAAAAACAGCTCAAAACGGTCGGACGGCTTTATAAGCATATTCGTACCGTAATGCACATTTATGGATTTAATAGAAAAAATGGCATCTTCGTCTTGCCCTCTGATGTCGTCCAGCGGAATACCGATGCCGCCCGCAAGGTCGATTTTGAAAACGCGGCTTGAAAACGCCAGACGCACATCGCCGTCATATTCGCGCGTGCTGTTTCCGTCAGCATTTTCCCCGTTTTGCGTGTAAAAATAAACGCCTGCCGCAGAATTTATCGTCGGCTGAAGCACATACGAAATCCCGTATTTTCGGATTTCGTAAATATTCGGCTCGCTCAGTCCCCGCCAGTTTTCCGTCAAACGCGACGTAAACGGCTTTGTGCCGAAGTGCCGCTGCATAAAAACATCGGAACCGATAGATTCGTAGCTCCCCATAAATACCGCCAGAAAATGCGTAAAATAATCCGTGCAGGCGCGAAACGTTCCCGAAAACTCGTTGACACGAAACGTCGTATCAGTGTCGTTCAAAAGCCCCGTATCCAATACATTGTCGGGACGAAGCGAAATTTCGCCGCGCACAATAAAAAACGGGGAAAATTCGAGTTGCCCTGTTAAAAAAGATTCCATGGGAAGAATCAATTTTTTTTCTGGCGCGTTCGTCCACGTCCCTGAAATGCCTGTATAGCCGCTGAATGATGCCGCACATAAATTTTGCGCAAAAAAACTGACAACAATTAATTTTGTTGTTATACTAATAAATATAGAATATGCGGAAAATTTCTTCATTTTTCCTCCGAAAAAGTATCGATAAAATATAAAGCGGACTTTGTAAAATTTTTTTTCGCTAATTCTACAATACCATATAAACAGGAGCTTGTCTAATCTGAGTTTTACGGTTAAGATTCTGAATAAATATGATATAATACCTCTTATTTTGGAGTCTTTTTTTCATTTTTACTTGACTTATAACGTTTAAGGATTAAAATAGTAGATATGAGTGACTATCTTGATGCGAATAATGAAGAATTGCTAAAGGACTTTTTTACCGAAGCTGAAGAGCAGGTAGAACATCTCGAAAGCAATATTCTTGTGATTGAACAAGACCCTACAAATCATGACGCTATTGACGAGATTTTCCGCGCAGCCCATACGCTTAAGGGCGGCTCTGCGACAGTGGAGATGAACGAACTTTCTACGTTCACTCACAGTGTGGAAGATTTGCTTGACGCGCTCCGTTCTGGGACTTTAACGGTATCTGAGCCGATAGTTGATGTTTTGCTGAGTGCAATCGACATCATCAAGGCTATGCTTGAATCTCGACGAAACGGTTCTCCGTACGGAGAAGACGTAACGCCGATGGTTACAAAGATAAAATCATTTATTCCAGAAAAAGCACCAAAGAAAAAAGGTTCTGCGCCGAAACCTGCAGGAATGTTGGGCGCTGCTCCTGCACCTGCACCAGCTGCACCGAAACCTGCTGCATCTGCGTCGACAAAATTGCCGATTACCGAAGCTGATTTTGCAGAGATGAAAGAGGCTTGTCCAGATGGCGAGAAACTTTGGTCTGTTACAGTAAATTTTGATGAATCTAATCCGATGAATTCTGTCGGTGGAATTCAGGTCTTTGTTGCATTGAAAGCAAAAGGAAGCGTCTTAAAAACAATTCCTGATTTCGATGTTCTTTATGAAGATGAATTCCAGCAGAAAGTTATCTATTTCATCTCGACTTCTGCATCAGCTGCAGACTTGGAAGACGCTTCGTTCCTTACCGATGTAACGTTAACAACAGATGCAAAACTTGTTGATGAGAGTTGTATCGGCGGCGGAAATGAACTTTCTGCGGTTGAAGCTCCAGAAATGGTAGCTCAGGAAGCAACACCGGCTCCTCAGCCAGCTGCGCCTGCTCCTGCGGCGGTGCAAGAAACAGCGCCTGCGGAAATTGCACCAACTCCAGCTCCTCAACCAGCAGCGGCGGCTCCTGCGGCACAGAAAGCAGCAACTCCTGTTAAAAAAGCCCCTGTTCAACAAACTCAGGTGCTTCGTGTTGATGCAAAGCGAATTGACTATTTGCTTAATTTGGTTAGCGAAACGGTTATTACAAAAGGTGCGTTCAACCAAATTGCAACACAGATGGGCGATTTGCAGGTACAGTTCCAGACGCTCGACGCTTCTTACAAAGAGAAAGTGCGACGTATGTTCGAGCAGTTGCCGCAATATCTTGAAGAAATCCAAAATGGAGCATCTGTCAAGGAAATCAAGGCTTCTGTACTTGAAGAATTTGGCGGAATTATTTCTTATTTTGACCAGTTTGAAGGTTCGCTCAAGAATCTTACCACGAAATATCGTTCTTCAACACAGAATCTTGGTCGCATAATTGGCGAGTTGCAAGAGGGCGTTATGAAAATCCGAATGGTTCCTGTCAATCAGATTTTCAGCCGCTTCCCGCGTACTGTTCGCGATTTGTGCAAGAGCTTGAATAAGAAGATGGACCTTATCATTGAAGGTGAAGATACCGAAATGGATAAGGGCGTTGTTGAAGATTTGCTTGACCCGATTATGCACTGTGTTAGAAACTCTGCTGACCACGGTATTGAATCTCCAGAAGAACGCAAGAAGGCAGGAAAGCCTGAAACTGGTACTATTTTGCTCAAAGCGGCTAATGAAGGTAATACCGTTACAATCGACATTGTTGATGACGGTGAGGGTATCGATGTTGAGCGCGTAAAGCAAAAGGCAATTCAGAAGGGACTTATTCACCCTGATAAGGTCTTGTCAAATCAAGAGGCATATAACCTCATTTTCTTGCCCGGCTTTTCTACAAACAACACGATTACCGCTGTTTCTGGACGCGGCGTAGGTCTTGATGTTGTAAAGTCTAACATTGAAAAGCTCAAGGGAACGGTAAGTGTTACGTCAGAGCGCGGCGTTGGTTCAAAATTTACTATTCGTTTGCCATTAACACTTGCAATTATTCAGGGCTTGCTTGTTCGTGTTGGAAAAGAAGTGTACTCTATTCCGATTACCAATATTATCGAAAGTGTTCGCGTAAAACAGGGTGAAATCAACACGATTGATAATTATGAGGTATTAAACGTCCGTAACGAAGTTATTTCTATCCTACGTTTGAGTCGTTTGTTTAACATCAAAGATGCAGGACAGGGCGAGTATAACTTTATTGTTATTGTTGGAAGCAACGACAAGAAGATTGGACTTATGGTAGATTCGTTGATTGGAGAGGAAGATGTTGTTATTAAGCCTCTGCATGATAAATTCACGAGTTCACCGGGAATTGCAGGAGCTTCTATCCTTGGAGATGGTTCAGTTTCGTTGATTATCGACGTAAGTCAGCTTCTTGAACTTGGTGTGCAGCAAGAAATTACGGCACAGCAAGAGCGCGAAAATCATATGCTTGGCAGATAAAGGGAGATAGAATGGAACAGGGAAATACTGAAGGGCTTCAGCAATCTGCAGGAGCTAATCAGACTGATACCGCACAATTGACAACAGAGCAGTTAAATGCTTCAAAGGAGCAGTTGAGCGTTATTGACTATAAGATGGTTACGTTCTCGCTCGCAGATAAAGATTATGCTATCGATATTATGAAAGTAAAGGAAATTGCAAAAGCAGGGCACTTTACTTATGTACCGAATACTATGCCGTTTGTGCTTGGTGTGTATAATCTTCGAGGCGAGATTATTCCGATAATTGACTTACGCTTGTTTTTCAATATCGACGTGCCAGAGCAGAATCCGAATGCGCTTGAGAATGTTCTTATCGTTACGATTGAAGAGCGGACATTTGGTATCGTTGTAGACGCAATCGACAAGGTTGTTGGAATCCAAAAAAGCACGATTCAACCGCCGCACCCTTTGTTTGGCGATATCAATATTGCATATATCTATGGCGTTGTAGAGAGCAATAACCGTTTGTATATTCTTTTGGATATTGACCGCATTTTTGGCGATCGCCCAGAAGAAGATGACAAAGAAACTCCAAAAATGGACGTTCGTCCTGTTTCGCACGCAGTGAATGCTCCTCAGGAAACTGCACCTGCGGCAACAGAAGTTGCTTCGAAAACGGAAGAAGCTCCTGCTCCTGAAAAAGAAAAGCCTTCTCGGAAAGATGATATTAACTTCAAATTTGTATGTGAAAGTTTGAAGAGTTTCCGAAAATTTAATGTAAGTTCTGTCAACGATAAATGGGTAGAAAAGCGTTTTGACGAATGGGAACAGGAAAAAGGTGCAGGAAAAACTCAGCTTCAGAATGAAACTGAAACGGATATGTTTATTAAGCCGTTCTATTCTCGGTGCACAAGTACTTGGTGGACAAAAGAATATGCAGATGCAGTATTTAAGGCATTGCCAGAGAATTCTGCAAAGCAAATTTCAGTGTGGAATCCGGGTTGTGGTAAGGGATATGAGGCTTACTCTCTTGCGTGTTTGTTGAAAAAACGGTATCCTAATGCTAGGATTCGTATATATGGTCATGATATTGATTTGCTGAGTGTATCAAATGCTCCTTTGATCAATTTGCCAGCAAATGTTGCGTCTGACTGGTATTCGCCATATACAACGAAAACAGTAAATGGGGAAACAACATTCGATAAGAGTATAAAAGACATGATTTTGTTTGAGTATCATGATTGTGTCAATACAAATGCTCTTCCGGTTGTTGACATCATTTTTGCGCGTGATATTGTTTCGTTCTTGCCTGTTGAGTCTCAAAACAAGCTCATTACAGATTTTGGCGAAAAAATCAAGGGTAATGGAATTGTTTTGTTGGGTGATAATGAATCTCTTGCTGGTCGTGGTAGTTGGACAGAGAATAATACTGGTTCAGTGGTAACTTTCAGCAAACAATAGTTGGATTTTAGCTGTCTATGTACAAGCAATACAGGAGAAAGTAAATGAGAGTAGAGTATATCAACCCTTTTGTTGAATGTTCTTACAGAGTTCTGAAAGAAGTTCTCAGCGGTGCAGATGTACAAAGAGGGGACTTGTATTTGAAGTCAACTGCAATGCCTGTGATGGGTGTTGCGGCGTTGGTAGGTTTGGCAGGAGCTGTTGAAGGTCGTGTTCTGTTTGATATGACTTTTGATACTGCTTTGAAGGTTGCATCCAGAATGAATTTTGAGGAGCTTCCTGAGTTTGATGACCTTGCAAAGGCTACAATCAGTGAGCTTGCCAACATGATTACAGCACAGGCTGTAACGAAGTTGCATGAGTTGGGATTCCAGTTTGATGTTACACCACCAACATTGTTTGTTGGTGAAAAAATGGAAATTGCTGCACTTGGTAAAAATCCTGGTGCAGAGGATAATGTGGAAGCATTGATTGTACCTCTTATTACAGATTGTGGTAAGATTGAGGTAAACGTTGCAATCCGAGAGCGTAACTAACTGGAGGGGTGATACAATATGAAAACGAAACAGGATTTTCCATCAATTAACGAGCGTCCGCCTGAAGGTATTAAAGATGATGGCTCAAAAGTAAAGGTGCTGATTGTTGACGATTCAATGTTCGTAGCTAAGCAGCTTGGTCAGATTTTGACAAGCGAAGGCTATGAAGTCGTCGCAACTGCCGCTGACGGAAAGGAAGGCTTGGATAAGTACAAGGAACTCTATCCGAATGTTGACCTTGTAACGATGGATATCACAATGCCTCGTATGGACGGTATTACAGCATTGGAGCAGATTGTGGCTTTCGATAAGAATGCGCACGTTGTTATGGTCAGTGCTTTGGGTAAGGAAGAGCTTGTTAAAAAGTCTCTCCTTACTGGTGCAAAGAACTATATCGTGAAACCTCTTGACCGCAAGAAGGTTTTGGAGCGCATTGGTGCATCATTGAAGTAGTTTTTTCTACTTTTGTGAAGCTCTTCCTGATTGCAGTTTTCGCTTTCGGTGAAGAGCTTTTTTTGTCGACAGTAAAACTTTTTTGGAGCTTTTATGATTAACTATTCAGAAGACCAGAGCAAGCAGTATCATATTCAAGTGGCAAAGGGCGAAGTTGGGCGATATGTCATTCTCCCAGGAGACCCGAAGCGATGTGAGAAGATAGCGGCGTATTTCGATAATCCTAAACTTATCGCGGATAATCGCGAGTATGTTACTTATACAGGTACACTGGACGGCGTTCCTGTCAGCGTTACTTCTACGGGAATCGGTGGACCGAGTGCGTCGATTGCGATGGAAGAGTTGGTGAAATGCGGTGCAGACACTTTTGTGCGCGTTGGAACTTGCGGCGGTATGCAGCTCGACGTAATGGGCGGCGATATGGTTGTGGCGACGGGTGCAATCCGTATGGAAGGCACGAGCAAAGAGTATGCACCGATTGAATATCCTGCCATTGCTGATATTGACATCGTGAATGCGCTTAGCCAGGCAACGAAAAACCTTGGCTTGAAGGCTCATCGCGGCGTTGTGCAGTGCAAAGATTCGTTTTATGGGCAACACTCGCCTGAAATAAAGCCTGTGAGTTATGAGCTTTTGGATAAGTGGCAAGCGTGGCTTAGAATGGGCTGTTTAGCTTCAGAAATGGAGAGCGCGGCGTTGTTCATTGTGTCGCAATTCTTGCGTGTACGCTGTGGCTCAGTGTTTCTCGTTATGGCGAATCAAGAGCGCGCGGCGAAAGGCTTGGATAATCCTGTGGCGCACGATACAGACGCGGCAATCCGCACTGCGATAGAGGCAATTCGCATTTTAATCAAAGAAGACAAGGCAAAGGAAGGTAAATAATTATGGACGATAAGGAAGTTTTTCAGTACGTTGACCATACGCTCTTGAAGCAGAGCGCGACTTGGGCGGACATCAAGCAGATTTGCGATGACGCAATGGCATTCAACACTGCTTCTGTGTGTATTCCTCCGTGTTATGTAAAGAAAGCGGCGAAGTATATGCAGGGCAAAATCAAAGTCTGCACGGTTATCGGCTTCCCGAACGGAAATATGACGACGGCGGCAAAAGTCTTTGAAACACGCGACGCAATCAAGAACGGCGCGAGCGAAATCGATATGGTTATCAACATTGGTATGCTCAAGGCTTGTGAGTACAACTATGTCTTGAACGAAATCAAGGCGATTAAGAAGGCTTGCGGTCGCAAAATCCTCAAAGTTATCATTGAAACGTGTCTGTTGACGGACGACGAAAAGAAAAAGATGTGCGACCTCGTGAATAAGAGCGGTGCGGATTTTATCAAGACAAGCACGGGCTTTTCTACCGCAGGCGCGACGTTCGACGATGTGAAGTTGATGAGAGAACACAGCGCAAAGAGCGTGCAAGTGAAAGCGGCGGGTGGCATTTCGTCGTTTGACGATGCAAAGAAGTTCTTGGAGCTGGGTGCAACTCGCTTGGGCACAAGTCGTATCGTGAAAATTGCAAAGGAGCAGGGCATAAAGGCATGAGTGTAGATTTGACGGGAATTCCCGTGAGTGAAATGATTGATAAAGCGTTCAAAATGCTTAAGCTTGCATACACGCCGTATTCTCATTGGAAGGTCGGCGCAGGGCTTTTGGACACTGACGGCAAAATCTGGGGCGGCTGCAACATCGAAAATGCTTCTTACGGCGTAACAAACTGCGCGGAACGCACGGCGTTTTTCAAAGCGGTAAGCGAAGGCGTAAAATCGTTTAAGGCGATTGCGATTGTGGGCGGTAGAGAAGGCAAGGTCGAAGATTTCTGCGCACCGTGCGGTGTGTGCCGTCAGGCGATGATGGAGTTTTGCGACCCAGAATCGTTTATCGTTATTGTGGCGAAAAACAAGACGGAATACACGGCGAAAACGCTCAAAGAGATTTTGCCCGACGGTTTTGGACCGAAATCACTCGCGGAGTAAAGGAGAATAGGTAATGGCTTCTACAGGAAAGTTCAAGAGAATATTTTGTATCGTAATGGATTCGCTCGGTATCGGCGAAGAGCCAGACGCGGCGGCATACAACGATGTGGGCAGCGACACGCTCGGTCATATCAGCGAGAGAATGGACAGCTTTGTCATACCGAATTTGCAGAAAATCGGTATGGCGAACTTGAAAAAGCTCAAGCAAGTGCCGCCTGCAGAAAAGCCGCTCGGATATTACGCGGTTTTGCGGGAAAAGAGCGTCGGCAAAGACACAATGACGGGGCACTGGGAGATGATGGGCTTGCACACGACGAAGCCGTTTGTTACGTTCACTGACACAGGCTTCCCTCCAGAGCTTATCGCCGAGCTTGAAAAGCGCACGGGACACAAAGTCATCGGCAACAAGAGCGCGAGCGGCACGGCAATCCTCGACGAGCTGGCAGAAGAGGAAATCGCGACGGGGCATATGATTGTCTACACGTCTGCGGACAGCGTTTTGCAGATTTGCGGCAACGAGGAAACGTTCGGGCTTGATGAGCTCTATCGTTGCTGCGAAATCGCGCGCGAAATCACGATGAAGGACGAATGGAAGGTTGGTCGCGTCATCGCTCGCCCGTATGTCGGCAAGAAAAAGGGCGAGTTCAAGCGCACGGCAAACCGCCACGACTACGCCGTGAAGCCGTTCGGAAAGACTGCGCTCAATGTGTTGAAAGACGCGGGCAAAGATATGATTTCCATCGGCAAAATCAACGACATTTTCGTCGGCGAGGGCGTTACGGAGGCAATTCACAGTGAATCTTCGGTGAACGGCATGGAGCAGACGATTGAAGTGGCGCAGCGCGATTTCGACGGGCTTTGTTTCGTGAACCTCGTGGACTTCGACGCATTGTGGGGACATCGCCGCAACGTTGAAGGCTATGCAAAGGAAATCGAGAAGTTTGATGTGAAGTTAGGCGAGCTGTTGAAGGTGTTGCGAGAGGACGATTTGCTGTTAATCACGGCAGACCACGGCAACGACCCGACATTCCACGGCACAGACCACACAAGAGAGAAAGTTCCGCTCTTGGCGTATTCACCGAGCTTCACGGGCAGCGGCGCGCTTTCGGAAACCGACACATTCGCGGTTATCGGCGCAACAATTCTCGACAATTTCGGCTTGAAGATGCCAGAAAACACTATCGGCTATTCAATCCTCGACAAATTGAACTAACCGCCTCGCCCGATTTTATCAAAAATCGCATAAAAAAGCCTGTTCCCTTTCGCGTGAGCAGGCTTTTTTGTTTATTCATCGTTTGAAAATGCGGTTTTAGAATGCTTTTTTTATACTGACAATCATTTCTCGAATAGAACGTTGTGCTTGAGGAGGCATTTCTTCAAGTGCATCTATTATTTCTTTATTTCTTCTGTATAAAAGTTTTTCGTCTTTGTGTTGCAAAAATGTTTTTGTAGGGCATTTATTGCAGGTATTTCCATAAACAAGATACTCAATTGATGTTTCAAGCGTTTCCGCAATTCTTAATGCAACATCAGCACTCGGTATACTGTTTCGTTCACTTCCATTGTGGATGCTAGAATACGAAATTCCTGCAGCAACAGCGAATTCTTTGCGTGAAATATCTTTGCTGTCTAAAATGTATAAAACTCTACCCCAAAAAGTATTATCCATATGTTTAGAATACAATTGTATTTTATTTTAGTAATCATATTGATATAAATGTATTATTGTGATACAATAGTATTAAATTGATAGGGGAGAATTTTGATAAAATACGCTTTTCTCTGCGGCTGTGCAAAAAATGGCTTCCAACAGAAAAAGATTTCTCTAATGCACGAATTTTTAGTTTCAAGCGGAAAATTCAGAGAGTGTGAAATTGTCCTTTTTCCGAACGGAAACTGTGAATTGCTATTGGAGTATGCTCTGAATAATGCGATTGAGCAAAAATGTGAAAAGTTTTTTTTGTATATTTGCACATCTTCTAATATTTCGAGTGAAAACATAATCAGAAAATCTGTTGTAGAGAAATACGCGGAAATTGCCCAATGCACTGACATCAGTTTTAAAGTGGTGTATGAGTGCGATGATGAGTTTTTGCGCGAAGAGGCGCTGGGCTGGGAGAAAGTGATATGATGACGGCGAGCGTTGTGCTTTTTAACACGCCGAAAACGCAGATTGAGCGGCTTTTTGAGTCGGTGAGAGCGTCGGCGTGCGTTGCAATTTTTTATGTCATCGACAATTCTCCGAACGACGCAATGCGCATTTTGCAGGAAACTTATTCGGCGGCGCAGACGAAAATCCGCTACATTCACAACGAAAATCTTGGCTACGGAGCGAGCCACAATCTTGCCATGCACGAAGCGATTGAGGCGGGCGCGAAATATCATGTGGTCTTAAATCCCGATGTGTATTTTGACAGTACCGTTCTCTCTGAACTAGCGCGCTTTATGGACGCGAACACAGATGCCGCCTATGTGCTTCCCCGGGTGGAATTCCCGAACGGCGAGCTGCAATACCTGTGCAAACTCCTGCCCACGCCCGCAGACTTGATTTTCCGCCGTTTTCTGCCAAAGCGCTGGGGCAAAAAGCGCGATGACCGCTACTGCTTAAAGATGAGCGGCTACGACAAGGTGATGAATCCGCCCTGTCTCAGCGGCTGCTTTATGTTCATGCGACTTGCGACTTTGGCTGAGCATAATATTTTCTTTGACGACGGCTATTTTATGTACTGCGAGGACTTTGACCTTATCCGCCGTCTGCACCGAGTGGCAAAGACGCTTTATTACCCTGCTGTAAAGATTGTGCATGACCATGCCCGGGAAAGCTACAAAAGCCGAGCGATGTTATGGGCGCATATCAAAAGCGCGGTGCGGTATTTTAACAAGTGGGGCTGGTGTTTTGACAGGGAGAGAGGGGAGATTAATAGGCGATGCTTGAGGGAGATAAAATCATGGCAGAAGTGAAGTCCCTTAAAAGGAATGGTTTCTTTAATGCACTCAGAACTATGATGAGCGTCCTCTTTCCTCTTATTACTTTTCCTTACGCATACAGAGTTCTTGGACCAATCGGAATCGGAAAAGTAAATTTTGCATCTAGTATTGTTAGCTATTTTCTTATGCTTGCAATGCTTGGAATTTCAAATTATGGGATTCGAGAAGCTGGAAGATATCGTAATGATAAAGAAAAACTTTCAAAGTTCGTAAAAGAAATTTTATCTATAAATTTAATATCTAGTGTAATCGCATATACTTTCCTTTTTGCTTCCATATATTTGGTACCCGCTTTTTTTGAATACAGAAAACTTATAATAATAAGTTCAGCTTCGATTTTATTTACAGTCGTTGGTGTAGAATGGCTATTTTATGCAATGGAAGATTTAGTTTCTGTTGCAATAAGAAGTTTTATATTCCAGATATTAAGCCTTGTGCTTCTTTTTGTTTTTGTAAGAACTAGCGAAGACTACATAAATTATGCACTTATAGGCGTTGTATCTTCGGTTGGCTCAAATATTTTATCTTTTATTTTTGCAAGTCGGTATGTAGATTTTAAATCAAAAAACAAAATTGAGTTAAAGCAACACCTCAAACCAATCTTTGTATTTTTTATGATGTCCGTAGCAGCAACTGTAAATTCTTCGATTGATATTACAATGCTCGGATTTATTTCAGGAGCAGATGAAGTCGGGTATTATTCAGCTGCACTGAAAGTTGTCAGATTAGTTGCTGCTGTGGTAGCTTCTTTTACGGTAATACTTCCAAGACTATCTTATTATGCTTCTGTTGGTGAAAATGAGAATTTTAAAATTCTTTCTACCAAAACACTGGATGCAAATATGCTACTTGCAATTCCAGCTTGCATTGGAATGATGTCACTTTCAAAAAACATAATTTATGTTTTAAGCGGAACTCAATATGAAAATTCAATTAGAGTTCTCCATATTTTATCTTTTACAGTTTTTCTTTTAACAATAAGTAATCTATGTGGAGCTCACATGTTGCTTGCATTAGGAAAAGAAAAAATAACATTTTATGCGGTTTTAATTGGTATCTTTTTTAATATTGCTACAAATCTTATTTTGATAAAAAGATACGGAGCATATGGAGCTGGAATAGCAACTTTAGCAAGTGAATTCACAGTTTCTGTTATAGAATTTTTTTGTGTGAAGAAATACTTCATCTGTAAAGATATTCTGAAAAATCTATTCCAAACAGTTTGCTCAGCATTGATTATGGCTTTGATTGTGTTTGCCATAATAAAAACTGATTTCCCAATTATAACAAGTCTTGTTCTGTCAATTTTTGCAGGAGCATTTTCATATTTTATTGTACTTTTGATTCTTAGAAATGAACTTTTATATGAGTTTGTCAGAAGAATGAGGTGGAGCAAATAAAATGCCTGGAAGAAAATTTATAATAGTGCGAATTATTAAGAAAATACTATATATATCGGGGGGGGGTATTTAAAATGAAATATCATAAATACCTTAGATTATCAGAATCGTGGAATGTACCGCGTTTGCATAAATACTCGGAAATTGTAATTGAAGGAAATAAATCATCTCTTGAATTTGGAAAAGATTTCTTTGCCAGAAACTTTTTTTCAATTCGTCTTGCAGATGGCAAAATTAAATTTGGAAATAATGTTTTTTTTAATAATCAGTGTTCTGTAAATTGCCTTGGAAAAATTGAAATAGGTGATAATACAATGTTTGGTGAGAACGTAAAGTTGTATGACCATAACCATATTTATTCAGATGCAACTAAACCTTATTGTAGTCAGGGCTGGACTACTGGCGAAATCATAATTGGAGAAAATTGTTGGGTTGGAAGCAACTCTGTAATTTTAAAAAATGTTCATATTGGAGATAATTCTATAATTGGAGCAGGTTGCGTAGTTTATAAAAATGTTCCAGAAAACAGCATTTTGCTTTCTGATGGAACAGTACGCCCCATTGTCAGGGAGATTTCACAATGAAAATTCTTGTTACTGGTGCAAACGGATATTTAGGACAAGGTGTTGTAAAATCTCTTCTTGATTTTGGCGAGAATGTGGTTGCAACTGGTCATTCTTCAGAATTTATAGATTCCAGAGCAGAAACTAAAAAATGTGACTTATTCAGCATCGAAAATCCCTTTGAGTATTTTGGAGAACCTGATGCTATAGTGCATCTTGCATGGAAAGATGGTTTTAAACACAGCTCCCTTTCTCATATAATTGAGCTTCCTCATCATTATGATTTTCTTACAAAACTTATTGATTCAGGAATAAAACAGGTTTGTGTTGTCGGCAGTATGCATGAAATAGGCTTTTGGGAGGGCAGCATAAATGAAAATACCCCTGCAAATCCCCTCAGCCTGTACGGAATTGCAAAAAATGCCTTGAGACAGTCTATTCAGATTCAGACAAAGGATAAAGATTTTGTATTCCAATGGATTCGCGGTTATTACATAGTCGGTAATGCAGATCGTGGCTGTTCAATTTTTTCAAAAATAACTCAGGCGGCAAAAGAAGGGAAAAAGACTTTCCCTTTTACTCTTGGCTTAAATCAGTTTGATTTTATAGATTATGAAAAGATGTGTCATCAGATTGCAGCTGTTGTAAGGCAGAACAAAGTAAACGGAATTATAAACTGCTGTTCTGGCAGACCTGAAAAACTTGCGGATAGAGTTGAGCGATATATACAAGAAAATAAATATGATATCAAGCTTGAATACGGTGCTTTTCCAGACCGCCCTTATGATTCAAAAGCTGTTTGGGGCGATGATAAGAAAATCAGGGAGATTCTGTCTTTGGAAGGAGAGACATTCTGATGTTATTGAAAACTTTTCTTCGCCTTGTAAAAAATATTATTCTTCGCCGTCGTGAATATCTTCCGTCATTCAAAAAGAGATTTGCTTCGTTTGGTGAAGGAAGCGTGATTCATTATCCGTCGCTGATTACGGAGCATGAAAATATCTCTATCGGCAAAAATACCACGATTTTGGGAAATTCCAGAATTCAAATTTATAACGCCCTTACGGGCAGGAAAGCCAAAATAGCAATTGGTTGCAATTGCTATTTTGGCTTCCACCTTACAATTCTTGCAGGTGGAAGCATAAATATTGGAGATGATGTTCTTATTGCATCAAATGTGCTTATTACAAGTGAAAATCATGGAATGAATCCAGAAAGTGATGTGCCGTATATGAATCAGCCGTTGGAATGTAGAGATGTTTCAATTGGTGACGGTACCTGGATAGGAGAAAAGGTTTCTATTTTGTCGGGAGTGAACATAGGTAAAAAGTGTGTGATTGGAACGAATGCTGTTGTCACAAAGTCAATTCCAGATTATTCAATGGCGCTAGGGATTCCCGCTAGAGTCGTTAAAAAGTGGAATTTTGAAACGCATGAATGGGAGAAAGTTTGATGAAAAGAGAAATTTATGTGCTTCTCAAGGGCAGAATCGGTAACCAGCTTTTTATTTATTCTTTTGCCCGCGATTTGCAGAAAAAAATTGGAGAAGAAACTCAAATCATAATTGATGACAGTGAAGTTATTGCGATGAATTGGGAGAATTCATTAGTACATTATGATTTGCCAAATGTTCGCTATGTCCATGACGGAAGTGTACGTAAATCAAAAGCTTGGCTTTTGCGATGGATTCTGCTTCGCATTGCTTTGAAACTTACATCACATTCAGATTTCAACATAAAGTTTCATAGAGAAAAAAGAATTCGTCCGTTATTGAATCTCTTTGGAATAATGCTCTGTGAAAACGGCTATATGGATTTTCATTTTGGAAAAAAACGTAAGTATCTTTTGTGCGGATATTTTCAATCTAAGAAATACTTTGAGAGTGCAAATGATGAGTTGCGAAATATTTTCTCTTTGAAAAATGAACTTAATTCATATCCAAATATCGATTTGCTCCGTAACTCAAATTCTGTCTGCATTTCTGTAAAGGTTGAGCATAATGTTGGAAGTTCTCTTTATGCTGTCTGCGGAAAAGAATATTGGAAAGAAGCTATCGACTACATTATTTCGAAAGTTCCGAATCCACTCTTTTTTGTCTGCTCAGATAATGTGGAATATGTAAAAGATAATCTTATTGACTGCTCAAAGTTTAAGGTTGTGTTTCAGGATAAATCAATACCTGTTCATAAAACGCTCGCTGCAATGGGGCAGTGTAAGCATTTTGTTATTGGAAATACTAGCTACGGTTGGTGGGCACAATATCTTTCTGATAACCCGAACAAAATTGTTGTAGCTCCGAACCAATGGATGCTGGTGGATATGCCAATTGATATTTATGAAGACAACTGGCATTTAATTGATGTGAAAAAATATTTGGGAGATAAAGCATTATGAAAATAGGAATTCTTTATATCTGCACAGGAAATTACACTGTATTTTGGGAAGATTTCTATGAATCATTTTCAAAATACTTTTGTACGAATTCCGAAATCCATTATTTTGTTTTCAGTGATAAAGAGATGGATTTTACTGGAAAACAGAATGTGCATTTCAACAAGATTCAGAATCAACCATGGCCGCTTATTACATTGTTGCGTTTCCACACTTTTCTTTCGGTAGAGGACGAGCTGAACAAGTTCGATTATTTAGTTTTCTTCAATAGCAACATGGAATGTCATTCAGAAGTGACAGAATCTGAGTTCCTGCCTAATTCCGAAGAAGGTTTACTTTTTGTTCGGCATCCGGGGTATGTCTACAGTAAAAAATATTGCATACCATACGAGCGAAACAAAAAATCAACGGCGTTTGTTCCTTATCGCTGTGGTGGTAAGTATGTTATCGGTGCGGTTGAAGGCGGTGAGACAAAAAACTTCCTTGAAATGTGTCGAATTCTAAAACAGAATATCGAAACCGACCTAAAGCAGAATTATATTGCCCGCTGGCACGATGAATCTCATATAAATCATTTCTTGTGTACTTTTGATAATTATAAACTGTTAAATCCGGGGTATTGCTATCCCGTAGGTTTTGACTTGCCCTTTGAAAAGAAAATTGTAGGAGTTAGCAAGCAAGATAAATTTGATGTAAAGAATTTCAAATTCGTAACAAAAGAATTAAGTTTTTGGCAAAAGGTTTACAGGAGACTTGATAAAAAAATTCTTCCTTATATGCGTTTTGTGTTTTCTCTGTTAAAGAGGGAACATGTGAAGTAGCAAACTTCTGCCGTTGGCAGAAATATATACAGACTGAGTGTCTGTGTAGTGTTCTTTGACATTTCTATTTTTATGGGAAAGAAAAAAAGATTGCATCTTTTAAAAATATGGGATAATCTTTAATTACACTTTGGAT
>CALBGU010000082.1 GCA_937893155.1 uncultured Treponema sp. | reverse complement strand
AGTGGGACTTTCAAGCGATGTGCTTGATTGGCTTTTTCTCGCGCAGTAATTTAGGCGCGGTATTTTTCGGCTTGCGTGTCAAACATTGTGCGATACAAGCCGCGCGCAATAGCGAGTTTTTGCCACTGTCCGATTGACAAATCAAAGCCGCCGAACTCCTTGCAGAGCACAGCATTGCCCTTTTCTAGCGGAAAACCGACCGCCGTGGTCATAATATGTCGTTTACCTCGTACTCTGTGTAATGCTTGCCGACTTCAAACTTTGTCTGAAGATAGCGCATAATCGCCTCTTTTTTCCGCCTCGCGCTTTACCCAGCGGAACACAACGCCGTCCGCGCCGATAAATGCTGCTGTATCAATTTCTTTCATTTCTTCTTTAACCTGAATTAAATGTATTAAATAATTTTCTATAATTCAAGCAGAAATCGAATAACAATTATTCGGATTTTAGAAAATATTTTCCAAAAGAAATAAATACTAAAAGCAAGCAAAATAATACAACTGCGATAGAAAAATACTGAACACTTAATACACTTGCAAAAGAAACTGCATATAATAACACTGATTGAAAAGCATTTGACAAAAGAGATGTAAGAGAAAGAATTGTTGTATGATTTTTGCTATCTTTTAGAGATAGATTTAAAATAGAAATCAATAAAGGGCTAAAAAGACCGTTTACAATTCTGAATACGCAAAATAACACGATAAAGCAGATAAAATTATTTACAAGACCAAAACCTATAACTAGCAAAATACAAATAAAGAATAAAAATGTAAATAATTTTTGTTTAGTTTTAAAAATAGAAGAAATTACTGGCTGAATATAAGAACCTAATGAAGCGAAAACTGTAGCTCCCGCATACAAAAAACCATTAGAAAAACCGCTAAAACCTCTTTCGTTCATCAACGGCTGCAAAAGCAAATAAACAGAACTTACAAGAGCTGATGTTATAGCAGAAACAATTAAATAAAACAGAATCTGTTTGCTAAAAAAGATTTCTTTTAGAGCAGATTTCAAAGAACTTTTTTCTTTTACACTTGAATCAGAAAAATTGAAAGTAGATGATTTTTTCTCACAATTCGGCAAAACAAATACACAGAGCAAGTTAATAGCAAAACCTGTCAATGTAAGATAATAAGGAATATAATAGCCAAAACCTATAAACAAAGATGACAATAAAAATGATAATGTTAGACCAGTCCACATCAATGATTGAAGTAGAGAAACAAATTTTTCGTAGTTTATAGATTTCTTTTCATAATGAGACTTATTAGATTCAAAAAATGCAAATGAATATGTTTCACTAGACCCAGAATTTAAAGAATCTCCTAACGCACATAAAAACTGACTTAGATAAAGAAAAACTATATTCTTTGTGAATAAAACAAGTAACATTGCAATCAAGAGCGAAAACGAACCTAACAGCATAGAGAGCTTATTAGAAAATCTATCTGCAATAACACCTGTAGGTACTTCAAGCAAAAATACACCTATAGAATATACTGCAAGAAATACAACAATTTGGCTGTTACCAAGATTTTTTTCTTTGCTCAAAAAAGTGGCAACAAAAGGCATATAAGGCAAAAATCTCTGAAAAAAACTATATAGAATCAATGCAATATAATGCACACCTGCTGCTTTTTGTTCCGTTACATCACCTTTCATAGAGAACTCCTTCCGTCAAAAACAAATGAACGAATTTATCAATATCTTTAGAAAAATCTCTGTCAGAACTAGAAAATAAACATTGAAACTTAGAAACTATCTCATCTTTAGAATCGCCAGAAATAAGACATTCAAAAATGATAGCTGCTGTAACATTCAACTTCATTCTTTTTCCATTAGCTGAAATTTCAATGGTTATTTCTCTCAAATCATCAACTTTATAGCTTCTATCCAAGATTGCATCTATTATCTTTTTGCCTCTTGGAACTTTACAATCTCGTTGAAAAATGACTTTATCATTTATCTTCATTTTTATTACTCCGTCGTTCATCATTCATTCCTTCGCATACATGGTGTATACGATTTTGTTTCAAGTATGGATCATTCAGCCATATATCAGATAAATCATCTTTCAAAAGATTCCCTATCACTTTGAAGCCATAAACACACATTTTAACATCTCCGTTTGGCATTAGACCTAAGGATTTTACTCCGCATGGACACCCCTCGGCAAACCCCTGAATTGGAAAATCTCTATAAACAAAACTCAAATCAAGTTTCGAACTGTATTTTTCTTTTACAAATTTCATCAGAGCCAACATTTCAGATTCTTTTTCGCCCTCTAATGAAAAGTCTTTATCATTCTTCAATCCATTTCCTACAGGGCGAAATCTTTTTAAACTCACTGCATTGCAACCACTAGCAACAGCAAAATCCAGAATCTGGGGTATTTCTTTCCAATTAAATTTTGAAACAACCGTTGATAAACCTGTAAACATTTTATTATCTACAGCCATTTTCAAAGCCAACTTTGTTTTCTCAAGGCAACCTTTTTGATTTCTTATATAGTCATGAATATCCGAATTCAAACTGTCAATACTGAAAAAGAAACCTTTTAATCCTTTATCTTTTAACGACAACAAAAGTTCTTCTGTTAATTTCCAACCTGTTGTTGAAACAAAAGTTGATACCCCTTTTTCAGATAGAATCCGAGTACATAATTCCAAAGCCCTTCTTGCAAGAATTGGCTCTCCTCCTCCGAAATTCACGTAAAAAACACCTGAATTACTGATTTTTTCTGCAATCTTTACATAATCATCATCGCTCATTTCTTGCTTGGCAGGACGACCTCTTGAGTAGCAATGACGGCAGTTAAAACTACACATATCCGTAAAATTCCAGTTTATGCTATATGGAACACTTGGTAACATATTTATTCTCCAAAATTCACTTGTTCATTTGATAGCCGTTACGAAAAGCATAACGACTATCAAGATTCTTGCAAATTAAGCATTCATCATTGAGAATGATTCGACAACTTCAATCTCTGGCTCTACATAATTGAGTTCCATAGTAGTTCCTCCTGAAAAATATTTATAAAAATCTTGTATCGCGATTTTCAAGTTTTTATATAAGTATCATACCGCGAGCATTTCAATAAATATATAACGTTTCGCGAAAGTTTTATAAATCTTTTATTTTCTACCTTTTTCAATCTACTTGACAAAAAAATACGTTTTTACGATTATTATGAAAAATATTTTCAATAAGCAGACTAATTATGGATTATTTCAGTATTTGTGCAATCTTAAAAGAATACAGAAAGCGCGCAGGACTTTCGCAAGCGGCTTTGTGCGAAGGACTTTGCGAACTGCCGACAATGAACAAAATAGAAAACGGCAAACAAAATCCAAACAAAAAACTCCTCGACGCACTTATTGAGCGATTGCAAATTCCTCTTGCCTTAAATATTGCTATCAGCAAAATAGAATTTGAAAGAGCAATTATCGAAAAAGAAATTTCAAGTAAACTTTCGCATAATGATTGTGATATAAATGATTTGTTAAGGCAGTATAAATCCGTAAGTTCTGAGATGAATAAATTCGAGTTGCAATTTTATTTATACTCTCATGCAGTTTTTATTTATAATACTGAAAAAAATTATAAAGTAGCACTTGATGAACTCAATAAATCAATAAAAATAACTTTTCCAAATTATACAAACGAGGCTAATTTTGATAATCATATTTTCACTTCATTGGAATTCCTTATTTTAAATAATATAGCTATTTGCACTTATTTTACAAAGGATTTTGATAAAGCAATATCACTTATGAAAAAAATAATGGTATCACTAGAAGCAAGAAAAAATTTCACTGATATATATGCTAAAAAATATCCGATGATTGCCTATAATCTTTCAACGTGGCTTGGCATAAAAAAACACTATGCAGAATCATTAGAAGTTTCTCAAAAAGGGATTGATTGCTGTTTGAAATATCAGCAGTATTCTTCAATTTCTGATTTATTCTATAATCATGGGTATACATTTATGATGTTAGGAGAAAAAGAAAAAGGCAAGGAATTCTTAAAAAAATCTCTTGCCTTTGATAGTATATTTGATAGAAAAAAATTTATTGACTCGGCAAAATCAGATATAATAAAATCATTTGGTACAATATTTTTATCTGATTTGCAAAACTTTAAAATACCTTTGTAAAGATTTTTATCTATGTATAATAGGCTCAGAATCTACATATCTTGGAGTTGCTTCATCATCATCACCACGCATTGAAGCATCAAAACTACAGCTAAAAGCTACCAAACTAGAAACTAACAAAGCTACTGCCGCAATCTTCTTTATAATCTTACGCATATTCAATTCACCTCAAAATAAAGATACCGTATCATACTCTCTATTAAAAAGCCTGAATATAATGTTTCGCGAAAGTTTTATCTATTTTTCAATTTTTCCTGTACGCCGTACAGAATTATCTTTTTGGACGTAAAACATTTTCCTGCACGCCTTGCAGAATTATCTTTTTGGACGTAAAACATTTTCCTGCACGCCGTACAGGATTATCTTTTTGGGCGCAAAATATTTTCTTGATAGCTTATTGCAATGAAGCGGCGTTATTGACAGGACAACCATAAAAGGCGCGGTTCGCAATAACGCAAGCGGGATTTTTGATAACGATTTCGCTTAGATTTCTACAGCCCGAAAAACAAAACTCGCCGATGTAACTCACGCTTTCGGGAATGACGATTTTTTTCAACGCCGTACAGCCAGTGAATGCACTTTTTTCAAGCCGTGTAATTCCTTCTGAGATTTCAACTTCTGCAAGACTTGTGCAGCCCGAAAAGCATTGCTCTGGAATCACTTTTATACTGCTCGGGATTTTTGCTTTTTGCAAATCCAAACACCCAAAAAACGCCTTTTTCTCAAGCTCCAGCACAGTATTCGGGATTTCAATTTCAACAAGTCCAGTTCCTGCAAACGCCTCGCGCTCAATGCGGAAAACTAAATCGTGAAACACCACTTTTTTCATCATTCTGCATTGACGAAATGCGGCAAACCCAATTTTGTAAATGAAATCGGGAATAATAACAACCTCATCGCTTCCCGTGTACTCGGTCAAAAGCGAATCCGTGTGCCGAAACTTCATATCAAGAAAGTTTTTCTCTTTCTTTTCTGCCGCTGCCTTTTTCTGCTGTGCCGATAGCGGTTTTTCAGCGCGCGGCTCATAGTTTTCGATTTCATTGGGCTGCTTTTTTCCCAGTTGCATTAAAAACTTGTCCATTACCTCGTCAATCGCAGACAAAGCAGAATGTGCTGTAGAAAAAAGTTCCATTGCGGTTTTTCGTCCTTTGCTTGTCGCTGTTGCGAGCGTTTTCCCCGTGGTCAAATCAGAAATGGTCGCGCTCAAAAAATATGCGCCGTCGGCTTTTCGTATCGCAGAAAAAAGCGCGTAGTTTGCACTTACCAATTTCCCCATTTCAAGCGCAGTTTTCTCGTCGAACGCCGTGCTTTCGCTCTTTTTTTGCAATGCTATAATCTGTTTTTCGATTTCCTCGCTTGATGTCGGCACAAAATCCGTATTTTCTCGAATTTTCTCGCTGAAAACATCGCGCACATGAGAACAAAGCCAATCGCTTTCGCTTTTCTCAATGTTTTGCGATTGGCTCAAAGCGATTGCAATCAATTTTTCTTCGCAGAATGCACTTCTGAACACAAAAAATGAAAAAACGACAATAAAAAAATATTTCATTTTGAAACGCTATGCTTTGAAAAACACGCTGTGCCTTGAAAAACACGCTATGCGTGTTATTTTATATCTTGCAAAAGACATTCTTCATCGGCTAAAAAGAGCGTGCCGACGATTTTGCCTGCCGACAAATTGTCGAGTTCGCCCGCATTTTCGCCGTTCGTCAAAATCATCGGGATTCCAAAACTCGTAACCTTTTCCGCCGCCTGCAATTTCGTTTCAATGCCGCCCGTGCCGAAAGCATTTGTTTCGCCGATTTTGATTTTAGAACGAAGCTCTTTTATATCGCGCACCGTCGGCACGAGTTTGGCTTCAGGGTGATTCTTAGGATTGTCGGTAAAAACGCCGTCGATGTCGCTGTAGAGAATGAGCAAATCTGCGCTCCACAAAATCGCCGTCAGCGCAGACAAATTGTCATTGTCGCCAATGCGGATTTCGTCGAACGACACGCTGTCATTTTCGTTGATAATCGGCACAACGCCCTCATCAACAAGCGTGAAAAGCGTGTTTCGCATATGGAGCGTTCGATGTTCATCTTCAAAATCCTCTTTTGTAAGCAGCAACTGCCCAATGTGGATACCGTTTGCACCAAAAGCCGCGCGCCATTTGTCCATCAGCTCAACCTGCCCAATCGCGCACAAAGCCTGTCTGTAATGCACATCGCGCCGCCTCGCCCAGCCCGAAATCGTTGAAACGCCCGACACCTGCGCCCCAGAAGACACAAGCACAATCTGCTTTCCCGTCTTGATGAGCGAAGCGCATTGAGAAGCAAAGCTGTCCATAAAGTCGGTGTTTATTCTGCCGTCTTCTTTTGCAAGCGTGTTGCTACCGATTTTGATAACGATTTTTCGCGCTGCCTTAAACGCCTGTGCAATTTGTGTAAACGGGATTTTTTCTGCATCACTCATTTTCTTACCTGTCCGTCGCCGTCGATTAAAAACTTTGTCGTCGTCAATGCCTTAATGCCCATCGGTCCCCTCGCGTGCATTTTCTGCGTGCTAATGCCCAACTCTGCGCCAAAGCCGAACACGCCGCCGTCAGTAAATCGCGTTGACGCATTGACATACACACACGCCGCGTCGATTTTTTGCTGAAAAAGCCGTGCGTGCGCTCTGTTGTTCGTGATAATCGATTCGCTGTGCTTTGTGTTGTGCGTGTTGATAAAGTCAATCGCTTCATTCACGTCAGAAACCGCCTTCACCGCCAGCACGAAATCCAAGAACTCAAAGCCGAAATCGTCTTCGCTTGCTTTTTCGACTTTCGCGCCCGATTTTTCAAGCACCGCAAAGCATTTTTCATCGGCTTTTAATAAAACTTTGTCGCCTAATTTTTTCACCAACAGCGGCAAGAACGCTTCTATTTCTTTTTCGTTGACAAGCAGCGTTTCGATGGCATTACACGCGCCAGGTCGCTGCATTTTTGCATTCTGTGCAACCGTTGCCGCCATCTCTAAATCCGCGCCCTCGTCCACATACAAATGACACACTCCGCTGCCTGTTTCGATGACGGGGATTTTTGCGTTTTCGCTTACGGTTTTGATGAGCTTTTTGCCGCCGCGCGGAAGCACAATGTCGATAAGACCAACCGCATTCAAAATCTGCTTTACATCTTCGTGGGTTTTATCTTCTTCGCACAATTCCACTGCATTCACAACGCCGTTTTCGCCCGCGTCTGTAAGCCCCTGTTTAATAGAAGAAATCAACGCCGTATTGCTGTGAATTGCACTTGAAGAACCGCGCAAAAGGATAGCATTTCCGCTTTTGTATGCGAGGGCGAACGCGTCCACAGTAACATTCGGGCGCGATTCATAGATAATGCAGGCAACTCCCAGCGGCACACGGATTTGCTTAATCTCAAGCCCCGTTTCCGTCGTCCAGCCTGCCGCCACTTCGCCCACAGGGTCAGTTTGCGCAATAACGACCTTGATTCCGTCAATCATCGAATCAATTTTTTTGTCGTCAAGCGAAAGGCGTTCAATCAGAGCCTCGCTCATCGCGCTTTCACGAGCGTTTTTCACATCGAGTTCATTCGCCTGAATGATTTTTTTTCTATTGATGTCAATCGAGCGAGCAACGCACTCAAGAGCATAATTCTTTTCACTCGCACTCATAGCCGAGAGCTTTTGTGCGCCGCCTCTTAAATCTTCGCAGACTTTTTTTATATCCATTTTGGTTGCCCGCCTGTATTGTAAAAAGTTAGTAATTCGCCAAGAAATACATTCCCAAAAGAAGAGCCAATCGGCACTTTTCGTCAGACCACTTTTTTTCTTTCGGCAATTTGCTTATATACCACCAGAAAATGCCGAACTCTGGGTCAATGCGCATTGCATATTCGCCGAACTCTGCGCTTTGCGTCTGCACACCGAACATCAAATACACTGCGTCTGAAAGCATATTGAAAAAAGGGAGATACGAATCGGAATACGGCTTTTCGCTGATATTTTTGCACAGCTCATTTAGGCGGAAAAGCACCTGCTCTTTAAGCTCTGCGTCGCTTTGTTCCACCCACGTTTTTTGCACCAAAAGCTGCAAGTTCTTGTGAAAACTTTGCACGAGATTTCGTTCTGCAATCTTGTTTTCGGCAATCTCGCGGAAAGCCTCTTGAGCGTTAAATGCACCCGACACTTTGAGCGCATTTTCCTTAGCCTCTGTTTCGTCCTCTGTCGCAACAAAGCGCGAAAGAGCCAATATTGCTGATTGGTCTACGAATTGTTCAATCAGACTTTCCATTACTGCTGCATTTTCCATAATCAGTATTCTAAATTTTTCCTATCCTTTATTCAAGCCATTTTTCGCGCTCCTGTTCATTTTTGTCATTCTGCGTGCTTATTCTGTATCGAACTACATCGAAAGATTATTGGAGGTGTTTCAAAAGGTATGCTGATTTATAAGTCTGTCATTCCGAACTTGTTTCGGAATCTCTATTCTGAGATAGATGCTGAATCAAGTTCAGCATGACATATTATTTTTACAAGCATACTTTTCGTAACACAACCAGATTATTCACTTCAAAGCGAGATAATGGCAGCATATTTTTTATAATGCGTCCATTTTTGCCATTTTTTTGCCGATTTTTGCACAAAAATAGATAAAAAAATCAAAATTTTCACCGTTATTGCGCCATAAAAGCACGACTAAGGATTTATTTTCGCCTTTATGGTGTCATAAATGTAAAAACAAGCGTTTGTTTTGCATTTTATGAAACAATAAATGCCGACTAAATGTTTTGTCTGCGTTTTATGGTGCAATAAATGCCGACTAAGCATTTTTTTTGCGTTTTATGGTGCGGTAATTGCAAAAAAAACAAAAAGTCTGTCATTGGCGAACTTGTTTCGGAATCTCATTCAAAATAGTCTTTGAGAGATGCTGAAAACTTGTTCAGCATGACCAAAAAAACGGCAGTCGTTGAGGTAACAGCTGCCGTTTTGAAAAAAAAGAAGGGTTACAGGCTTTTTTTGCGGTTCTTTAAGATGATGAACATACTTTGGAGTACGATGAAAAAGCACAGTATCGTTGAAAGCACGATTTTGTTCCACCACGAAGAGAGCGTTCCTTGACAGCGGATAAGCGTTTCGATTGTTGCTTTGATGAGAACGCCAAACACCGTGCCGACTATCGTTCCCACGCCGCCCGTGAGCATGGTGCCGCCGATAACCGCCGAAGCAATCGCGTCCATTTCAAAGCCGCGCGCCTGTTCCACGAAGCCTGAGGTGGTGTTTAAGCAGAAAACCAAGCCCGCCAAAGAAGCCAAAAAGCCCTCGAGCGTGTACGCCATAAACTTGGTGCGATTCACGTTGATGCCCATCAAAAGTGCACTCTGTTCGTTGCCACCGATTGCGAACAAATTGCGTCCGAATCGGGTGTATTTGAGTATAAACCAAATGATTGCGACCGTGATGAGCGCGATGACGACCGTCGGGTGAACATACGGGTACATTCTTACGCCGTGTTTGTTCACCGTTGAACCTAAGAAAATGTTGATTTTGTTTTCAGCGATTGCAAGAAATGTTTTGTTGATTTTTATCGAAATCTGGTCTGATGAAATGACCGCTGCAATGCCGCGATAAAAAAACAAGCCCGCGAGCGTCACGATGAACGGCTGGAGTTTCATATACGAGATGAGCCAGCCGTGCAGCGCGCCGAAAAGCACGCCGATAAGAAGCACCGCCACACACGCCACGAGCGACGGTGCGCCGAGCCGTTCCATTGAATACGAAAGAATCATACACACAAGGCAGACCATAGAGCCGACCGAGATGTCGATGCCGCCTGCAATCATTACGAGCGTCATTCCCGAAGCCGCGATTAGCAAGCCCGCGTTGTCGATGAGCATATTTAAGAACGTCTGCATTCTGCCAAATCCTTTATCGCTGTAAATCACAATGCCTGCAATGTACATCACGATAAAAAGACAAATCGTAACGATGAGCAAGTAGTTTTTGCTATCGATGTTTTTCCGCTTTGCAACTAACTCTTTTACACTCATTTTACATTCTCCTTTTTAAGCGATTTCAGCATATCTTTGAACGCTGGCGACTGGAACAAGACGATTAAAATAACGACGATTGCTTTGTACACAGGAAGCTGGTTCGCAGGAACGCCGATAGAATAGAGGCTGATAGTCAGTGCCTGAATCGTGATTGCGCCGATGAGCGAGCCGAAGATGTTGAACTTGCCGCCTGCAAGCGAGTTTCCGCCGAGAGCGACCGCAAGAATCGCGTCCATCTCCAAGTTCAAGCCGATGTTGTTCGCGTCGCTTGAGTAAATGCGGCTTGAGGCGATAAGCCCTGCCA
>CALBGU010000081.1 GCA_937893155.1 uncultured Treponema sp. | reverse complement strand
ATACTTATAAACAGACGCAACAAAGTTGTGGCATATGCGGACGTAAACTGATGAAAACGCAGAATCTTCGGATTCTGCGATTTTTTGTAATTGCGCAATAGCGGAATCTGTCGCTTCTCGTATGCTTTCAAGCTGTGGTCGGTAAAATGCGTCCAGAGAAGCATTTATCTCGCTTAACATTCCATTGAAAAACAAAATGCACTTTTCAGTATTTTCTTCTTTCACATTCATTATCACTGAAAATTCATTTGGAACTGCAATATCCGCTTTCGGCACTTCGATAGACCTTTGCTTTATCAGATTTTGCACGAATGTGTTGTATTGCCTGTCGGTCAGTTCGTCCAAATCATCTCCAAATGCGCCGAATTTTTTGTTTTGGCGTGCAATAATTCGCGGATTTACAAAATATGTTTTTGCAATATTTGAGATATCTTTCGGCAACCCCTCGTCAATAAGACTTTGCGGCATTTGGCGCACTTTTACGGAATACGAAATAGTAACTTCATTTGTATTCGCTTTTGCGTTTAAGCGCGGCAAAACAAAAAGAACGAAAGTTGCCAAAAAAGCAACAGCCACTGTGAAAATTGCGATGAATTTTCTGAAACGAATTAAAACTGCGAGCAAATCAATCAAACTGATTTCCTCATCTTCGAATGTATTTGTATCTTCCATAAGAATGGATTATAGCGCAAATCCTGCATTTTATGCTAGCCGTTAAAAAACGTTGTTTGATACCCGAAAAAAAGGTATACTGTCATTAGCAGTCGCGACCCGATAATCTTTTTTTCAAAATGCCTACAGAAGACAGATTCCTGTGCCAAGCTCGGAAGCGAGCATACTTTCTGAAATAAAATAAAGGACTGCATTGGCGATAACTGGAGTTAATTCGTTGCTTCACTTTGAAGAAAGCAAATAACTGGAGTTATCGCGCTGTTTCACCAGTGAAACAACAAAATAATTCCAGTTAATCGGCTTCTTCACTTTGAAGAATGCAAATAATTGGAGTTATCGCGCTATTTCACCAGTGAAACGGCAAAATAACTGGAATTATCTCTCTTCTTCACTTTGAAGCAGTCAATTAACTGGAGTTATCGCACCGCCGCAAAAACAACAGCATACGTTTCGCAACACCAACGAACATTATAATGTTACAGAGCCTTGCCGAATTATTTTTACATCGCCGTTTTCGAGCAATGCGAGTGTTGACGGCTGCGCACCGATTTTATCGCCATCTTGAACGATAAGATTGGCTTCGGCTTCAAACTCCGATTTAATTTCCGAAATGCGCGACAGCACACTCTTTCCGCTTCGGTTTACGCTTGTGGAATAAATGGGCGCACCACATAATTGAACCACGCGCCTTACCCATTCATCGCCGGGAATCCGAAAAGCAACCGTCGGCATTTTGTGCGCAAGCGGCGAATCTTCCTTGATTTTCACGATGAGCGTGAGTGCTCCCGGCCACGCAGAAAGCACTTTTTGCGGAATTGTGTCGTCAGTGAATGTTTTGAGCTCTGAAACATCAGATAAAAGGCAGATAAACGGTTTTGCCTCGCTTCTGCCTTTTATGTGGCGGATTTTTTCGTCTGTGCAAAAAAGGGGATTTCCGTTTAAGTCGACGATGCCCGAAAAACCGTAAACGGTGTCCGTGGGCATTATCACGACTTTTCCTGCTTTTAGATATGTTGCGGTAACTTCGGCAGAATGGGAATCAGACTTTTCGCATATCATAAATCGGGATTCCTTGGGCGGCTAAAGAAGCGGTTCCTTTGGCATTTTTTGCATTTTCGTAGCGACTTCGAACAGGAGAGGGCGAACGTGCAAAGTCTTTTAATACCAAAATTAAAAGCACAAGAACGAACACCAAAACGCCAAATAATTTGCATACCCACTCTGGCAGATAAAAAATATCTTGGCGCAGAAGAACGCTGCCTGAATTGTGAAGCGGAAGACCGTCCCGCGAAAGCCCGTTGATTTTGACGAGTTTTTCGCCCTCAAGAATCAAATCGAGCTGGCGGGCTTGTGCGATAATCGCTGCAGAATCGCGAAATAAAATTTCGTTTTCCATCGTTAATTCGTCGTTAATTTTTTGAACTTCCGCTGTGTGTGCCACAATCAAGGCTTTTTGCGCTTCAAGTTGGCGATTTGCAAAAACACCGTCCTTGCCGCCGAGAAGAGAAACAATCACATATACGAGTGTGCCAGCACATGCCGCTAGCAAAAATCGCATTTTTTCCATAATAAAATTCACATCGGTAAAAATATTGATTTTCTGAATTAAAAAGTTATGATATAATATAAGAAGTGCGATGAGCATTTAAGTTTATCGTCTTAAAACTATTGTTTTGCGTGTTTTAAGTCGATAAAGAATTAGCTAATCATTTTGGATAAGAGGGAAAACATGATGGACTCCACTAATATAACTGAAAATCCGACCGACAACTTGGACGAATACGGTGTGTGGGTGAAAAAAGCACCAAAGGCGTCGGAAAACGATGTATCAAATGAAAATGAGAGTCTCGGCAGTTCTAAAAGTGATGAGTCCGCCGAAGTTACTGATATTCCGAATTCTCCAATAGACAGTGACGCGGATTCGTTAAGTTTGGACGCAACTGAAGAGGTTTCGCTTGATGATTTTTTAGGCGACGAGGCGTTGGACGATACGGTAACAAGCGATGATGCGCAGGAAAACAAGATGGATTTTTCGAGCGAGGAAGAAGTTTCGCTTGATGAATTCCTTGATACCGATGATAAAGAGGACACGGCGGCGGTCGCTTCAGACGAAATCGAAGAGGAACCTCCGTTGGACATCGACCTTGATTTTAGCGATGAAAATACCGAAGATACTTCATCGCAAGAGGAGTCTGAGCCGTCGGTAATTGCTGATACCAATGTGGCTTCGGAGTTTGAATCTGTGTCTGAAGGAAAAACGGTCGATTTGGACAATTTTGATGATATTTTTTCAAGTCTTAATGATGAAAGCGGTGGTGCTTCAAGTGGCGAAAGCGAAAATCCGTCTTCAAGCAGTGAAACTGGCTCAGATACAGAGGAGCGTGAAGTGGACTTGAGTGAATTTGATGTTTCAGACAATGATTCTGCGGCTTCAGCGCCAGCGGAAACGGAGTCTGTTGATTTGTCTGATTTTGGTTTTTCTAATGATGCTCCAAGCGAGTCAGAAACTCCCAAAAATGATGATTCATCAGAGATAAAAATGAATGTGATTGCAGATGATGATATTCCTGAAGAATCTGCAGCACCTCAGACGGAAAATGCAATCAGCGATATTCCTGATACGTTTGATGAGGAAACTGCTATTTTCTCGGAACCAGAAGAGACTTCAAAAACAGAAAGCGCAAATGCTGCTTCAAATGATGTTCTGAATCAGATTGCTTCAGAACTTGCGGCTTTGCGGTTGGAAATTTCTTCTCTTAAAAATGATGTGGAAGAGTTGAAAAAAGCTCCTGCCGCAAAAACGTCAGAGCCAGAAATTTCTGTTGAAGAACCTGCTGATGATGATTTCCAGATTCCAACAGCTTCGGCGAATGATTCTGAGGGCGGTTTCTTTGGCGGCGATGACGACGATGATGTGATTGCGCTTTCTGGAGATGAGCTTGATGATATTTTGAATAATCAGGATATTCAACTTGATTCTGAAGAACCGATTACGGTTGGTGAAGAAAGCGATACGGAAGCGCAAGAGCCTTCGTTTGAAGGACCTTCGCTTGAAGCGTCTTCTGCTGATGACTTTGAAGCTCCTGTCATTGAAGATTCAGAGATTGAAGAGCCGAAAGTTGAAGATTTGGACGAAAACCAATTTGAAGTTCCTCCAGAAATTACAGAATCCGAACCAGATTTTGCAGCGTCAGAAAATGAGTTCACCGATGATGTTGAGATTCCTGTTTCAAATGCAAATGATTCTGCGGGCGGTTTCTTTGGCGGCGATGATGACGATGATGTGATTGCTCTTTCTGGGTCTGAACTTGATGATATTTTGAACACCGCTGATTTCACAGAAGAAACCGATATGACGGCTTCAGAAACGGTTGACAATGTTACAGACTCGCTTGTGGAAGATGCTTCTACAGACGATTTAATAGGTTCTGCTAATACAGAAGTTTCGCCTACAGAAAGTGCGGAAAACGATTATGACGCGCTCTTTGAAGATGAAGGTGCTGAGGTTGGTTCTGCTGAAGAGATTACTGAAAATGCGGAAATCCCGTCTGCGAATATTTCCGAGGAAGATGCTTTCGCGATTTTGGGCGATGAGCAAGCACCTTCCTCGGAAAAGGCTTCATCTGAGAATAGCATAAGCGGCGATTTGCGTGAAGAAATCAAATCAGTGCTTTCTTATATGGATCAACTTCTTGAAAGTTTGCCAGAGGAAAAAATCACTGAATTTGCTCAGTCAGAGCAATTTGAAACGTACAAAAAACTCTTCAAGGAACTGGGACTTGCTTAAGATGAACGACATCAGTGGGTCGGAGGAAAAAAGTGCGGTACAAAGATTGGTATCTCAAAATGCCGCGCTTTTTCCTGCAAGTTTGTTTTTTCTGAGTATTGAAATGCCTGAAAATGCAGCGGAAAATTTGTTTTCGTCTGCATTTTCGATTATAAAATCGCTTTTTCACGAACCGAATATTTGTGTTGCGGATTCTCAAAAAGAACTGAGAATTGCGATTTTTTCCTCGTTGCCTGTCGATGAGCGCATTTTAAAAACGCTTTTGCAAAATGAGTTGCCAAGTATGGTTGAACTTGTTATTGCAAGCGCAGGTGTAAGCCGTTCTGAAAAAGATATTTTGGATTTTTTGATTCAGTAATTCTTTCTATTAAAAATAAATACGATATTATGATTGATTTTTCAAAAGCTCGAAATGGAAGTTTAACCTGTTCCGTTGGCGGAAAATATCTTCATTCGGTTTACAATCCAGAACGGGAATCAGAGCGTTTTGTTTTGCAACTCCAATGTGATTTTTCGCCTAAAGTTGTTATTTTGACAGAGCCCGGGCTTTCGTATTGTGCACGATTTTTGAGACAGCGATTTCCGTGTGCAAAAATTGCAGCTATTCGGTTTTGCAAAGATTTTTCAAAATTCGATGCAGAATGGGATTTTGTTTTTTTTGCTGATGAAAATTTAGACAATGCGCTTTTTAATGTATGTGGCGAAGAAATGCTCTCAAGCGCGCTTTTTGCGTCATGGCAAAGCTCGGAAACACTTTTTCCCTCGGAATCGGAACGTGCGTGGCAAAAAATCAAGTCCGCAGTTTTAAAAAGCCGGGATATTTTGGCAACTCGAAGTTTTTTTTCAAAACGCTGGTTAAAAAATTCGGTGCGTTTTTTTTCGTTCGCAAAAAAAATGGCTGCGGTTCGTGCTGGAAAAAGCGATATTGTTGTGGCGGCATCTGGTCCATCGTTAAAATTGGCGATGGAAACGCTAAAAAAGTATCGAGAAAAATTTTTTTTGATTGCGGTGTCATCTGCGCTTAAACCGTTGCTTTCAAACAAAATAACTCCAGATTTGTGCATTTCTACTGATGGCGGACAGTGGGCAAAGCGACATTTAGAAATCTTGTTTGAAAATCCTGAAATTCCTGTTGCGTTGAGCGCGGAATCTGCAACGCCGTATTTTGTGCTTGCAAAAAATCCTGTCGTTCCGCTTTTTTATGGCGATGCTCCGGAATGTGTGTTTGCAAAAAATTGCGGGATTCCTGCCATAAAGGCGTTTCGGAATGGCACGGTCAGCGGAACTGCGGTTCAATGTGCGCTTGGGCTTACAAATGCGCGGGTTTTTTGCTGTGGTTTAGACCTCTCAGAAGCAAAGGGCTTTCAGCATACGCAGCCGAATGCGCTTGATGAAATAAATGCTGGTTTTGAAAATCGATTGCAGCCACGCTCAACGAGGCTTTCGCTTTCAGGGCGTCCGAACGGTTCACTTTCGTTGTATCGCGATTGGTTTTCCGCGCAAACGGGCGATTTTGCGGAGCGCGTCTTTCGCTTAGCGGGGGCGAAGCTGAATCCGCTCGGAAACATTACCGACCTATCTGCTGAAAATTTTGAAGATATTTTTAAGAAAATGCCCAAAAAAGAAAAGCCTGCAATAAAAATTGATTCAGAAAGTTCTTTTGAAAATCTGGAAAAAAGACGAGAAATCATCAAAAAAAATTTGCAAGAGATAAAAAATCTTCCTATAAAAGATGAAAAATCTGTTTTTTGGCTGAAAAATGTTTTTCCGGTGGAATTTTTACAGTACGAAAAATATGTTGGTTTTGAGAAACAAAAATATGCAGAAAAAGACCTTTTATATAAACGAAATGAATTTTTTTCTGAAATAATTTCTGATTTTGAGAAAAAGTTGCAATGAAATCGATTTATAAACACGAAACCGAAATCGCAAAAAACGGAAGTGCGATACCGATTTTTGAAAACGGAAACTTGGTGCATTCAAAATACAATCCGCAAGCAGAAGCCGCGAAAATGGCGGATAGAGATGCGCGCTATGCTGTTGTTATTGGCGTTGGCGGCGGTTATCACATTGAATCGATGCACCGTGCGCACCCAGAAATGAAGATTATTGCTGTTGAAAATAGTCAAGATGATTTTGATATTTTGCGCGATATTCCGTGTGTCCGCAGTCTTTTGAAAGAGGCGAATATTATTTTTTGCACAAAAAACAATCTTGCGAAAACGTTACTTTCAACGTATATCCCTGTTTTTCACGGAGATTTGCAGATAACGACTTTACGAGCATGGACGACTAATTATCCAGAGCTTGATGCGGAAATTCGGGCAATTATAAATATTGCCTTAAAAAATATTTCTGCTGATTTTTCTGTGCAAACGCATTTTGGCAGGCACTGGCATAGAAATATTTTGGAGAACTTAAAATATTTTTCTGCGCAAAAAGCAGTTTCTTTGCCTGTTCCGAATGGGCGAACTGCGGCAGTTATTGCGGCTGGACCGACTTTAGATGTAGCAATCAAGAAAATTGAAAAATACCGCAAAAATTACGTTGTGATAGCCACGGATACCGCATTTTCTGCATTGGTGAAGCGTGGAATTTTTTGTGACGTGGTGGTTTCGATTGACTGCCAAAATGTGTCGTTCAGGCATTTTTTGCATTTTCCTCAAAAAAATCCGCCACTGTGCGTTTTTGATATTGGCTCGCCGCATTCGTCGATTGCGATTGCCGCAAAAAATGGTGCTCCGATTTTGTTTTCGATGAGTGCACACCCGTTGGCTGTGCTTGCAGGGCAATTCGGACATTTTTTGTCGCTTGAAAGCGGGGCAGGTACGGTAACGATTGCCGCTGCTGATTTTGCGCGTCAGTTGGGCTTTTGCGACATTGAACTTTTTGGCGCAGATTTTTCGTACAGTCGCGGAAAACCGTATGCGGCAGGCACTTATTTTGATGAGATTTTCGGCGGCGCAGAATCACGGATTTCTCGTTCAGAAAATGCTTTTTGCGCTTTGATGTTCAGAACAAAATTGATTGCAGAGGGCGCGGGCGTTTTTTCAACAGAAATGCTAAAAAAATATGCGCAAACGACCCGTGATTTTTTCTATCAGCACGGATTTTCTGAAATTGAAAAAAATAAGTTCCATACGTCAAAAAAAAGCGTGATTGCAAAAGCGCATTCAGTGCCGTTTTCTTTTCAAGATTTCCGAACGTATTTGCTTTCTGAAACGGAAAAATTGCTTGCGGAAAAAAATATTGAAAAGTTCAAATCGGTGTTTTTTGCGCATTTACCGCTGATTGCAGCCATAAAGGAAAAAAACTTGCCGTTTTTTGACCGTCTAAAACTTGCATACGAAGCGTCTGTGCGCTATACTGTTTAGAATATGGAACGGAAGAAAAGTATAAATATATTTTCAGCAGTTGCGTTGTTTTTATATATTTCTGCAATAGTATTTTTTTGTATTTCATTGCGGGCTGAATATCAAACGGCTGAACAGCATGTGGAAAATCGTTTTAAAAAGTTGGCGAAAAATACCGCTGATGCCTATAAAATGGAAACAAAAAATACCGCTACGTTTACCAATTCAATGCTTCAGATAATCAATTCCACCAGCGATGTTGCTTCTGTTTTTGTAACGAACGGTGGCGAAACTATTTTTGAGTGGCCGCAAAATGGTACTTTGGAAAATACGTCGCCGCTTATCAAATCCTGTAGCACTGTTATCGCGCAGGACGTTGTTGGAAACGTTACTTTGACGGCTTCTCTTTATGTGCTAAAACCCGAGTCGATTTACAAAACCGCAAAGATTTCATTTATTGTGGTTCTTGCAGCCACGCTCTGCACGGTTGTTTTTTTTGTATATATAAATATTGCTAGTTCAATTCCGAACGAAAAGCCTTTTACTGATATAAAAAATCTAAAGCGAAATCCTCCCGAAATGCCGTCAGTGCCGCTTTCGAATGATAAAACTATTTATAGCGATGTCAAAACGTTTTCGCCGATTACAACGATGCCCACGCTTGCGCCGTTGACAATGCAAGATGACATTGAAGAGCAGATTTCAGAGCCTGTGGACGAGCAGCCGAGTGCGGTGGTGAATAATGCGGAAAGCACGTTTGAACCTGTTTCGATTATAGATGACCCCGAAAGTGTTGAGAAAACTTTTTCGACTGCTGCTCGCTTAAACGAAACCTTTACGTTGGAAAACGAAACGGTTTCTGAAATGACGCAAACGCCGTATACGCTAACGACAGAAACGTTTTCGGGATTGCCGCCAGAGGCGAATAATGAAGTTGAAACAGCACCTTCATTTAAAAGTTCAAAATATTCTCCTTTTACTGGATTTTGCTGGGAAAGTTTTATTGATGTTGCAACCGAAGAGGAATTGCAGCTCTCGACGGCGGAAGGAAAAGATGTTTCTTTGATGTTTATGCGGATTGCAGGGCTTGACCGAATGGATTATATTTCGGAAAATATTCGCTCGGTGATTTTTAGTGCAATCGGCAATCGCGATTTGATTTTTGAGTACAAAAATGATGGCTATGCGGTTCTTTTGCCGCAAACTGATATTGATGGCGGCATAAAAATTGCAGAAATGATAGAACCGAAAGTTTCTGAAATTTTGCAAATACAGAATGTGCAAAGTCAGTTGATGATTGGTATTGCGGCGCGAACAGGGCGTTTTATTTCAGCTTCGGTCTTGCATGATGAAGCAGAGAAGGCTTTAGCACACGCAGAACCGTCGCTTCCGTTGATTGCGTTTCGTGTTGACCCCGAAAAATATCGTGAATTTGTTGAACAAACGCAAGGGTAAAATATTTTATAGATGCTCGTCGTGTTGCGAGTGAAATATTCTTTTTAAGAGGTTTTTATGTTTTCGCTATTATTTGGCGTTCTGATGGTTGCATTTTCAATTTTTGCGTGTCTTCCGTTCGGATTGGATTGGGGACTTGAGGTGGTGGATTTTCTCAAAGGTGCGTTGCCTGTTTTTGCAGTGTTACTCGGAATTTTGTCAATTTTTATCGGTTTTGCGGATATAAAAGATAAAGCTGAAGCTAAACGCGAAGAAGCCGAATCAAAAGCCGCTGAAGAAACGACAAAAAAATAATGATATTTTTAAGATAAAAAGAAACCTGCTCGTAAAATTTTCAAAAAGATTTGAGAGCAGGTTTTTTATGCTTTATTTAACGAACTGTGCTTTTAAGAAATCAAGGTCGAGCTCTGGATAGAGGACGTGAGATGCTAAAAGTGCGTTTACGCGTTCCTTTGCCTTTGCTTTTACCGCTTCGTCAAGCACGATTTTGCCCTTTGCTGGCTTACCGTCTTTCGTAACGCCAGGCTTTGTTCCTCGAAGGACGAAATCGATAATCGACGCGATTTCTTTCATATCGTCCTTGTTCATTCCGAGTGTGGTAACGGCAGGAGTACCGACGCGAATACCGCTTGTCCACCATGCGCCGTTCTTGTCGTACGGGAGCGCGTTTGCGTTGAGTGTTACTCCGCAATCAAACATCGCCGCTTCTGCCTGTTTGCCTGTTAAGCCATAGGTCGTAACGTCGATAAGCATAAGGTGGTTCTCTGTGCCGCCTGTCTGCAATCGCATACCCAGCTTCATACATTCCTCGGCTAAGGCTTTCGCATTGTCGGCGACCGCGTGCGCGTAATCTTGATATGCTTTTGTATTGGCTTCCTTGAATGCGATAGCCTTCGCTGCCATAACGTGCGGAAGCGGACCTCCTAAGACCATTGGACAGCCTTTGTTGACGTAGTCAGTGAGCCATTCTTTGCAGAGGATAAGCGCGCCGCGCGGTCCACGCAATGTTTTGTGCGTAGTCGTCGTAACGATGTCTGCCCACTTTACAGGGTCGAAATCTCCAGTAAACACTTTGCCTGCGACAAGTCCTGCGAAATGCGCCATATCGACCATCAACACAGCTCCGCATTTGTCGGCGATTTCTCTGAATCTGCGGAAGTTAATAGCGCGCGGATACGCTGAATAGCCTGTGAGCAAGATGAGCGGCTTGACTTCCATTGCCTGCTTTTCGATAGCGTCGTAATCGAGTAAGCCTGTTTCTTTATCGACACCGTACGGGTGGCTTTCAAACATACGCGCAGATACGTTCATTTTGTAGCCGTGCGTGAGGTGTCCGCCGCAGGAGTAATCCAAGCCCATGAGCTTCTGATTGCCGAAGCGGTGGCGGAGCATATCGAATTGCTCTGCAGTGAGGTCGTTCAGGCTTTTCGCGCCTAGCTCTTCGAGTGTAGGAGTTTCGACTTTTGCGCTTAAAATTGCCCAGTACGCCACTAAGTTCGTATCCGCGCCAGAGTGTGGCTGAACATACGCATAGTCCGCGCCGAAGAGCTGCTCAGCCTCTCTCGCCGCCGTCATCTCGACGCTATCGACATTGACACAGCCGCCGTAGTAGCGGTGCTCAGGATAGCCCTCTGCATACTTATCGGTTAAAAGGTTGCCCATTGCCGCCTGCACTGCAAGCGAACAGTAGTTTTCAGACGCGACAAGTTTTAAGTGCGCGCGCTGTGTTGCAAGCTCTTTCACTACGTCTGCGGCAATACTAGGATTAACAGAGGCAACTTGCTGCAAATTAGCCACATAAGCCGTCATTGCTGCGTTCGGCTTACCATTGCAATGTGCGAGGTACTCTTCCAAAGGTGTGGACATACGATACTCCTGTTTCAAGAGACTAAAGCTCTTTTAATATTGTTAAAGCGATTTTAACAAAAAGACATCATTAGTACAACTATTTTTGAGGGGATATTTTTGACTATTTTTGATAATCGCAATGTTTTTTGAGAAAAATAAATCAACTAGAAATAAAAAAGGGGGTTGCGTGCAGAAAATAAAAATGTTAGACTAAGCTAACTGAAAAACAAAACGGAGATGCGTGATGAGTTTGGAAAGTCTTTTGATTTGGAGATGTGCGCCTGTTTTGGCGGGGATAAAACCTGCAAGTCTTGTTGCGGTGTCGAAAAAAGATTTTCCGAATGCGCAAAATGAGATAGCGTGTCTTTCTGAATCGCAAAGGGGCAATGGGGTGAGTTTTGTGACGGTGTGCCGTTGCTCTGAGAAGGTCTTGGTGTATGTTTATAGAAAAGATTTGCTTTTTAGTATTCTTTTAAGAAAAGATGTATGCGATTGGCTTTTGCTTTTTGGCTATAAAACGGATATGACTGCGGAAGAAAAACTAGGGTTGCTTTTTTCGCGGCTTGGTTGTAATTGCAGTGTGTTTCCGCACGAAATCGGTGTGTTTTTGGGCTATCCGCTTGAAGATGTGAAAGGTTTTGTGGAAAACGGAGGGCAGGGCGCAAAATATTCTGGTTATTGGAAAGTGTATAGCGACGAAAAAGGCGCGATAAAGATGTTTGATGAATATAAAAAGTGTTTTTTGAAGTCAGAATCATTGGCGTGTCTTGGGGTGTCGTTTTCAGAGGCGTGTGAGTTATTGAGTGCGTGAGCACGAAAAAATATTTCGGAGGATATTATGAAGAATGTTGCTATTGTGTATGCAAGCACAACGGGAAATACCGAGGCAATGGCAAATGCGATTTTGGAGGGCGCGGGCGCGAGTGCTCAGTTGTACAGAGCGGACGAAGCTGATGCTGCGACCGTTTTGGCGGCAGATGTGATTGTGCTCGGCAGTCCTGCAATGGGAAGCGAAGAACTTGAGGATTCTATGGAAACTTTTTTCAGCGGTATCGAAGGTTCTTTGAGCGGAAAGACGGTCGCTCTTTTTGGTTCGTATGATTGGGGCGATGGTCAGTGGCTGGTAACGTGGGAAGAGCGCGTAAAAGCTGCAGGTGCTTCTTTGTTTGGAGAAAGTGTAAAAGCTCATACCGCTCCTGAAGCGGCGGATATAGAAGCCTGTAAATCTTTGGGAAAGGAGGTGAGCGCATAACGTAATTTTGGGGTCTCGCGAGCCTCCTTGTAGTAAATGGTAAAGAGTGTGTCCCTTTGGCTTAAGGGGGAGTTTGATGTCATTCAAGCTCCGATAAGTCTACCTCATACGGCAGGAATTGTGTTCTTCCTGCCGTTTTTATTCGGCGAGTTTGGGTAATATTTTGTAAGAAAGTGTTGAAAAGATACTATAAAAATATTAAAATGCTGTTATTATGATACGACTTGTTACAGACTATCTTGAAACGACAGCGAAACGGTTTCCCGATAAAATTGCGTTTGCGGACGAAAAAAGTTACAGCTATATGACAAATGTGAAGTAAAATTATTACAAAATAATAAATTTACTTCGTATTGCAAATAGACTTTATTTTACATAAATACTAGAATGATAACTATGAAATATACTGTTTTGGATTATTTGGAAGCAACTGCAAATAAATATCCCCAAAAAATTGCATTTGCAGATACGACAAATCGTATAACTTGGCAAGAACTGGTTAATAGCGCAAAAGAAAAAAGTGTAATCATTTCTAAGTATTTTTCTGCTGGTAGTGCTGTCCCTATAATGATAGAGAAAAGTGTAAAAACGGTAGAATACTTTTTTGCGGCTCTTTATGCAGGTTGTTTTTATTCATATTTTGATGCAACATTCCCTGATTCACGGTTAAATTCTATGGTTGACACATTAAAAGCACGCTACATAATTGCTGATAGCAAATATGAGAAAAAACTTTTGAATATCAATGTTGAACCATTATTTTATAAAAAACTTGATGAAGAAAAAGGTGATTTTTCTCAAGAGCGCAGAAAAAATAGCATAGATACAGATGCTGTTTATGCTAACTTTACATCTGGTTCAACAGGGACTCCAAAGGCGGTTGTTGTTTCTCATCGGTCTGTAATTGATTTTATTTCATGCTTTACAGAGCTGTTTGATATAAACGAAAATGACAATATTGCAAATCAAGCACCGTTTGATTTTGATGTTTCTGTAAAAGATATATTTTCTGCTGTTTTCACAGGTGCAACAGTTCATTTAGTGCCTAAAATGTTTTTCTCATTTCCAACAAAATTGCTAGATTTTTTGGAAGAAAGAGAAATTACCGTTTTGATTTGGGCAGTTTCAGCACTTTGCATTGTTTCAACTCTCAATGGATTTGATTATAAAGTCCCGACTAAAATACGAAAAGTAATGTTTTCTGGTGAAGTTATGCCAATAAAGCAGCTTGCTATTTGGAAAAAGCATATTCCAAATGCGGAGTATATCAATCTTTACGGACCAACAGAAATTACTTGTAATTGTACATATTTCCGTATTCCAAAAGATGCTGATTTAGAGCAATTTGCAAATGGAATTCCGATGGGGAAACCGTTTCCTAATGAAAGAGTTTTTCTTTTAGATGAAAATGGAAAACTTGTTTCCGAGAGTAATTCTGAAGGCGAGGTCTGTGTGAGCGGTACTTGTGTTGCACTTGGCTATTTCAATAGCGAAAAAACAGCAGAAGTTTTTGTGCAAAATCCTCTAAACAATACTTCTTTTGAGCGAATTTATAAGACTGGCGACCTTGCTTTAATCGGCTCTGATGGCTTGTTTTATTATATTGGGCGCAAAGACACGCAAATAAAACACATGGGACACAGAATTGAGCTTGGAGAAATTGAAAATGCGATTGCGAAACATGAAAAAATTTCTCGCGCTTGTTGTGTCTTTGCGGACAATAAAATCACTGCATTTTATGTTGGAGAAGAAACTGAGAAAAAGGAAATTGTTTCGCTTTTAAAAATTTCTCTTCCAACTTATATGATACCTTCTGATTTTATTTATATCAATGAATTTCCTCTTACAAAGAATGGAAAAATAGATAAACGCGCGCTTTTGGAGAAATTGAATGTCTGCAAATGAAAACATTGATTACAAGGCGATAGCAAAAGAATATGGAACGCCTTTTTACTTGATTGATAAAGTAAAAACGATAAGCCGTGTTCATGAAATTGAAAAGCGATTTCCTAAAAATGCGAAACTTTGCTATGCAATAAAAGCAAATGCCTTTCTTGTTGCTATTCTCAAGAATGAAGGCATCTTGTTTGAAGTTTGTTCGGCAGGAGAGCTTTCGATTTGTGAAAAAGTCGGTTTAAATCCTTCAAAAATCGTTTTTTCTGGTGTTGTGAAGACAAAAGAAGATGTGGCGCGTGCATATAATCTTGGTGTACACACCATTACCCTTGAATCTGCTGCACACTGCGAGTATTTACTTGAAGCTGCAAAAAATAAAACTCATACACAGAATGTAATTCTCCGCTTAACAAGTGGAAATCAATTCGGAATGAGCGAAAGTGATATTTTGCTTTGCATTGAAAAATTGCAGAAAAATGATTCAATAAACATTCGTGGCATACATTTTTTTGCTGGCACTCAGAAAAAAATGAAGACAATCATTTCTGAGATAGCATTTATTGAAGAATATTGCACAAGATTACAAGAAAAATATGGCTTACAACTTGAGATTGAATATGGTGCGGGGCTGCCGTATGATTATTTTTCGGGCAACGATGAAAGCGATAATTTTGCGGTTCTTGAAGAGTTAGTGCAGTTGATAAAAAAGTCAAAGTTTAATTATGTTATTGAACTTGGTCGCTATGTTGCCTCTCCTCTTGCTTTTTACGCTACAAAAATAATGGACATAAAGGGTGATGATAAAAATTGCTATTGCTTGATTGACGGCGGAATAAATCATATCAATTATTTTGGTCAGATGATGGGAATGAAGACACCAAGAGTCTTTTTGGAATCCGATACTGCTAAAAATGACGATGCACAAGATTACACTATTGCAGGTTCTCTTTGCACAACTGCGGATATTGTTTTGAGAAAGCTCTCTTTGCCTAATCCTGCGATAAATGACGTTCTTATTTTTCAAGATATTGGTGCATACTCAATTACAGAAGGAATTTATTTGTTTTTGAGCCACCCTCTTCCTGCCGTGCTATTAAATGATAATGGAACGATTTCTGTTCTACGAAATAGGATAGAAACATATATACTTAACTCATAATTTTTCAGAGAGGTTATTTTTATGGACGAATTACTTAAAATTCTTGCAGATTTGAAGCCTGATGTTGATTTTTCTTCTGAAAAGGGATTGATTGACAATGCTATTTTGGATTCTTTCGACATCGTACAGCTGATTACGACGCTCAAAGATACTTTTGACATCGATATTACTCCTGCGGACATTGTTCCTGAAAATTTCAACAGCGCAGAAAGCCTGTGGGCAATGATTGAACGGTTACAGTAATTTTTTTGAAATCAGAAATAAAAAGGCTAGAAAAACTTACTTCTAGCCTTTTTTTGTTGTAAGATGTTTTTAGTATTGAGCGTACATAAAGCCCGCATCTCCTGCACTGAACGTAAATGACAAAATAATCAGAATAAGCGGAATATAATATGCAAGCCACCGAACTGCAATGTTTTTCTTTTGAATCGAAGCATACACATCGATTTTGTTTTCCTTCATAATGCTTACAACAAACATTATTGCACAGCCAATGAAAACACAAATGATTTGTGATTCAAAATTAGATATTCGTCCCATAATATCGCGCATATAGCTTTGTGAAGCGAGTATTTTCGGATTTCCAAAATGAATAAATGTGTTTTTCAAATAAACAAAGCTCTGCTTTACGTTTACTATTCTATCAAAATACCAGCCAATATTTACAAGGAAGAATGTTCGCACAATCTGAAACACTTTCCAGCCTTTTGACTTTGTATTTATCTTTAATCGTGTGTTTATTGCCTCAAAAGCGGGTTTGAGAATATCACTCAACGCAATCAAAAGACCGTTGTAAAGTCCCCATACAAAAAAGTGCAATTCAGGACCGTGCCACACGCCGACAAGCATAAACACGACAATATTTGCAATACACGCAGGAATGACGCGCCCAAAATGCTTGCCTAAATGCTTTGTGCACCATTTTCCCACATTCTGCATTGAAGTTGTGAGCGCAAACGGATAAAACACATAATCCCTCATCCATTGCCCAAGACTGATGTGCCATCGCTGCCAAAAGTTTGCAATGCTTGTTGAAAAATACGGCTGCTTAAAGTTTGGTTGCATTTTTATGCCAAAAAGTTCCGCAATTCCTAAGAACATATCAATTCCGCCAGAAAAATCTGCGTATTGATAGAAAGAATACATCAAAATGCCGAATGCAATTACACAGCCCGGCAGATTTTCATAATACGGGTCTAAAATAGAACCTATTCGAGTGTAAAGCATATCTGCAATAAGATATTTTTTCAGTCCGCCGTATAAAATGAGCATTACACCTCTCTTTATGTTTTCAAAGTCAAAAGCGTGCTCCGATTTTAGCTGCACGCCTTGATTTCCATAGCGGTTGATAGGTCCCATTATCAGTTGCGGGAAAAAAGAAATGAAAAGCAAGAACTTTGCAAAGTTTGTTTCTTTTTCGATTTTTGCATTATACACGTCCATAAAATAACTGATTGCTTGCAGTGTGTAATAGGATATTCCGAGCGGAAGAAGCAATGTTTTTGCGCCAATGAGTACTCTCCAATATTTTAAGTAAAAGAGAACACCTATATTGAGCAATAGCATAATGACAAGCACAATTCGCTTTTTATGTTGCGTTTTTTTCTTTAGAATCTTAAATTCTTCTTTTGATACTTCATTTTTTCTGCTCTTTAGTGCAGTGTTCATATCTGAAACGACTTTTGCAGAAAAAAAAGTGATACATGCGCTTGCAACAATGAAAAAAACATTTCCAATGCCGCTATAAAGATAAAAAACAGTGTTTGCTGCTAAAAGACAAATCCACTGAAACTTTTTTGGACACGAATAATAGACAAAAAGTGTCGCTAGCAAAAAAATAGCAAATGTATTTGATAATAAAGGCATTTTTTCCTCCAAATTAAAGCACAGTCGAAAAAGGAACTGAACATTCAGTTTGTTTTTCGCCCCTAATGAAACTTCTAACTCTAAGCTTTCCAGAAACTTTGTCTGGAAGCTGAATTGAAGTACCCCCCCCCCGTTTAATCAATGTTTCTTTTCCATCAACTAAAGCATACACTTCATACGAGATATGTTCGGTTGAAGTAAAGTTTTTCATCGGCACAATCTCAATTTCTTTCTTGTCTGGCGATGTGTAAATGACAAGACCGTATATTTTGGGTTCTTGATGTGAAATCTTTTCATTGTAAGAGCTGTAAAACATATCGTTTAGCATTTCGGGATTAGTAAAGAAGCATTGTGAAACAAGGCGCGTCCATTTGTAAACACCTTGCTTTGAAAAATGATTGTCATCGTGAAAATCAGAATCTTCTAAAGAAAGATAATTCTCTTTTGCAAGGTTAAAATCATAATAATCGAATCCGCGAGATGCGCAAAAGTCTTTTACGAGAGAATAATACTCGTCGTAATTCCCTTTTTCTGCTAAATAATAATCCGAACACGGCATTGAATACATCGTCAATGCAATGTTTTTCTCTTTGCACAGCGCAATGATTTTATCAACGTATTTTTTCCAATCGTTGCTAAAATTTTCAGTTTTTATGCGTCCTTCATCGTGGTCATTCACAAAACTTCCGTTTGGAACAAGCCGCAAATCCATCAAGCAGCCTTTTGCGCCATACTCATCATCATCGTCTTTATACACATAGCTAAAATAATCGCCATTAAAAAAACTTTTCCAGCGAAACAGCAAAGCCGACGGGTGTAGCGTCATGTGTTTGTCTTTTCCAATCGGCAAAAAAGAATTGATGTAATATGCAGGACTTGAAAGATTGAGTAGATATTCTATCTTTATTTTGGGGTCGCGAAGCTGTTTTGCAATGCTATAATCCGCCTTAAACCCTGTTTTGTCCTTTATTTCTGTCGTGCACGCCTCTGCAAAATCAAGTTCCAGAAATGCACGTTTGATAGTGTGGATTTTTGAAGCCTGTTGCAATAAAGCATACGTTGCTTCCATCTTTTGCCCTGCACTCCCCAGACAAAAAGTCTCTTCGCCTGTTAATTCGTCGAGCAAACTCGGCAAAACCCCGTGAGAAACGTGGCTTGCTCCTAAAAAAACAGTGTCAATTCTTTTTGCTTCATACATTTCGTGCATAAAGATTCTTGAATACGAACCTTCTTCATCGCACAAAAGAAATGCTACTAACGTGCAAAGTACATAGAAAATTGCGATAAAAACAATGAACTTTACAAAAATAATTTTTGATTTCATATAAAATCCTTAAAGTGAAGTAAAATGCAAAGATGTTTCGTTAGTTTGCTTACCGTCAACAAACGCCAAAATGCGAAGTTTCCCCGAAGAATTTGGAGGTAATGATATACTGTACCCCCCCCCCGTGTACAATACGGCTTCTTTGCCACTGATAATTGTGTATACTCTGTAATTTATTCTGTTTTTGTCAGAAATGTTCGTTATAGGCGTTATAGAAATACTTTTTTTGTCTTCGCTTGTTTTTGCCACAATCCCAAAAACTTTGTCGCCAAGTGCTGCCATTTTTTCCGCGTATGAATTATAGAAAAAATCTTCTTTGGCATTTTCAGAGGCGAAAAACGTCCAAAATGCCCGCGTCCACTTTAAAACGCCTTGCTTATTGAAGTGATTATCATCGGAAAAATCTTCATCTTCTGGATAAAAAAACGTTTCTTTTGCAAGATTGAAATCATAGTATTCAAAACCGCGCTCTGCACAAAACTTTTTTATAAAAGAATAATATTCGTCGTAATTTCCTTTTTCGTTCAGATAATAGTCGGAACAAGGCATTGAATACATCGTTAATGCAATGTTTTTCTCTTTACATAGCGCAATGATTTTATCAATCGTATTTTTCCAGTCTTCGCTAATTGCTTCAACCCTAATTCTGCCTTCATCGCGGTCATTTACGAATGAGCCGTTCGCGATTTTGTCCCAATCCATAACACAACCGCGCCCTGCATACTCAGAATCATCGCTTAAATAGTTATAGCGGAAATAATCTCCGTTTATAATGCCGCCTACTTTTCTTATAAGGTCTTGAGGGCGAAGCGTTAAGTGTTTGTCTTTGCCAATCGGCAAAAGGTGATTTATGTAGTATTTTGGCTCTGAAATATTTGCTAAAAACTCTGCTTTGATGAGAGGGTCTTTCAAATAAAGCGCAACAAGATAATCTGAAGAAAATCCTGTTCGCTCTTTCTTTGCCTTTTGTGTTGCGACTGCAAAATCAAGCTCCAAAAACACTCTTTCGATGTTATAAAGTTTTGTTGCCTGCTTTAAGACGGCATACGTTCCGTCAATGCTTTGTGCCGCTGTTCCAGAAGAAAAATTGCGCTTCCCCGTCATTTCGTCGGCAATGTCTGCTACAATTCCGTGAGAAACGTGGCTTGCACCGCAATAAAGAATGTCTATGCCGTCCGTTTGGTTGTATAATTCGTGCATTAAGATTCTTGAATATGCGTCCGCGTCATCTCGAAGCACAGCTGCAACAAACATACTTAGCACATAGAAAAGCACTAGAAAAATCGCTATTTTGAGCGCAATTCTTATTTTTTTGTTCATATTCACTCTTAGTAATAATGAATTAAATATGCTAAAAAATTAGTTTGTCCATTTTGGTTACTTTTAAAAAGTAAAAGTAACCAAAAGATTAAATATAAAAAAATATCTCTATGTATATTTTTGTTATTTATAGCATTTATATAAAACTTATGCAAGGTTTTATATTTTTCATATACATACGTTTTGTCATTCCCGTGCTTGAGGCGGGAATCTTTTTGTTAATATCGCCCCTTGTTTAGAGAAAAGAAATTTGATAGTATTACAGCAAGAACAGCACCGCTACAGAAAACGCGGTTATCTTCGGGGGAAACTATGCTTACATTGAAGTTCGGCGGCACGTCTATGGGTTCGGCGCGCCGAATAATTGATTCTGTGGATATTATGGTTGGGCGCGCAAAAACGGAGCGTATCAGCGTTATCGTGTCCGCAGTGGCGGGCGTGTCAAACAAATTGCAGGACAGCATTGACAAGTGTCTTTTAGGCTCAAGCGCCGAGCCGTTTGTTTCAGACATCAGAAGGATACACGGCGAAATCATCAGCGAGCTCAAAGCGGTGCTTCCGTCTTTTGACGCAAAAGGCACGATGGACGCTCTTGAGCAAAAACTTGGCGAATACAAAAAACTGCTTGAAGCCGTTTCGACGTTCGGCGAATGTCCTGATTCTATCCATTGTCGCGTTATGGGCTTGGGCGAATTGATGAGCTCCCCGATTGTCGCGGCGGTACTGCTTGCGCGAGGAATGAGCGTGATGCTCCTTGATTCGCGCAAGTTTCTTTTTACGACGGGCAATCAAAAAGAGGGCGACCCCGATTACAAGAAAACCGCAGACGCACTCGCTCCCTACCGCGACGGCGAAACTCGCGAACAGGCGCGCATTTTGCTCTTCCCGGGCTTTATCTGCTCGTGGACAGACAAGATGTCGGGCAAGACGGCTATGGGCTTGATGGGACGAAACGGCAGCGATTTTTCCGCGTCGATTATCGGCTCGTGCCTCGGCGCAAAGAAAGTGGAGTTCTGGACGGACGTGGACGGCATTTACACCGCCGACCCGCGCATTGTCAAGGACGCAATCCTTGTAAAAGATATGTCGTATGAAGAGACGATTGAGCTTTCGTTCTTCGGCTCAAAAGTGCTTCACCCCAAAACGCTCGCGCCGCTTGCCGCCAAGGGAATCGAGGCGTGGAGTTTGAATTCGATGAACCCGAGCGCGCGCGGTACGAGAATCGGCAAAGGTCCGTTCACCAACCAAGACGGCGCAGATTGCGTTACGGGTATCAGCTGCCTCAAAAAGACCGCGATGATTAGCGTGTCGGGCAACGGAATGAAAGGCAAGACGGGCACGGCAAGCCGCATTTTCTCTGCGGTGTCGCGTGCGGGCTGTTCAATGCTTTTAATCACGCAGTCGTCGAGTGAGTACACGATTTCGTTCTGTGTAAAAGAAGATTCGGCAGACCTCATTAAAGAAACGCTGACGGCTGAGTTTGACCTCGAAATCCGCGAAAAAATCATCAACCCGATTGACGTGCACAAGGATTGCGCGATTGTCAGCATCGTAGGCGACCGAATGAAGCAGCGTCGCGGCGTGGCGAGCACGTTCTTCGACGCATTGGCAAGCCGCGACATCAACATTCTGGCGATTGCGCAGGGAGCGAGCGAGCGCAGTATTTCGGCGGTCATCAACAAGGACGATGGCGACACGGCGGTGCGCATTGCTCACAGCTTCTTCTTCAACACGGCGCAGACGATTCAGGTTTTCGCGTTCGGTGTGGGCACAATCGGCGGCGCGCTCATCGACCAAATCCGCGACCAGCAGAAAATGCTTGCCGAGCAGAAAATCAACATTCAGGTTATGGCGCTCGCGAACATCAACGGTATGCTTCTCGACGCGAACGGCTTGGATTTGACGAACTGGCGCTCGGACATCGAAAAATCTCCGCTCAAGAGCGACCTCGACGAGATTTTGAAGTTCGTCAAAGAAACAAAGCCGCTCAACCCGATTTTCGTGGACTGCACGGCGAGCTACGACCTGCCAGAGCGGTATCTCGATATTTTGAACGCGGGAATGCACATCGCAACGCCGAACAAACGCGCAAACTCGATGAGTATGGATTTCTACAAAAAGCTCCGAAAAACTGCCAACAGCGTCAATCGCCGCTTCCTCTACGAAACAAACGTGGGCGCGGGCTTGCCGATTATCGACACGCTGCAGAATCTGTTCAAATCGGGCGATAAACTCGTGGGCTTCAACGGCATTATGTCGGGTTCGCTGTCGTACATCTTCGGCAGACTCGACGAGGGCGCAACGTTCTCTCAGGCGGTGCTGGAGGCGAAAGAAAAGCGATTCACCGAGCCAGACCCGCGCGACGACCTCAACGGGCTTGACGTGGCGCGAAAGGCGTTGATTATCGCACGCGAGGCGGGAATGAGCCTTGAGCTTTCCGACATCAAGATGAACAGGATTTTCCCCGAGAGTTTCAACGACAAGGGCACGACCGAGGAGTTCTTGGCGCGTTTGCCAGAAATCGACGGCTATTTTGCCGAGAAAATTGCCTCCCTCAAGAAAGAAGGCAAAGTGCTGAGAATGGGCGCGTCAATCGAGAACGGCTCTGTGTCTGTCGGTATGCTGGAAGTGGGCGCGGACGACCCGCTGTATGGCGTTCGCGGCGGCGAGAATGCGTTTGTGTTCAAGACGATGCGCTACACGCCGATTCCGCTCACGGTGCGCGGCTACGGTGCAGGCGCGGGCGTTACGGCGGCTGGTGTGTTCGGCGATGTGCTTCGCATTGTGAGCTGGAACGTGGAGAATAGCTGATGGTTATCGTTCTTAAAAACGACATCAAGGCGGAGCAAAAAGCGCGCATCAAGCAATTCTTGGCTGACAACAACTTCAAGACGAACGAGGTTGCAGGCGAGGAATCGACGATTATTGCCGCGGTGGGAAAGCTGGGCATTGACCCGCGCCGTCTTGAGCTTATGGCGGGCGTATCGCGCGTTATCCCGATTTCAAAGCCGTACAAAATGGCGAGCCGCGAGTTCAAGAGCGAAGACACGATTGTGGAAGTGCCGAACAACCGCGGTCAGATTATCCGAATTGGCGGCAATCGCGTGATTGCAATCGCAGGACCGTGCGCCGTGGAAAGCCGCGAGCAGATGATGGACGCGGCGGCTGCGGTGAGTGCGGCGGGCGCGGTAATGCTCCGTGGCGGTGCGTATAAGCCGAGAAGTTCGCCGTACAGCTTTCAGGGCTTGGGCGAAGAGGGCTTGCAGTATCTCAAAGAAGCGGGCGAAAAATACGGGCTTCCAGTGGTTACGGAAATCGTGGCGACGGAGTTTATCCCTGTGATGAGAGATTATGTTGATGTGTACCAAGTCGGTGCGCGCAATATGCAGAACTTCGAGTTGCTCAAAAAACTCGGCGCGCTGGGTAAGCCTGTCATCTTAAAGCGCGGGCTGTCGTCCACGATTGAAGAATGGCTGATGGCGGCGGAATATCTGTTGTCGAGCGGCACAGACAAGGTGATTTTGTGCGAGCGGGGAATCCGCACCTATGAGCGCGCGACGCGGAACACTCTGGATTTGTCGGCGATTCCGATTTTGCGCGGTTTGACGCATTTGCCTGTCATTGTTGACCCGAGCCACGCGGTCGGTATTCGCGACAAGGTTGCTCCGATGGCTCTGGCGGCGGTTGCGGGCGGCGCGGACGGCATTATCGTGGAGGTGCATTGCAATCCCGACAAGGCGTTGTCTGACGGCGCGCAGTCGCTTTATCCTGCGCAGTTCGACAAGTTGATGCAGGACATTCAGGCTCTTGCGCCCGTCGTGGGAAAGCAGGTTGCGCATATTCGCTCGGCTCAAGCGGCGGTGTACTCTTCATCTGACGCAACCGAAAGCGCGAGTGAAAAAAGCGTGCGTTGTGCGTTCTGCGGAAAGCGCGGGGCGTATGCGGAGCAGGCGATTGCGCAGTATTTTGACGGCGAGTGCGAGGCGGTGGCTGTCGATTCGTTCCGCGAGATTTTCCAAAGCGTTGTGGACGGCAAGGCGGATTTCGGTATGGTGCCGATTGAAAATTGCCTTGCAGGAAGCGTCTACGAGAATTATGACAATCTCGTGCAATTCGGCGACATCGGCATTGTGGGCGCGTTGACGCTGCGGATTCAGCATGCGCTTTTGGGCGTGAAGGGCGCGGCGTTGAGCGACGTGAAGCAGGTGTATTCGCACCCGCAGGGCTTGGCGCAAAGTCACAAGTTCTTGAGCGAACACAGGGACTGGAAACACATCGAAGCGATTTCAACCGCGACGGCGGCGAAAATGGTCGGCGAAATGGGCAAGAAGGAAAATGCGGCGATTGCTTCTGTGGTTACGGCAGGGCTTTACAATCTGGACATCTTAAAAGAAGACATCGAGGACAACGCCGCGAATTACACGCGATTTGTTATCATTGCGTCGAATAATGTTGCCAAAAAGCCGCTTATTGCCGAAAAGCCGAATACGGCGTCGTTTGTGTTCTCGGTCAATAACGAGCCGGGCGCGCTGTATAATTGCTTGGGCATTTTCCAGAGCAAAGGCTTGAACTTAACGCGTCTTGAATCGCGACCAATCGCGGGCAAGCCGTGGAAATACTGGTTTTATGCCGATGCAGAACTCAAAGCGGATTGTGCTGACGTTTCGGCGTATATAAAAGAAATTATGGACGCTCTTCGCGAAAAGGCGGAGGACGTGCGTCTGTTGGGCATTTACTCTGAAGGGAGGAGATAAGTATGGAACAAAGATATGTTTTGTCTGTTTTGGTTGAAAACCACGCGGGCGTTTTGAGCCGTGTGTCAGGTCTTTTCAGTCGCCGCGGCTACAACATCGACAGCCTTACGGTGTGCGAAACGTCGAACCCCGGGCAGTCAAGAATGACGATTGTGGTGCGTGGCGACGAGTACATTTTGGAGCAAATCGAAAAGCAGCTTTCTAAGCTCATCGAGGTGATTTCGATTCATCATTGCGAAAAGAGCAGGACGTGTGAGCGCGAGATGATTTTGATAAAGGTCGCGGCGAGCGGTGCGGAACGTGCGGTTATCATTGAAACGTGCAATATTTTCCGTGCGCACATCGTTGATGTTGACGTGGACAGCGTTATTGTGGAGGCGACGGGCAGCGAGGACAAAATTGAAAGCCTCATCAAGTTGCTCACGCCGTTCGGCATCAAGGAACTTGCGCGCACAGGTCTGACTGCAATGGGGCGCGGCAGCGAAATTATGCAATAAGACATAGCCTTTTTTCAAAAAACCGTCTTCTTTTGCGAGGGCGGTTTTATTTTGCAGTGTTGCAGAAAGTATGATTGCAGCATCCCTCACTTTTGAGATGAGGGAAGAGGGCGAGCAGAAAAATTTGATTTTGGGTGTTTTTCTGTGTATATTAGAACTATGGATACAACAGACGAAACAAACGATATTGAAGATACAAAGGAATCTGCGGCGCAACCGAGCGAGCAGGAAAAAACGGAAGCAATCATTTTAGATGATGAAAGTGAAACCGACGACAAAAAAGACAAAAGTCTGCCGCCGTCTGAAATTGTGCTGCCGAACAAGCTGTCGATTATTCCTGTGTATGGGCGGCCTGTGTTTCCCGGTATTTTTACGCCGCTGATGGTGAGCGGGCAGAATGATATAAAGGCGATTGAAGAGGCTTTTAAATCCGATGGAAATATCGGTATTGTGCTGCTGAAAAACGATACGGAAAGCCCGACGGTGGCTGATTTGCACGATATTGGAACGGCGGCGCACATCGTAAGAAAAATAAAAATGCCAGACGGGAGCATAAATGCGTTTATCTCGACGGTGAAGCGTTTCCGAATCCGAAAAGCACTCAATCCGTCTGACCCGATTGCTGTGGCGGTGGAATATCTCGAGGACGAAAACGACGATACGATGGAGGTGAAAGCGCTCGGGCGTGCGCTTATCAGCGAGATGAAGGTGATTAGCGAAAATAATCCGCTTTTTACCGAAGAAATGCGAATGAACATTTTGAACCTTGAGCACCCCGGACGAATCGCAGATTTTATTGCGTCGATTTTGAATATTGACCGCGATGAGCAGCAGCACGTTCTTGAATTGCTCGATGTGCATAAGCGAATGGAGCAGGTTTTGCTGTACATCAAAAAAGAGCAGGAAGTGCTCCGAATTCAGCGGAAAATCCAAAGCGAACTCACCGAGCGTGTGGAAAAAAATCAGCGCGATTATTTTTTGCGCGAGGAACTCAAGAGCATTCAGGAAGAACTGGGAATTACGAAAAATTCCAAGACGAGCGATTACGAAAAATTCAAGGAAAAAATCGATTCGTTTCAGTTTGAGGGCGAAATCAAAGAAACGGTTTATTCGGAACTTGAGAAATTCAATTTGATGGAGCAAAATTCGCCGGAGTATATCAGCAGCCGAAATTATCTTGAGCTTGTGGTAAATTTGCCGTGGAAGGACGAGCAAAAAGAAGAATACGACCTCAAGGGCGCATCTGCCGTGCTTGAGCGCGACCATTATGGCTTGGAAGATGTGAAAAAGCGCATTATGGAATATCTTGCTGTCCGAAAGCTCAAAAAGGACAACAAAGGTTCTATTTTGATTTTGGTGGGACCGCCGGGCGTGGGAAAAACGAGCATTGGGCGAAGCATTGCAGACGCGATGAAAAAGCCGTTTTACCGCTTCAGCGTGGGAGGAATGCACGACGAAAGCGAAATCAAAGGACACCGCAGAACGTATATCGGCTCAATGCCCGGTCGCATTATTTCGGGGTTGAAAATCACGAAATCAAAATCGCCTGTGTTTATGATTGACGAAATCGACAAAATGGGCTACGGCGGTGCGCACGGAGACCCCGCGAGCGCGCTTTTGGAGGTGCTTGACCCCGAGCAGAATGTTACGTTTCGCGATAATTATCTCGATTTGCCGTTTGACATCAGCGACGTGTTTTTTATTCTCACCGCGAACACGCTGGACACGATTCCCGAGCCGCTTCGCGACCGTGCCGAAATCATTCAGCTTTCGGGATACATCGACCAAGAAAAAATTGAGATTGCGAAAAAATATTTGATTCCCAAAAATCTCAAGAAGAACGGGCTTTCAAAATCGCAGGTGAAATATACCACGGGCGCGCTCAAGAAAATCGCCGAGGAATATGCGCGGGAAGCGGGTATGCGCCATTTTGAAAAGTGTCTTGATAAAATCCACCGCAAGATAATCCGCGAGGAAATCGACAAAATGGAAAACGAGGCGGCGGAAAGTGCGGACGGCAAAAAAAATGCGCTTTTGGCGAAAAAATCGTTCACCGTGGACGACAAAGATTTGCAAAAATATTTGGGCAATCCTGTTTTTGACGAAAGCCAAATCAAAAAAGCGTCTGTTCCCGGCACGGCAATCGGGCTTGCGTGGACGAGTATGGGCGGCGATACGCTGCTTATCGAAAGCATTACGTTCCCGGGAAAATGCGGTTTGCAGCTCACGGGACAGATGGGCGACGTGATGAAGGAAAGCGCGAACATTGCGCTAAACTGGGTGCGTCAGTTTGTTATTGAGCACGACATCAAATCGGCGGACTGGTTTGACGCAAACACAATTCATCTGCATATCCCTGAGGGCGCAACGCCCAAAGACGGACCGAGCGCGGGTATCACAATGGCGACGACGCTGCTGTCGTTGCTTTCGGGGCGGATTATCAAGCCGCATTTGGCGATGACGGGCGAATTGAGTCTGACGGGTATGGTGCTTCCCATTGGCGGGCTTCGGGAAAAAACGGTGGCGGCAAAGCGCAACGGAATCAAAACGATTATCATTCCAAAAGCCAATGTGCGCGACCTCGACGAAATCCCTGAGCACGTTAAGCACGGCATTGAGTTCATTCCTGTAACGAATGCGCTTGAGGTGATGAAGTTGGTGTTCCAGCCCAAAAAGCCTGAAAAAAAAGCGGAAGAAATTTTCTAATCGCAATAAACAAAAGCACCGAATCTGTTTTTATTCGGTGCTTTTTGTTTTCGCTTAGGCGAACGTCTGTGAAGTTCGTTCGATAATGACAGGAACAGAGTTCAGTTCGGAACATATCATTTTAGGTATTTTCAGCCTAATTTCAAGGAAGACTTTACCTGTTTAGGTACGTCAATCTTATTTTAAGAGAAGCCTTTTCCTAAACAGGTACGTCAATCCTATTTTAAGAGAAGGCTTTGCCTAAACAAGTATTTCAATCCTAATTTAAGAGAAGCGTTTACCTGAAAAAGCACGCTCTCCTTTTTGCCCTCGCGAGAAATTCCGAAACAAGTTCGTCAATGATAAACTTCACAATCAGTATATCTTTTGCAATGACAGTGCTTTTTTATGCCAATTTCTGCGGTTTGCCCGTGAGCAGAATCCGCAGATTGAGTTTGATGTATGCCGAGATTTCGCGCAGGTAATTATGCGGCACGGTGTACGGCTCGACTTCGGTGCCAAGCCCGCTGACGTTGGTAAATCCAATCCGCGACGCTAATCGTTCGGCTCGGCGCAGGTGAAAAAAGTTCGACACGATGATAACGCGGCTGTCTAGAATCTCTTTTTGGCTTTTTCCCGTGCAATCGGAAAGCACCGCCGCGCTGTATTGCAAATTTTGGATTGTGTCGAGCGCTCTGTCTTCTATCACGATTTGCTGTTCTGCCACGCCCAAAAGAATCAGTTGCCGCTTGAGTTCGGGGGCTTCGGCGTAGTTTGACCACATCGCTTTTCCGCCTGTTGCAACGCAGAGCGCGTTTTTGTGGTGCAAAAGATATGCCGCGGCTTTGTTTACACGCTTGAGCACCGTTTCGGAAAGTTCTCCGTTTTTGTCGATGCCGCCGCCGAGCAAAATCACATAATCCGCTTCGCTTTCTGCGCTTGCCAGCCGCGGCGTGAGGATAAATCCCAAATTGACTGCCGAAAGTGCGGCGCAAAAAATGAGCAGTGCGAGTGCAGCCGCTTTGGATTGCTTTTTCCACGCGCACCAAAAAAAGCGACCGCGTTTTTTGCGGTTGACCGCCGTAAAGATGAGGAGCGCGCCGAATGCTGTCCAAATGTGGGTGAACGAAAAAAGCGTGCTCAAGAGCGTCCCCGGGTGTATGGAAAGCAAAACGATGTCGTATAAAATGAAAATTGCGCCTAAAAAAATCAACAACATAGCTGCTCTTCCTTATTATTTTCCCGCGAGGCGCAGAAATTCGGCTTCGTCAATGACGGGAATGCCCAGTTTTGCCGCTTTCGCGTTTTTTGTGGAGCCGCTTGCCGTGTCGTTTGTAACCAGATAGCTCAAGCCTTTTCCAACGCTTGTTTTTACCGTGCCCCCGAGCGATTTAACCAGATTTTGCGCGTCAGAGCGTTTCATTGAAAGTTCGCCCGTAAAACAGAACGACAATCCCGAAAGCGCACCGCCTGCTTGTTCATTCTCAATCGAAATCGTGCCGCTGCTGATGAGCGCGCGCATTTCTTCGGCATTTTCCGCCATTCCCAGAACGAACGTCCGCGCCATAATTTCGGCAAAGCCCGCAACCGAAGCAACGTGCTCTTCGGTCAGTGCCAAAAGCGATTCCAGCGTGTTGTAGCCTGCCGCAATCAGTTTTTCCACGAGCGTTTCGCCGATACCCTCGATGTCGAATCCTGCCACAAACGCCGACAGCTTCACGGTTCGGTGTGCCTGAATTGATGCGGCAACTTTTTTTGCACCGAGCGATGTTTTTTCGGCAGAAATGCTTTTTTCGTCCAAAAAATACGGCACAAGCGTGTTTTCGTCCAGCGCATACAGGCTCGAAATCGTGGAGATTTTTCCGTCGGCGAATAATTTTTCTGCGAGCGTCGTTCCCAAATCGCGAATGTCGATGACGGAAATCCATTTGAGAAGCTGGTGAAGCTCCCGTTTTGCGCAATGCACGTTCGGGCAATACAACCGCGTCCCTTCGTCCACCAGTGCAGTGCCGCAGACGGCGCATTTTTGGGGAACAGACACGGGATGCGTGCCGTCACTTTCGCCCGTGACTCGCTCGATTTTGGGGATAATCTCGCCGCGTTTTACCACAATGACGCGGCTACCGATTTTTAGCCCAAGTTCACGAATTTTTCCTGTGTTTACAAGGCTGGCGCGCTGCACGGTGGTGCCGTTGAGCTCTACCGCGTCGAACTCGGCAATCGGGGTGTACGTTGCGCCTGATTCGCTCCATTCCACGTTCCGCACGGTCGTTTCGGCTTCCTCAAGCTCAAACTTGAATGCAATTTGACGGTCGGGACGGGCGCGAGATGCGTCGTCGCGGTCGATGGTGCGCTCTTTGACCACCAGCCCGTCGATGTCGTAATCAATGGTTTTGCGATTTTGGGCAACTTCGGCGCGATACGAAATCACCTCGTCTGCTGTTTTCACGATTTTGAGCGGCACGACAGCAAATCCACATTCCGAAAGCCAGTGTATTTTTTGCTCTTCATCAAAAAAAGGGCTTTTTGCCGCGTCAGAAGCCTGTGCATCGTAGGCGATAAAATTGAGGTGCTCCGCTCCAACACCGTCTTTTCGCTTCATCACGCCATTTGCGGCATTGCGGCAATTCGCTTTGTCGGCATATAATTCATCGTGAACGCGGTGAAACATCAGCACTTCGCCGCGCACACCGCCCGAAAAATCGCCTTGGATTTCAGCAAGCACGCCGTTCATTTTGAGCGCATTCGCGGTGATGTCGTCTCCGATTGTGCCGTCGCCGCGTGTTACTGCCCGAATGAGTTTTCCGCGCTCGAATTGCAATTCCAGACTTGCGCCGTCCAGCTTGTATTCAACCAGATATTCGTCGTAAACGTGCTTTTTTGCCCAATCCAAAAATTGCGCGGGATTTGCCGCTTTTTCCTGACTTCCCATCGGCATAACGTGGCGGGATTTTGCAAATGCGCCAGAATCCGCACCTACGCGGTGCAAAATAGGATTTTCGGGGTCGATTGCTTTGAGTTCGTCCCAGAGTTTATCAAATTCTGCGTCTGAAATTTCGCCCTCGCCGTTGTAATAAGAATCTTGATATTTTTTTATCAGTGTGGCAAGTTCCGCCGCCCGAAATGCTGTGTCGTCAAAAAGATGTGATTCGCTCATTTTTACGCCTGTTTTTCAAAGAAAAGTTCACGGATTTCGTGTGCTGCACGAATCCCTTTTTGCTCAAATTTTGTTTCCGGTCTCCATATCTGGTGCGGCGCAAAACCGTCGTATTTGTTCTGAATGCCCTCGGTTGCCGTCAATTCTTCAAGCGCGCTTTCGGCATACGGCACCCAATCCGTCGCCATATAAATGTAGCCGCCGATGTGCAGTTTTTTTGCCAAAAGATTGGTGCGCGGGCGCTGCATCAGACGGCGTTTGTGGTGCTTTTTTTTCGGCCACGGGTCAGGAAAAAAAACGTGAAAGCCGTTCACTGAGCCGTCTGCAACCATTTTTTCAAGCACTTCAATAGCATCGTGCTCAATAATGCGGATATTTTTCAGATTTCGCGTTCTGATTTCGCCCAAAAGCCGCCCAATGCCAGGTTTATGCACTTCCAAGCCCACATAATTTATCTCGGGATTTTCTGCGGCTATCTGCGCTGTTGCGTGCCCCATGCCAAAACCGATTTCGATAATAACAGGATTGTTGTTGCCGAACAGTGCGCTGAAATCCAGCGTTTCGCTTGCAAATGGAATGCACCATTGCTCCGAAAGCTGTTCGTAGTCATTTTTTTGCGCGCTGGTCATTCGTCCTGCGCGAATAACATAAGTGTGAATTGCTCGCATCGTTGTATTGCTTGCATTTTCTTCGATTGTCGTTTCGCTCATATTTTCTTCCATAATAAAGATTTAGATTGATTATCTTAGCAATGACAGCATGTTAGTTTTCCGCTTTTTTTTCAAGATACTCAGGCGGCATAAAACACATATATTTTTTGGAATTATCCTCGTAACAAACGCGTATAAAATCGGCATCAGGGAATTTTTTCAAAATGGAATCCGTGTTTTTTTCGATGTTTCCAAAAAAAAGTAAATCACCGTTTTTATCGTATACCGCGATTTTTTCAGAGAACGTCAAAGAATCATCGGTGAGTGCTTTTGGAAAATCCGTCGCTTGCTGTTCTGAAAACTGTGCCGGATATATTACCGAAAAATCCATTTCGGCTTCTTCTCCCGCCATATTTTTGTAATGGAGCCGATAATTTCCTTGTGGAAGCGCATTTTCGCCCTCTCCGCGCACATTTGCCGAGCCTGCCCAGTCTCCTGCTTTTGATTGCAGCAGCGTTGGATTTTCAACTCGCCATTCGTATTTATTTTCGGTGTTTACGATTTTTATGCTTTCGGTGCGGGAAACATCGCCGTCGATTTTTACAAAAATGCACGTTCTTGAGTCGGGCAGGGATTCTTCATCGTGATAATCAAAAACCACCGTCGCCTGAACATCTGAAACATCGCAGACGACGTTGCTACAGCTGGTCAAAAACGGCAAAATTGCAAAAATCAAAAAGAAACGGCTTTTTTTTGCAGACATCAGAAATCAAAATTGAGCTTTGTTGCTGTCAAATCGTTTGAAAATTGTTTTACCATGGACTCAAATCGTACGCCCACTTTTTTACAAGCCTCGTCAACATACGACAAATAGCTCAACCCGAGATTTTGGTTATCGCCGTTTGAAGCTCGGTAAAAATCAACCAAAGATTTTTTTGTAGTCCCCTCGACCATTGCGGATTCAACACTTGCTTTTACTTCTTCAAATTCGCCTGCCTTGTTGTAAAGCGAGATTTCGAGTTTTCCGCGATTTCCGACCGACGTGGTGGAATTTCCGCCGATTTGCCACGAAATATACACCAGTTCGTTGTCTTTTACGAGTTGGTTTATCAGCCTGAGCCGCTCTTTTGGGTCGCGCAGCAGTTCTTCCACATCGTCAACCATACCGTTGAACATAACGGCGGCTTTTTTGTGCAAATTTGCATTTTCGTTGCTCAGCGCGAGTTCCATCACCATAAGCGAAATGTATTCGGCAAGCTGGGATTTTTCCATATATTCGGTGAGCTTGGCGCGAAGTTCCTTTTCGATTTGCGGGAATCCGTCATCTTTTGCAAATTTTGTTACAATGAACCAACTGATGTTGTTCATTCTGTCCAAAAATTTTTCGGTCATCAAAAGATACAAATTGCGCTCTTCGGGCGTATAATCCGCATTTTCCATGATGTCTTTCCAAATGGGGTCAAGAATCATTTTTTTTGCTTTTTTGATAACGATATTTCTGTTTGGCATAAGCCGCAATAGCTCTTTCTCGGAAATCTGCGTCTGCTCGTCCAAAATCTGCGTTGGATTTGAGCGATTGTATTTTCTGACACATTCGCAGGCAACCAATTTGCTAAAAAGTTCGTGATTGAATTGCTTGTACATCAATGAATACACCACAACTTTTGACAAATCCATAACTTCCTGCCGTCGAGAAACAAATTCTGGCATAGAAATTTCGATATTTTTGACATAATCAAGCAAAATCATATTTTGCACGGAAATCGGTGAAAAATTTGTTAAACTGATACCGAATTTTTCGCGATTATCTGCCAATTTTATTCGCATTAGTTTTTTGTTGTTGCTTATAAAATGACTCGTGCCTTCATCTGTCAAAATCAATTTAAGCGGAATATTTAATAAAAATTTTTTCTCTTGTGCACACATTATGCGTTACTCCTATCGTAAATTATAACGGACAGACCTTGAAAAGTAAACACTTATTAGAGTAAATTATAATAGAAGCCAACTATGCAAAAGATTTTTTTCAAAATTGCCCTTTTTTTTCTCTTTTTTCACGTGCCGCTTGCCGCCGATACGCTTTTTGAACGGCTTGAACGCGATGGATTTTCTCCGAAAACGCAAAGTCTTGTGCCGTCTGGCGGAGAATTTTTCCCAGAAAATATTTTGTTGGATTTTTTGGGAGAAGATGGAAAAATATCGCTTATTATTGATATAGAAAAAGAATCTGCCTTGGATTTTTATGACGACGGCACAAAAATTTTGTTGGATTCACTTTCTGCGGCAAATCTAAAAACGGGGGTTACGGTTCTTTTTGCCGCTAACGATAAAAAGCCGCCGGTAAAAGAAATGGCACCCAATCTTTTGCAATGCGGAACGAGTGCATTTTTATCTCGGCTGGATACGAGCGACGGCGTTTCTGTGCTTCTGGTGGATTTTGGGGACGAAAATGCTCTTGTTGCTGGTTCTGATGAAAAAATTGCGCCCTTTTCGTTGGTAAAAGATATTTCAGATTCTTTTTATAAAAATGGTTTGCACTTGAAAATGCCTCATTTATTTTTCCCGATTTATCGCTTAGGATTGGCAAAAAAAAATGAGCGGCTTTCGCTTTTCTTGCAAAATGAAATCCCGGCGGTGTCGCTGATAATCCGCGCAAATACCCCCGAAATTGCAGCAATTATCGATTTTGTTTCTGCTGAAAAACGTAGTGATGTACAGTGGAATAGCCATTATATTTCCTTACAGGTAAAAGAATACCGATTTTGGATAACCGAAAAAATTTTTGCGAATGTCTTGATTTTTATTGTTGCTGTTGCTCTTTTTTTGCTTTGCGAAGTTTCTTTTTTATTCGGAACTGACAGCTACAAACGGCGCACGGCGTTTTTCAAAACATTTGCGTTTATTCCTGTAACAATCGCTGTCACATTCGGCGCAATCGAGATTTCGCAGTTCATTGTGGGAAAAATTATCGCGTACAAAGACCTTTCTATTCCGAGAATAATTGGTATAAAAATGCTTTTGACGTTTGTCATTACATCGCTTTTTTACATCATTCAGTCGCGCATTTTTATTATTTCATTTTCTGAAAAATCATTCCCGTATTTGATAGATACGGTGGAAATTTTAAATATTTGCATTTTCTCATCTATTGATGTGTCATTTGTTTTGCTTTTTGGATTGGAATATTTTTTAACCTACATTTCAAGAACACTCCGCTCAATGGTTCCGCTTATCGTAAGTATTGCGCTTATGATTTTGCCTTTTATACCGTACAGCATAGAATCTTTGCGCTTCATTCCTCCCGAAAATCTCTATTCTGTAGCGATTTGTAGCCCGTTTTCAAATCTTCTGTTTTGTATGGTTTTGTTGCCGTTTGTTTTTATGTGGGTTCGCATTTTAATTAGAAAAAAGAAAATAATCTTAAAATTCGCATTTGTGCTTTTGGTCTTTTCGGCTTTATTGATTTTTGCACTTGCGCTTGCTACCGAAAAGTTTCAAGAACGCTATTTTCGTGTAAAAACGGAAACGAACGAAATGATTTTGGCGGAATCGAAAACTGCGGACCATATCCGCGCAGAGATAACTGAAACGGAATTTCTTGGTATGTATACAAAACATTTGCGTATTTTTTCCGATTTTCCTGTTTTACGCTATGAGATTTCGGCAAATTCGCTTGAAGGCTCGCCTGTTTATGACTGTTCATTTGAGTTTGAAATCCGCCATAATGCACATTCGGCGTATTTTTTGCTGCCAGATAATCCCGCTCAAGATTTTTTGCTTGATTATTCTGCCGATAACACTTCTACGACCGTGATAACAATAACAGCGTGGCTAAAAACTGATGATAATACTGTTACAAAAGAAACAGTAAAACTTTCTACGAACGAAAAAAATGATGATTCCACTGCAAAAAAATCAGGGGATTCTGTATGAGCGGCGTGTATTTGCATGTGGATATGGACGCTTTTTTTGCCTCGGTCGAACAACTCGACAATCCGTATTATCGTGGGAAACCCGTCGTTGTCGGCGGTCTTCCGGGTGATGAGCGGAGTGTTGTGTCCACTGCGTCTTATGAGGCGCGGGCGTTTGGTGTTCATTCCGCAATGCCGGTTTCTCGGGCGGTTCGTCTTTGCCCGCAGGCGATTTTTGTGCGTCCAAGAATGGAGCGGTATCGTGAAAAATCCCGCGAAATAATGCGAATTTTATCACAATATTCGCCGACGGTCATTCAAATGTCCATAGACGAGGCGCTGGTTGATTTAACGGGAATGGAAAAATTGCTGGGACCTCCAGTGAAAGTTGCCAGAAAAGTAAAATCTGAAATCTTTGAAAAAACGGGGCTGACAGTCAGCGTGGGGCTGGCATCAACGCAGTATATTGCAAAAATTGCGTCGGGAATGCGAAAGCCGAATGGATTTTTTGTTGTGCCGCGCGGCAAAGAAGAAGATTTTATGTTGTCAATTCCGCTCGAAAAATTATGGGGAGCTGGTGAAAAAACGCTTGCAAAAATTCGTGCTGCGGGATTTTCAAGCATTTCTGCGCTGAATAAAGCAACGTTGCAAAGTTTGCAATCCAATTTTGGAAAGGCGTGTGGAAAATTTTTGTACAACGCTTCTCACGGTATTGAGGACGAAAATATGGGGGCAGAGCCGGAAAGCCATTCCGTGAGTGCGGAGCGCACTTTTCCTGCGGATTTGACCGACCGCGACGCGATAGATTCACGTCTTCTGGAAATCGCGCAGGACGTGATGTATAGGCTGTATGACGCGGGGCAGACGGGCAGAACCGTGTGCGTAAAAATCCGATACGGCGATTTTTCTACCGTTTCGGTTCAAAGCACGCATGATGAGTATGTTTCTTCGACGGACGACCTTTTTGACCGAGCGAAACGGCTGTTTTGGAGCAAAATGAAGCAGGGAAAATCCGTCAGGTTGATTGGAATCGGCGTGCAAAATGTGGAAGATGAAAAAAAACTGCAAGGCGAATTATTTGATTTGGGAAGCGAAAAAAAGAAAAAACTTGACCGCATTATTTTTGAAATGGAGAAAAAAAATCCATCGCTCAAAATTATGAAAGCACGGCTTTTGAAGCCTAAGCAAAAATCATTTTTGTTGCCGTTTTTTTTGTTGTTTTTAATTATTTTTTCTAATTCGGCAAAAGCGCAGTCAAAATTTGTTTCAAATGATGAAAATCTTGAATTAGATATTCGCGGGCATTGGTATTCCTCGGTGGAAACGGGCGCGGGCATTTCGGGCGGATACGGCAACGGTTTTGAGTCCACAACCGAAAGTCCTGTGTTTACGCAAGATGTGGATATGTCGATTTATTTTTTGCTGAATCGAATGTGGTATTTCGAGGCGGATTTTGCAGATGAATTTGATACAAACACGATTGCGGCGGGATATATCGGGAACGGTTATTTGAAGCATGCGCGCATTGCAAATCGCGGCATTACGTTTCCGGGCGAATATTCGATACATTTGTTTCAAAAAAGCATCGGCGGCGGAGAAAACGAATCTCCAGGATTTTTGCTTCATTTTGAAGGCGAAAAATGGAAAGCAGACACCGTTTTGCGTTACGATATGATGCAGGCGCGGAGCCGCACTTTTTACGGAGATTTTGCCGAAGATACCCAAGAAATAGCAATTTCTGGCTATGAGACGGGCTATAAATATGAGCTTCCGGCAGAGGCAATCCGTGATATTGACGCTGTTTTTGTGGAAAGCGACAGCGGAAGTTACCGCGCGGGAAAGCGAAAATTCCGAAAACTCAACACCGACGAATATATTATTTCCGTGCACGAGCAAACAATAACGTTTTCTGACAGCGCAAAAGCGTCGCGCACGGATTCTGGCGAGCTTCCTGCGGTGCTGGTAACGTTCCGCACAAAAAAACAGAGCGAAATTCAGAGTGCGCTCGGTGATTGGGGCGACGCGGGCTCTTTTTTGGGCGAGGTACAGGCGTTTTTTGGGCAAAATGGGCATTCCGTGGATATAAAACGCTATGCGTATGATTTTTTCACGGAAATTTCATCTGAGTTTGCCCTTGTGCTGCAAAGCCCCGCGGGTTTTTCGCCGTTTGCAGTGTGTTCGCTGTATGATGTGGGGGCGACCGACATCGTAAATGCGGCGGTGATTTCAGAATCCACCAAAACCGAAAGCGCGGTATATCTTGCCGCAGTCATCGACAAGGAGGGCGGCGATGAAAATGCGCTCATCGAGCTTTACGCCGACTCTTCCTCGTATGCGGCATCCTCGCGCTTTCCGCTCGCCGACAGTTTCCCGGGCTTTTATCTGGGATTTCCCGAAGATTGTGACCTTATTATTCAGACGACATCGTATACCGAGACTGTCGGCTATGAAATCGGCACGAAGGCAGCCGATGTTTCTGTTTACATCAACGACATCGCCGACACAAATGCACGTTACGACCGTGACAGCGGGTATGTTACGCCGTCGGTTGCGGTGGGCGCAGGCGACAAAGTGCGTATCATCTGGTATGAAGAGACGGGGTACTCTGCAACAGGCGCTGTTACAGGAGCGGCGGGCTTTCGCTACGAGTTTTTCCCAGGATTGTCAGCAGACATAAGCACTGCAGGGCGCTGGTCGTATTCCCCTGACTCATCTTATGCCGACGCATCGACGGCAAGCCCCGCTTTTGCCGCCGTTTCAAGCGCCGTCCGCTATCAAAGTGATTCGCTGGAAATAGAAATTGCCGGCGCACTGAGCGCAGAGACGGACAACACCACGGGACTGTATCGCATACTGGGCATGGACGAAAACAGCGCCGAAACAAACACATTGTCAGAGAGCGCGGGCGTTTCCGTGCCTGCGGGAATAGAGCCTGTGCTCAACGCTCGCCCTTTTGGCTCCGCGGACTCCTCATTTTCACTGCCGATTGAGCTTTCCGAGAGCAAAAAAGACAGTGCGTCAGTTGATTCTGGCACAAAAGACAGCGCGGTTTCAGGCTACGCAATCCCGATTGACTGGAACTTTTCGGCGATAAGAGCAACGGCAGACAATCCCGCTTGGCGCGCGGTAACGATTGCCTTAGGCTCGGCGGGAACGGCTCTTGCGTCGGCGCAAACGTTTAGCATCGCCTTGAAAAATGAAAATCCGTCTGCATTTTCCGCCGACACACCCGTTGAAATATTCTTGCAGCTCGGCGTAAACAGCGACGCAGATTTCTCCGCCGAATCCTGTGAGGCAATTCCAACGTGGCTGGTCAGCAAAGCCTCTTCCGACGTCCTGCGCTCGTTCTCGCTTGGCGAAAGCGGCTGGCAAACCGTTACGGTACGCTTAACCGACGAAGACCGCGCCTTTCTCGGCACATTTACTGGCGCGCGGCTCATTGTCGCCTCGTCTTCCACGGAAAAAAATGCGTCGGGGAAGCTCAAAGCGGGCGTTTTTGAAATCGCGGGAACCTCATTTGCAGTGAGCGCGGACGGATTTTCCACCACGGTACGCGAAGACACGCCTGCGTCGGTCAGTGCCGAGTGGGGCGTATCGGTCGGCGCAATCAGCGACAGCACGGTCAGCACCTTCAACACGAGCGCCAACAGCGTTGCGGGCATAAAATGGCAAAAAGAAACGGACATTTCATCGAGCAACACATACATCACGTTGAGCCAATACGTCGATGAAACCGATATTTCGGGCTACAAAAATCTTGCATTCTATGTTTTCTTGACGCAAAGCCTCGAAAGCGATGACGCATTGACCTTTTCGTTCGTGCGCCAAACCGACGCGGGAAGCGATGAGGTCGAAAATGCCGTGAACTGTGTGATTTCGGGCGAAAATTTGAGCAAAGACAGCTGGCACAAAGTCGAAGTGGACTTAAAAAGCGAAAAAGTCTATGTGGATTCAGATTTTGCGGGACGAGCAAGCGTTGACACTGATGTGATTGCCTCAAAACTCATCGTAAAACTCAATGCTGACGGGGCGGATTCGGGCTGTTTTTTTATCGATGAACTTCATTTATCAGAGATTTCGCCAGACCTTGCCGCAAAAAGCGCTGTCACACTCAATTATCAAAAGGACGGCGCGATAGTAAGCCTTGGCGACGCGGAGATTTTGCACGATTTTTTTGTAAAAACGAGCGCCAACACGTCGAACGGAACCAAAAAGACACAGGCAAGCGAAAGCGTCGCGGCGGGAATAGGCATTTGGAAAGTCGATATTGGCGGAAACGAGGCGCACCGAAGCGATAGCAACTATATGTTCTCTTCCGTCGGGCATTTTGCACAAACCAACGATGCAATTTTCGGCATTTTCGACTTCAGCGAGGCCTATCAGCTGGACAATGAAGGCAAAAAACAAAAAAAATCCAATTCCCTCGCCTTAGAATTGCCCGTTGCACACCTTGAAGGCTCTTCCCAGACGATAGCAAGTACCATTTACAAGACGCAAGATGCTTGTGTGAGCGCCGAAAGCGATATTGACAGACTGCATATTGAGGCGGAGGCAACTGTATACCAAAAAATCAAGGCGAATTATAGCTCCGAGTACAGCGAAAGTTATGCCGACAACACGAAATTCCAATTCGACGCAGGAAAATCCGATGCCAAAAAGCGAAAAACAACGGGCAACGCAACTGTTTTCTATAAATTCAATGCGCTAAAATTCACCCCTGAACTCCACGCCGAAGCCGCAGACACCTACACGCTTTCCTCAAGTGCAAAACAGACGGATTACACGCAATATCTCTTAACCTTGCCGCTGACAATCGGAAAACAGCGGTTTTCACTGTCTTATATGCGCGAGGGAGGGGGAAACGCAAAGGTAAATGCGGGCGGCTCATACACGGAAGACGCAAAATACCTGTTGACTGCCGACCGCATGTATCTGTACACGGCAATTCCATGCAACGATTTAGTAAACACAAAACTAGCAGACACTATGCTTGAAAGCAGCAGTGCTTCCTCGTCCACGCAATACTATTACGCAACCTACGCGGCGTCTTGGCGCAGAGCGGCGGCGGATTCCGCTCTGGATTTAGTCATTCCGTCTTCAATAAACGCTTCGTTCGCCAGACAAATCACTGCTTCGTCAACCAAAAATGATATATACAACGCAAAAGCGTCGATTTCGTACAGCGCGAACAACGTTTTAGGCTCGTATAGCGCACTCCGTCTGTTCAAATGGTACAACGAAGACGAATTCGGCGCACATTTTTCCAGTGCAGTCAAAATCCCGCGTGCCGCGCCAGAAGATTACACCTTTTCTCACTCGGCGGAGCTGACATCGGCGTTTTTTTTCTCCAAAAAAGACAGTTTCAAGACTGCATTAGAAGGAACGGTTGAATCAGACGACGCGTGGAGCGCAAAATGCACCTTTTCATACAAACGGGAACGCAAAACTTCCCCGCTGGTGTCTTTCGTACAAATGTGCAAGCCTTCACTTGACGTGTCGTCGGTCAGTGTTACCAAAATAGACAGCCTAAAATTCACTGCGTCGCAGAAAAAATCCACCACGACGACCAACGCACGCTATAAACGCGCACAAAGCGTTGTCTACACGCACGAAAGCGACGCGGCTTTCTCTAAATACCTCACCGTTGTAACCGTCGTCAGCCCAGAATTCTCAAATGTGTCCGACAGTCTTATCTACGCAGGCATAACCTTGTCGGCAAGCGTCAAAATAACGTTCTAACACACACGTTTTCATCGCTTTTTCAAAAATGCACACCACAAAAACACTATGCGCCATATAATCCGTAAAACAAAAAGAGCATTTTCACTCCGTAATCATCGCTTTTATAAAAAACGGAAATGATAAAAACACGCGCATTTATTCTTTTTTCATTTACGAAACGCATATTTCACCGTGTTTTTGACTATTCAGTTCTTGCAGAAAAGCATATTTCACAATGTTTTTGAGCATTTCTGTTTTACAAAAAGATGTTTGCTCGGTGTTTTTATGCTATTCGGTTTTGCAAAAAGAATAAAAACACCGTGCAGAGTTTCTTTCTGTTTTGATGGAAGCATAAAAGCGGTGCGTGATGTCAATTTCTTGCTGAACAATGTCGTGCAGATAGTGTTCCCAGCGCGTTCCCGCCGCAGCAGTGAGGATTAACTGAAACGCCGTTTTATTTTTTTCGGCATAATCGTACATTTCACGCATTCCGTCGTGTGCAAAGCGGCTGTTATCGGTTTTCCACGCTGTTTTGGGCAATGCTAAAAACGCATTGAGGTATTTTTGAAAGATTTTTATCAATTCTGTTGCGTGGGGAGATACAATTGCGTCAAAAATCTCCTCTTTGTTTTTGAAATAACCGTAAAACGCGCTAGTGGTAACACCTGCATTTTTAACAATGGCTCGTAAACTTGCGCCGCGGAAACCTTTTTCCAAAAATTCTGCCGTTGCAATCTGCAAAATACGTTCTTTTGTGTGCGGAGTCGTTGTTTCTTCCGTAAAATTACCTTTTTTGCACTCAAAATCGTGTGCTGTTCGCTGTCATTATGGCTTTTTGTGATACGATATGTCAATTTGCGCGTTGCGGATAGTCTTTTTGCGCACTAAAAGAAACGGAGACGGCTAAAAAGACGGCTTCCGTATTGCAATACGGAACTTTTATCCATTGTTTTATGGCGATTGCAAAATGAATTTTGGCGAAAATAGAATGTATGAGTGCATTTTTTTTCAAAAAATACAGAAAAACAGTGTTAATTTATCAAAAAAGAATTATAATAGATAGCATGGGACACGCGGATTCTGCTATTTTATCCATATCAATCATATTGCTCTCTGGTTTTTTAATGACGCGCGTTACAAAAAAGCTGCGCCTACCGAACGTTACGGCTTACATTATCGCGGGCATATTGATTGGACCATTTTGTTTTAATCTTATTCCTCAGAATATCGTTTCTGCAACTGATTTTCTGCCCGACATTGCGCTGGCATTCATCGCGTTTAGCACGGGCGAGTTTTTTCGGCTGGAGACGCTCAAGAAAAACGGTGCGAAGGTCATTATTATAACGCTGTTTGAGGCGTTGATGGCTTCGGTTGCCGTTTTTGTGGTCTGTTATTTTGTGTTGCGCTTGAATATTGCCTTTTCCATTGTGCTTTCTGCGCTCGCGTCAGCCACCGCGCCTGCTTCCACGATGATGACAATCAGGCAAACAGGTGCAAAAGGCGATTTTGTGGAGACGCTCTTGCAGGTTGTTGCGCTCGACGACATTGTCGGGCTGCTTGCCTACAGCGTGGCGATTTCGGTGGCTATTTCCTCGGCGACGGGAGAGGCATTTTCGCTTGGCAGAATCATTTTTCCGATTCTGTCGAATGCGCTGGTGCTCTGTTTGGGCTTTCTTTTCGGGCTGTTTCTCAAGTTTTTGCTTGCGCCCAAGAGGTCCAGCGACAATAGATTGATAATTTCGGTTGCGCTCCTCTTTGCCTTTTGTGCAATTTGCACGGTGTTCAATGTTTCTCCGCTTTTGGGCTGTATGTCAATGGGAATGGCGTACATAAATTTGACGGACGACAGCAAGTTATTTAAGCAGCTGGCGTATTTTAGCCCTCCCATTCTGCTGATTTTCTTTGTGCGCTCTGGTTTGTCGTTTGATTTGCGCGCGCTTGTGTCGTCTGGGACTGTCGGCAGCGTTCCCTTGCTTGCAATCGGCGTGATTTACTTTTTTGTGCGCATTGTCGGAAAGTATTTTGGGGCATTTATGGGCTGTTTTATGGTAAAAAAGGCTGAGACAACGAGGAATTATCTTGGTCTTGCCCTTATTCCGCAGGCGGGAGTGGCGATTGGTCTTGCTGCGCTCGGGGCGCGCGCGCTGGGAGGGGAGACGGGCAATGCGTTGCAGACGATTATTCTTGCGTCAAGCGTGTTGTACGAGTTAATTGGTCCTGCCTGCGCAAAGTTATCGTTGTTTTTGTCTAAATCCTATTCAACCAAACTTGAGGAGTTGGTGAGTGTGAACGAAACTGCCGAGGACGGCGGGCAAAAAAGCGAGCTGGAACTGCTCATTGAGCGTATTCACAAGATTCAAGAGGAACTTCCTGTTCACACGGTCAATGAAGAGGAGGCGGCATACACCGAAGCAGCTGAAACGCACGCTCACGCGGTGTGGGAAGAGCGTCTCGGCAAGATTTCTGAGGGTCGCCAGCGGGCGAATAGTTTGCGGAAGTCTGCGAAAAGGAGAAGAAGATGAACGAAGAGAAAATCTCAACGATTTTATTCAGTACCTCTGACCCTATTGCCCACGTTTTAGGCAGTTGGGCAGCAGAACTTACGGTCGGAGCGCTTGTTTTACGGCTGGGATTATCACTTTTTTTGTCAGCGATTATCGGTTGGGAGCGCAGTAGCAAACGCCATTCGGCAGGATTCCGCACTTTCATCGTGGTTACGCTCTCGGGCACGCTGGCAATGCTTCTCGACATCTGCATCGGTTCTCAATACAAAAGCAATTTGTTCATTCTTTCGGCGGCGGCAGTCGTTTCGTCGGCAAGAATCTCCACCCGCACGCTGTTTTTCTCTTCCCGCAATCAAATTATGGGCTTAACCACGTCGGTTTCGCTCTGGGCGAGTTGTTTTTTGGGCATCGCAATCGGTGCTGGGCAATATACGCTTTCAGTAACGGCGTTTGTTGCGCTGCTTTTCTGTTTGTCAAAATTGCCGGAGCTTGAATTCTATTTGAAAAACCGTTCCAATCATTTTGAAATACATCTCGAACTCAAGAATTCGCTTAACCTGCAAAATTTTGTTACCACAATCCGCCGCTTAGGGCTAAAAATTGACGCAATAGAGATGAATCCTGCTTACGCGAACTCAGGCTTGAGCGTGTATTCTATCGCGATTTCGATTTCCAGCGATGAATTAAAAAAGTATAAGTCGCACCGCGAGATTATTGCCGCTCTTTCCACGCTGGAATACGTTTCGCACATTGAGGAGATATAATTTTTGTGTGTGCAAAGGGCAAATGCACGGTGTTTTTGAGCATCTGTGAGAAAAATAATCCTTGCGAACGCTAGCATAAGGCAAAAAAGATGTGCTATACTACTGAAAATAATCAAAAGAAAACAGTGCTTGCTTGTTTTAGCGAACAGCAGGAGAAAAAAAGTGTCTGAAAACAATGATTTTTCGGAATTTCATTCCGCCGCGAATAAAAAAATGAATACAAAAATGGGAATTTTTACCTTGTTTTTGTCGATTGCGGTTCTGATTTCTGTGTTGTTTTTCGGCGGTGTGTTTTTTTTTCACGCAACAAAGTCCTATGAGATTGACGCGGGCATTTCCCTTCTGAATAATATCGCACATCCATTTGAAGATTTTTTGACCGAGGCGATGGATGCCCTCGCGGTGGTTGCGCAAGACTCTGAAGCGTTCATTTTTTCAAGGAAAACACATTCGCTTGAAGGTTTTTTGCGCGAAAAAAGCATATCGCTGACTGCGTTCAAGCAAAACAGCACGCTCAAAGGCACGTTTTATGGCTACATCAATGGAAAATGCGTCAATGCAAAGTACGGGAACTCTGTCGAAGATGCGGTCTGGTACAAAAAAGCACGGGCGGCGAACGGCAAAGCGGTTACCGTGTTGCAGCGGGTCGGAAAATCACAGCATCTGGTGCTGACCGCGGCAAAGGAACTGACGGACGGGGTGAGCGTGCTGGCTTTTGATGTTGAGTTAGACGACATTACGGAGACGCTCTCGCGTTTTTATCTTGGGAAAAATGCGTGGTGCGTGTTGGTCAACCGAGATAGCACGGCGGTTTGTACAATCGGCGACAGCGCGGTGGCTGCCGGCAAGAATGGAGACGAATATTCTCTGCGCGACAATGTTCGTATGATGCTGGGAGCGGTGTACAAGGGCTTGAGCGGCGTTTTTGATACCAAAATAAGCGGCACGGACTGCACGGTGTTCCATAAATGTTTGCAGGGAGAGTATTTTTTTGTGCTCATTTTTAAGCAAACAGAACTTTTTTACCGAATTCGCGGCAAAATGGTGCTCAAAATTATTATTTTCTTGGCACATATTATGTTCATTGCGCTTTTTTATGTGTCAAATTTGCTCAATCGGCGAAAATCTAGTTCTTACGCGCAGCTTTTGGAGCAAAATCAGAGTGTCATCAATGATTATCGCGATTTACTAGAAGAAAAAGTGCGTGAACAGACCGAAATCATCAAAAATAAAACGCACGATTTGATAAAATTGCAGGAAAACGTGATTGAAAATCTGGCAACGATGATTGAAAGTCGCGATGAATGTACGGGCGAACACGTTCGCAACACGAAGATTTATGCGATTATGCTTTCGGAACACCTTTTTGCAAAGGGACTTTTCAAGGACGAAATCGATGAGGAGTTTATTTCGCTGATGGGCGATGCGTCCCTTTTGCACGACATCGGCAAAATCAAAATCTCCGATGTGATTTTGAACAAAAAAGACGCTCTTTCAGACGAAGAATTTGAGATTATGAAAATGCACACGGTGTTTGGGCGCGAAATTGCGGGAAAAATCCTTGCAGAAAGCGGAAACAAACGGCTTATCGCGATGGCGGAAAATGTGGCGAACTATCATCACGAGCGTTTCGACGGTTTAGGCTATCCAGACGGGCTTATCGGCAGCGAAATCCCGCTTCCTGCGCGCATTATGGCGGTGGTAGACGTGTTTGACGCGCTGGTGGCAAAGCGGTCGTATAAATTTTCGCTCAATGCCGAAAGCGCATTTAATATCATTGCAAAGGGCGCCGGCACGCATTTTGACCCCGTGCTTGTTGCCTCGTTTTTGGAAATCCGCCCTCAAATCGAATCTTTTTTGCATTCGCGCTAACTGTTTTCGGTAAAAAATCCTTCTCTCGCAAATATTTTTTTGTTCGTTTCTGGCTTTTTTTGTTCAGGCAAAGGTCGCTTATGTTCATTTGGGGCTTTACTTGTTCAGGCAAAGGTCGCTTATGTTCATTTGAGGCTTTACTTGTTCAGGCAAAGGTTGCTTATGTTCATTTGAGACTTTTTTTGTTCAGGCAAAGGTTGCTTATGTTCATTTGAGACTTTACCTGTTCAAGAAATGCTCGCTTTTGTTCATTTCGGGCTTTACCTGTTCGGGAAATATTCACTTGTCTTTGATTGCGTTCAGGTGCGATTCTTTTTTTTCTCTCAATTTCAAATGTGCTTTGTGTCTTTGTATTGCATTTTTGCCGCTACGAATTGCGCGGGTTGAGAAATGTAGTTTATGTTACTATTGTTTGTTTTGTTGCATATTATTCTGTATAATAAACAAAATGAACGTAAAAATGCGAAAAAAATGAAAAAAATGTTTGACTTCTCACAAAAGTATCGTATAATAAAATCAGAAACACACGACCGACTTTTTACAAGAGGTACTTTTTATGAGCAAGATTTCAGAAATGACTCGTGAAAACTGGATTATGAACACTTTTCCAGAATGGGGAACGTGGCTGGTTGAGGACATCGAGAATGAGGTGGTGAAACCCGGCAACGTGGCGATGTGGTGGCTGGGCTGCACGGGCATTTGGTTCAAAACGCCCGGCGACGCAAATATTACGATTGACCTGTGGTGTGGCAACGGCAAGCGCACGCGCGGCAACGGCAAGATGGCGGTGGGACACCAGATGGCGAATATGTGCGGTGCTCGCGCAATGCAGCCGAATCTGCGCAATGTGCCGTTTGTGATTGACCCGTTTGCGTTCAAGAAAGTGGACGCGGTGCTTGCAACGCATTATCATCAGGACCACATGTCTGCGGAGTGGGCGGCGCATGTGATTCAGAGTGAGATGAAGACGACGGACGAAAACGGCAATGAAATTCCCGTGCCGTTTATTGGTCCGCAAAAATCGGTGGATACGTGGGTAAAATGGGGTGTGCCTGCGGAGCGTTGCCGCGTGGTAAAGCCCGGCGATGTTATCAAAATCAAGGATATTGAGATTGTGTGTCTTGACAGTTTTGACCGCACCTGTATTGTTACGACCGATTCGACAGGTCCTGACCGCGAGGAGTTGACGGGAAAATGTCCGACGGATATGGACGAGAAGGCGGTGAATTATCTTGTGAAAACGCCCGGCGGCAATATTTACCATTCCGGTGATTCGCATTTTTCGATTTATTTTGCAAAGCACGGCAAAGACCACGACATTGATGTGGCGTTCGGCTCGTTTGGCGAAAACCCGATTGGTATGCAGGATAAAATGACGAGCATTGATGTGCTTCGTATGGCGGAAAATCTGCGGTGCAAGGTCGTTATTCCGATTCACTGGGACGTGTGGACAAACTTTCAGGCGGATTGCGAAGAAATTAAGGTGCTCTACGATTTCAAGAAAGACCGCAACGAATACAAATTCCACCCGTTCTTTTGGCAGGTCGGCGGAAAATATGTGTATCCTCAGGACGCGGACAAAATCTATTATCATCACCGACGTGGCTTTGAGGACTGCTTTGAACAGCCGCAGAATATTCCGTTCCGTTCTTGCCTGTAGGAGAATCGTATGGCGAATATTTTGGAGCGGATTGTCGAGCGGAAGCACTTTAGTTTCATTGACGGCGATGGCGTTTCGTGGCAGGAAGCGATAAAGCTCAGTTTGTTGCCGCTGGTGGCGGACGGTTCGGTTTCACCTGATTTTCACGCGCAGATTGTTTCGTGCATTGAAAAATACGGTCCATATGTGGTGTTCGAGCACAATGTAGCGATGCCGCACACGCAGGAAAACGCAACGGGCGCGTATAAGACGGGCGTGGGCTTTATGGTGTCGAAGCAGTTGATTGATTTCGGAGTGGACGAGGACGGAGAGGAGAAAAAGGCAAATCTGTTTTTCTCGCTTTCGTCTGCGAATCCGAGCGAGCATATCGACAACATTGAGCAGTTGTCTGCGATTTTTATGAATGAGCCGCTTCTTGATGCATTGGCGGCTGCGAAAACTCCTGAGGATATTCTTGCGGCTGTGAAGCAATTTCCGTGCGAGGAAGAATAAAAAGTTTTTAAGGAGGCTGTTATGGTCGTACTTAGCGTATTAAATGCAATTTGGACTTTTTTTGCAACGTATGTGCTGCAAAAAGCACCGTATATGGTCGGTTTTTTGACGCTGTTGGGCTATTGCTTGATGGGCAAAAAATGGTATGACACGCTGGCGGGCACGCTCAAGGCGATTATCGGTATGCTTATTTTGAACGTCGGTTCTGGCGGATTAACAGGCACGTTCCGTCCGATTTTGGCGGGGTTGAAAGAGCGGTTCAACCTCACGGCGTGCGTTATCGACCCGTATTATGGTCAAAATGCGGTTACGGCGGGCGTGGAAGAAGTATTCGGCAAAGGATTTTCGGCGGTTATGACGCTGCTGTTGATTGCGTTCATCGTGAATATTTTGCTGGTGCGTTTCAATAAGCTCACGAAATGCCGTACGCTTTTTACCACCGGACACGTTCAGGTACAGCAGGCGGCAACGGCGTATTGGCTCATTTTGTTTGCATTGCCGGCGTTGCGCGCAAACAACGTGGCGCTGATGATTGTGATGTCGGTGATTTTGGGCGCATATTGGGCGGTCGGCTCAAATCTCACGGTTAAGCCGATGCAGGAGCTTTCTGACGGTGCGGGGTTTGCGATTGCGCATCAGCAGATGTTCGGTATTCGTTTGGGCTATTTCCTTGCAGACAAGCTCTTTGGCGATAAGGGCGGCAAGCGCAAGGTAAAGAAAGTCGGCGAAATGGAATTGCCGGGATTTTTCTCAATCTTTAACGAGAATATGGTGTGTACGGCGATTTTGATGACGGTGTTTTTCGGTATCATTATGTGCGTTATCGGAAAGCCGTTCTTTGTGAATGCAAAGGCAACGAAAGAAAGTGAGAATTTTGCGTTCTATGTGTTCAATACTTCGTTGCAGTTTGCGGTGTACCTTGCGATTTTGCAGTTGGGCGTGCGCACGTTTGTAACGGAATTGACAGCATCGTTTCAAGGCATTGCGGAAAAATTGTTGCCGTCGTCTGTGCCGGGCGTGGACTGCGCGGTGTGCTACGGCTTTGGCGATTCAAACGCGGTTACATTCGGCTTCCTTGCTGGCTTGACGGGGCAGATTATTGCGATTATCACGCTTATTGTGATGAAATCTCCGACAATCATCATTTGCGGTTTCGTTCCTGTGTTCTTTGACAACGCAACAATCGGTTTGGTGGCAAATGAAAAGGGCGGGCTGAAGGCGTGTTTGGTCATTCCGTTCTTCTCGGGGCTGATTCAGGTGTTTGGTGCGGCTATCATCGCGGGCTGGGTCGGTTTGGCGAACTACGGCGGATACCTTGGAATGTTCGACTGGGATACCGTGTGGCCTTTGTTCACGGCTGGAATGCACTATCTGGGCTACATTGGCGTGGGCATTGTGGTGGTCGTGTTGCTTGCAATTCCTCAGATTGAGTATCGAATGGACCCGAAAGGCTACTTCCTTATCACCGAGGATTACGAAGCATACAAAGAGCGCAAAGCAAACGCATAATTGCAAGGAGATTCTGTTATGGCAAAATTAGATGGAAAGAGAATTTTGGCGTGTTGTGCAAACGGAGCGGGGTCGTCGCTGATGATGGAAAACGCTATCAAAAAAGTGATGACCAGAAACGGCATTAAGCCTGCTGAGTTGCGCCATTGCCCCGTTTCGGAAGGCAAGAGTGCTGCCCGAAATTATGATGTGGTGTTTTGCGCAAAGCCGTTTGCAAAGAATTTTGAAGATGCTTCAAAAAGCAATACGGTTTTGATTCCCTTAAAGAATGTGATGTCTGACAAGGAAATTGAGGCAGGGCTCAAAGACGCTGGTCTGCTTGACGATTGATGTTTGATTTTTGATGAGCGACTTTTTTCGCAAAATGCTTAGAAATGCAAGAGTGTGATGTGAGAGGTAAATCGTTATTTTTAAGCAGTGTAAGAAAAAGTCGCTTGTCTAAAAAGCCGTTTTTGCTTAAAACGCAAGAATTGCTTTTTAGACACAAGGAAGAAAAGTGGTGATAAAGGCTGTTATTTTTGATTTAGATGATACGCTGTATAGTTTCAAAAATGCGAACGAAAAGGCTTTTTTTGCGCTTGCCCAGTTCGTCAGCGAGCATTTTGGCTGGAGTTTTGAGCAGTTTCAAGCATTGCACGATGAAACGATGAAAATGCTGTTTGAAACATTCGGCGATGTGGCGGCGGCGCATAACAGGCTGATTCGCTATCAGAATATGCTGTCGCAAAACGGAAAAAGCGTGAAATATGCGCTTGAGATGAGCAATGTGTATTGGTCGGTGCTTATTGAAAATGCGGTTGCGTTCGACGGGCTTTTGGACACGCTGAGGGCACTTAAAGAACGCGGATTGTTTCTTGCGGTCGGCACAAATATGACGGCGTTTGTGCAGTTTTTGAAGCTGGAGAAAATTGGGGTGTTGCCGTTTTTGGATTACGTTGTGTCGAGCGAAGAGGCGGGGGCGGATAAACCTGCAAAGCAATTTTTTGATTATTGCGTTGAAAAAACGCGGATGGCGGCTGAAGAGTGTCTTTTTGTGGGCGACAGCGTGAAACACGATGTGGAAGGTGCGTTGAATGCTGGCTTGCAAGCATTGAGATTTTTTCCTAACGGCAATCAATGCGGAGCGATTGCGAATTGGCACGATTTGCTTTATCATATCTGAAACTTTGTGTTTGGAGAAAGATATGAAAAACAAACAAACAAGCGTTGAACAGCGACGGGCGGACATTTTGTCTCTGGTTTTGAGCAAGGGGCGCATTTCTGTTGACGATATTGCAAAACAATACGAGATTTCTGCAATGACGGTGCGGCGTGATTTGCAATCGCTTGTGTCTGAGAAGTTGCTCAAGCGGACTCACGGCGGGGTCATTGCTCCGAATTTGGTTGAGGAAAACAGCGATACAACTCCGTTTTTTAGCGACGAGGCTTTAAAAGCGCGCGGGGTGATTTCGCGTTTTGCGGCAAGTCTCATTGATGACGGCGACAGAATTTTTATAAACGGCAGCCGAACCGCATTGGATATGCTCAAATACGTTGACGAAAAAAATGTGTCGGTGTTTACGAACAACGGCTGGGCGATAAACGAATCGTATCCCAAAAACGTGAAAATCTGCTTGAGCGGAGGCGAAATCCGAAATCGCATTATGACGGGCGAAATGGTCGTCAAAAATCTGCTTGATTTGCGCGCGGATAAAACCTTTTTGGGCTGTGCGGCGTTTTTTGAGAACGGCGAGTTTTTATACAATATTCCCACTGAAATCGGGATTAACGAAGCGATGATTAGCCGAACGAAAGGCAATCTCTATATTCTTGCTGACCACACTAAGTTTCATAGCAGAGGCGTGGCAGAGTCGAGTTACGGCGGTTGTATTTACGACTGTCCATACACATTGATAACGGACGTGGCGGAAGACAGCGATATTGCTAAAAAACTTCGTGCTCACGGCATTAACGTAATGTTTGCAAAAGAGGAAACGTGAATGGAAACAATTTCTGCATATTTCGTTTATATTCCGGGCATTATTATTTTTCTGGTTGGCTCGGCTCAAGTGCGCCAGTGGCTTTTTGGGCGCAAAAACACGGTCAGTGCGTTGGTAAAAAAATGCCGCCGCATTGTCAAAAAAGACCAAAAAGACCGCGCTGTTTTTAATTATTTTGAGATTACGGCTCAAAGCGCATCTGGCGAAATGATGAGCGTGAAATCTCCGACGGAATATGCAGAAAATCAAGAAATCCAGATTCTCCGCGGCAAAAATGCGCAGAATGTGATTGCCGAAAAAACAGAACGGATATTTCACCCGCTTGCCGTAATGACGGGCGGCGCGCTGCTGATTTTGCTTGCCCTTGCCGAAAATCGCGGCAATCCAAAAGCGGCGATGGTGTATCTGTGCACCATTATGCTGGGAGCGGGATTTGCATTGCTTTTCCATTTTATTGATTTGAAAAATCGCAATCTTTCGCCCATTTCCGCCAAAATAATTGATATTTATGTGCGGCAACTTTCAAAAGAAACCAAAATTATCTGCGGTTCACGATTTTCATATTATCCTGTTGTGGAATTTTTGCTTAACGGAAAGAAAAATATCCGCCGTCTTATCGTAAACTCAAGCCGAAAAGACAGTTTTAAGCAAGGCGCTTCCATAATGCTGTATTACGACGCACAAGAAAAGACCGTCTTGGAGCATAAAGCCGAGCCTGCGGCGCTCATTGCGGGCATCGCGCTCTTGGCAGCGGGGCTTTTGTCGGCGGCAAGTCTTTTGTCGGTGTTGATTTTCGCTCAGTCTTAAAAATCCTTTTTACACTATTTTTTCTCAAACGGAGGACGTTATGAAACCTTATTCAATAGGGCTTTACGAGAAAGCTATGCCCAAATCACTGGACTGGAAGGAAAAATTGCTCTGTGCAAAAGAGTGCGGCTATGATTTTGTGGAAATCAGCATTGACGAAACGGACGAAAAACTCTCTCGCTTGAATTGGACGGCTCAAGAGCGGGCGGAACTCGTGCGCTTGATGCAGGAAATCGGCATTCCGATTCGCAGTATGTGCCTTTCGGGGCATCGAAAATATCCGTTCGGCGCGTCTGATGAAGCGGTGCGAAATCGCAGCCTCGAAATTATGGAAAAAGCGATAATTTTGGCTGATGATTTGGGCATTCGCATAATCCAACTTGCAGGCTACGATGTGTATTACGAGCGCGGGACGGCTGAAAGCAGGCGGCTTTTTGCTGAAAATCTCTCAAAAGCGGTGTTGATGGCTTCGGCGCGTGGCATTATTTTGGCGTTTGAAACGATGGAAACCGAGTTTATGAACACGACCGAAAAGGCGATGAAATACGTCAATCTGGTAAAAAATCCGTATCTTGGCGTCTATCCTGATTCTGGCAATCTTACGAACGCGGCAAAAACGTATGGCTCAAGTGTTTTAGATGATTTGGAAAGCGGTCGCTCGCACATTTTTGCGTTGCACCTCAAAGAAACTGTGCCGGGAAAATTCCGCGAAATTCCATTTTTGACCGGACACGTGGATTTTGCCACCGTGATAAAAAAGACGCTGGACCTTGGCGTTCGGCGGTTCGTTACGGAAATGTGGGATACGGGAAAAGATTCGTGGAAAGATGATATTCGCTTTGCGTACCAAAATATGAGCAGAATTATTGATGGGCATATTTTGAAAAACAATGCGGCAGAAATTGCGTAAACAAGGAGTTTTGTATGAACGTGGAGAAAAAAATTATTTCCAATCTTACCAAATGCTATTCGATTGCAGAATTGCAGTACAAAGGCGAGCGGTGCTTTTTGGTGGCGGCAGAAAAGAGCGACCCGTGTTATCTTTTTTCGGAAACCGGCGAAAAATTGGAAACCGTCTGGAGTGCGCCCGGCGGTGTGATGACAATGGCGCAGATTCCCGGCACTGACGGGCAGTTTTTGGCGACGCACGAATTTTTTTCGCCAAACGATTCTGTGCAAGCAAAAATCGTAGCGGTTTCGCCGAAATCAAAAGACAACTGGGAAGTAAAAACGCTTTGCCGTGTGCCGTTTGTGCATCGCTTCGGGATTTTGGAGCGCGGCGGCACGAATTATCTCCTTGCGTGTGCTCTCAAAAGCGGGCACGAATACAAAAACGACTGGCGATTCCCCGGCGCGTGTTTCGGGGCGGCTCTTCCGCGCGATATTTCCTCTTTTTGCGATGAAAATCCGCTTTCGCTGGAATTGGTAAAAGACAATATGCTCCGAAATCACGGTTTTGCAAAAATAAAGCACGGCGGGCACGATGCGGCTCTGGTTGCTTGTGAGGAGGGCACTTTTATTTTTGACCCGCCTGCTGTTTTGGGCGCAAAATGGGAGGTTTCGCAGATTTCCGCCGTGCCTTCCAGCGATTCGGTGCTTATCGATTTTGATGGCGACGGAAATCTGGAGCTGGGCTGCATAAGCCCGTTCCACGGCAATTCTATCGTGATTTATCATCTTGATGAATATGGAAATTACGTTCCGCAGTGGAAATACAACCGCCCGGAAAGCGAAACCGAAATGGTTCATGCGACGTGGGCGTGCGAATTGCTGGGAAAACCGACGTGGATTGTCGGCTGGCGAAAAGGCACAAAAGACACGATTGCAATCACATGGGACGCGGATTCTGGCGATTACAAAACGGAGTATATCGACAAAAACACTGGTTGCGCGAATGTAGTGCACTTTGTGAACAAAAAGGGCGAGGATATGCTCATCGGCGCAAACAGAGAAATCGACGAAGTTGCGCTTTACAAGATAACGAATTAGGGAAGCAAAAAGAGCTGCTGTCATTCCGAACTTGATTCGGCATCTCATTCAAATGGGCAGTGAGAGACGCAGAAACGAGTTCTGCATGACATTTTGCGGCGTTGTCATTGTTTTTTGAAAGACAGGCGGTGCCTGTGTCATTCCCGTTCTTGACGCTGGAATCTTTTTCTTCAAAAACTATCTCATTTTTATCAAAAACCACATTGTTTCATTCAAAATCAATGTGGTTTTATTCTTAAACAACGTTGTTTATCGCATAAAGCACATTGTTTTTTTCATAAACAACGTTGTTTTTCTTCCAAACGACGTTGTTATTTTTATAAAGCACATTGTTTTTCTTCTAAATGATGTGCTTTTTGTTTCAAATGACGTACCTTTTTTCAAAAAACACATTATTTTTGCTTAAAACAACAGTATGTGCAAAAAAAATAAGGGGCAAAACGCCCCTTATCATGTATGATACAAAAAATTAGAAATGCCACACTTTTGACTTTGCCAACTGCAAAATGACCACGCCCGTTTCATCTGCGCGGAATTGGAAAATCGAGCCTTCCTTAGATTTTACAATTCTCAGCCCGTAATCCATATTGCCGACCTCGGTCTGATTCGCTTCATCTTCCCACATCGGCGCTCCCATTGCGTCGCTGTATTTCTCGACTTCTTCCTTTGTGGCGTTCTTGAGCTTGAACGATTTGGTAAACGATTTTTCAAGATTTGCAAGCTGTTCTTTTTTCGCGGCAAAATCCTCCGTTGCCTCAAACATAGCGCCGCCAAGCAACAAAGCATCGTCGTGGAAAACCAGCATCAGCGCATCTACGTCGATTCCGTTGAATTTTCCGCCTTCTTTGATTGCATACACATAGTAAAAGTCGTTCGCTCCGCTTTGACTTGCCACGATTGCCCAGCCGTCTGCTTTCAGCGTCAAAATAGAATCGATTGCCTTTGTGCCGAACGGGATTCCTGCAAAAACTTCGGAGCTGTTTTTCTTTGCCTTGAGCTTTGGCGCGCTGACCTTTGAACCGTACTCTTTTTGACAATCAGAACCGAGACCTGAAATTATCATAACCATATTCATTTCGGGGTCGGCATCGATTTGCTCCACGATGACTGCGTAATAATTTCCAGAATCACTGATATAAAATCGTGCGCACGAAGCTGAAAGGTCTCCGATTTCCGATGTATCGGATAGGATTTGCTCTTCATCAAACGAGAAAAAAGTTTTCAACGGCAAAAGTTCCTGCTCAGAACAGCGGCGCAGGTTGTAGCGGCTTACCGTATTTTTTTCAGATTCAGAAAGCGCCTCTAGCGTTTCTGGTTGTGTGAACTGATACACTTCGGTCGCCATATAAAATTTGTTTTGATTGTAAGAAGCGGTAAGCGCGATACTATCTGCATGCGTTGAAGGGTCTTCTTTTACATAATAATCTTTTGCATAATAATAAGTAAAAAAATCGCCGTCAAACGTTGCATAATCCGTGCCGTCTTTTTTCCAGCCGTCTTTTTCGAGCTTTGCGGTCAGCGAATTGATGTCGCTTCCGAACGCTGTGTCCATAAATCCCGAAAAATCCTCTGCCCACGCAGACAGCGAAAGCAAAATCGCCGCCGCAATGCACACCATTCTTTTCATAGTCATCTCCAAAAAATAAATTCGATTTATAGTATCATTTCTCGCGCCAACATTCAAGGCGCACTATTTGCAAAGCATAATTCCTTTTTCTGTAACGATATGGGTCAGCATAAAATCGTGGTCTTCGATGGGAACCTCGTCGAAAACCTGCATTGAAAATCCCCAACCGACCAATGCGACAGGCAAATGAATCTCTGATTTTTGCGCATACAATTTTTCAATGTATCTGTCATAAAAGCCTTTACCGTGCCCCAATCGCGCGCCGTCCTTGCCGTATGCAAGCCCGGGAACGAGCAAAACTGTGTGAATTGGCAAGCGCTCTGGCTCAAGTTTTTCCAAATCGGTTTTAGGTTCTAAAATACCGTATTCGCTTTTTTCAAGCTGACTTTCCAAACTCGTTTTTGGGGACAAAAAATAAAAATCCATTCCGCACGTTTTGGGGATAGTCCGCGGCACAGCGACCCGTTTTCCGTCTGCAAGCGCTTTTTTTATCACTTCCCGCGTTTCCATTTCAAGTTCCATCGAGATAAACGCCAAAATCGTTCTTGATTCACGATACAAATCGCTTTGGGTAAATATCAAAAATGCACTTTCTGCATTTTTTTTGATTTTCAGAAAATTTTGCGTGTATTCCGAAAGTCGAGATTTCATCATTTTTCTGAACATCGCTTTTTCATTTACCGGATTTTCTAAATACTGTTCTCGATTTTCCACATTTTTTATATTATTTTTAGATTCTGAAACAAGATTTTCTGTAAAAGTGTTTTTTGAGATGTTAAGGAGTATTATGAGCTTGTTTAAAAATTTTGTTAGCATACTTAAAATATACTCCATAATTCAAAACTTTTCAAACTGAGATTGTAAAAAGAGCGTTAAATTTCTTTTTTGTTTGCAATTATCAGTGAAAAAATTATTTTTCTCAAAAATTTATATCAAATTTGAAAAATGCCTATTGACATTTTTTTTGTATGTCTATATGATATAAATCGCATTTGACAAAGAATGCTCCCTTAGCTCAGTTGGTAGAGCAACGGACTGTTAATCCGTGTGTCGCTGGTTCAAGCCCAGCAGGGGGCGCTACAATCCAACCAATCGGTTGGATTTTTTTATGCAAAAATATATTTTGACAAAAAAAGTGCGATGATTTAACAAACCACCGCACCTACACAAAAAAGGATGCAATCGAACTGATTGCTTATTTTTATTATATCGCAAAAAAAGAAAAAAACAGTTTTTTTTTGCATTTTTTTTGAAAAAATGTTATGATGTTTCTATGTCAGGAAACACAATAGGAAATATTTTTAAAGTTACAACATTCGGGGAAAGCCATGGTGCTGCGTTGGGCTGCGTTGTAGACGGGGTTCCAGCAGGTTTGTGCCTCGATGAAACGAAAATACAGGCTGCACTTGACCGCAGAAAACCCGGGCAAAATTTCGGCGGCAAAAACAATGCGGCGGTAACTGCTCGCAAAGAGGACGATAAAGCTGAAATTTTGTCAGGCGTATTTGAGGGTAAAACCGAGGGAACTCCCATTGCGCTACTTATCCGAAATACCTCACAGCATAGTAAAGATTATGGCAATCTTGCCACGACATTTCGTCCCGGGCATGCGGATTTTACCTACTTTGAAAAATACGGTTTTCGCGATTTCCGCGGCGGCGGACGGGCGAGTGGACGAGAAACGGCGGCTCGCGTCGCCGCAGGAGAAATTGCGCGGCAGGTGCTTTGCGCGCTTTATCCTGATATAACCATTACGGCTTTTACGCAACGGGCGGCGGGCATTGAATGTGGAAGCGTGGATTTTTCTGCGATTGAAAAAAATCCTCTTCGTGCGTGTGACCTTAACGCTGCCGAAAAAATGAGCGCAAAAATTGAGGAATTGCGGCGGTTGGGCGACAGTGCCGGCGGTATTGTAAAATGCTTTGTTTCGGGAATTCCGGCGGGGCTGGGCGAACCTGTATTTTCCAAGCTCGATGCGGAGTTGGCGCGGGCGATGCTTTCCATTGGCGCGGTCAAGGGAATTGAGTTCGGCGCAGGTTTTGCTGCTGCGGATATGACGGGAAGCGAAAATAACGATTCGATGCATTTTTCTACGGGGACGATGGATTTTTCCCGAAACAACGCAGGGGGCATTCTCGGCGGTATTTCAACGGGGGCTGCGATTGAATTTCGGGTGGCTATAAAACCTGTTCCGTCGATTTTTCAAAAGCAGGCGACTGTACAATTCGGTAATAACGGATATGAAAACACGGACCTTGTTATTGAAGGCAGACACGATGTGTGTCTTTGTCCTCGCATTGTGCCCGTCATTGAGGCGATGACGGCGATTGTTTTGGCGGATTTTGCGCTTCAAAATCGGTGTTCACGAATATCGTAAACAAAAAATCCCGAATGCAAAACAAGCACTCGGGATTTTTTATTGCTTTATTCAGTCTTTTTAATCTTCACCTGTGCTGTGAGCCTGACTGACTTTGAACATATCGATTTGAGAACCAATCTTGTCGATAGCTCCCTTAACGTGTCCCGCCATATCGCTCATCGTCGCACTGTTCTCGTTAATCTGTCGCGCGCCTGTCATCATCTCGTCCATGCTTGCGTTCATCGCCTCCGTCGCATTGCGAAGCGTATTCATCTCGCCAACGATAGACGTACTTTGCGCAGACATATCTTTTGACGATTTCTGAACTTCTACCGTGCTGTCATTCATATTGCGCAGCGCGTCGGTAATCTGCTTTGAACCCGCGTTCTGTTCTTCCATTGCCGCCTTAATCTGCAAAACAAGCTGGTCTGTTTCCTTGAGCTTGTTCGCCATTGCAGAAAGCGCATCGCTTGATTCATTAGAAGAAGATACAACATTCGTAATTGAGTTGCGGATAATATTGAGCTGTTCACCGATTGTCGCCGACTGCGTTGCAGAAGTCTCTGAAAGTTTGCGGATTTCGTCAGCAACAACCGCAAATCCCTTGCCTGCTTCCCCTGCGTGCGCCGCTTCGATAGCCGCATTCATAGCAAGCAGGTTCGTCTGCTCTGCGATAGAAGAAATCGCCGTGTTCGCCTCTTGCAGCATCTGGCTCTGGCTTTCTATCTGTACAATCCGCTCGTTCACTTCCTGCTGCTTCTTATATCCCAATTCTGCGTTCTGCTGCAACTCGCTGAACGAGTTACTCATCTTATCTACGCTCTTGTTTACGCTCTCAATGTTGCCAATCATCTGTTCAACAGCCGCACTCGCCTGCGTAACACCTGCGCTCTGGCTTTCAATCATCGCGTCAAGATTTGAAATAGAATCAGAGATGATGCCCACATTGTCGCTTGAGCTTTCCACGCTCCTCGTCTGGTTCTGAATCTGATTGTTGACGCTTTCGATGTTCGCCATAATCTCGGTGATTGCGCCCGATGTTTCGTGAATACTGTCGTAAAGCGTGCTGCCGCTCGTCGTCAAATCAGCTTTCGACTCTTTCACCGCCGACACAATCTCGTGCAATTTATCCATAAACAAATCGAAGTAAATAATCAGTTCGCCGATTTCGTCGCGAACATAAAGCGAACATCGCTTCGTCAAATCCGCATCGCCCGAAGCCAATTCCTTCAAGAAGTTCGTAACATTCGCAATTCGCCAGCCGACCCAGCTCATAAATCGCCAGCCGACAATCATCAATATCACGAACAGCCCAAAAGCCACAGGACAAACCCACTGCAATGTATGAACGCGAATCTTTGAAATCAAATTGAGGTTTTTCGCGATGAAAACCATACCTGTTGCGTTGCCGTCGCTGTCTTTAAGCGGTCCATAGATACCGAAATACTCTTCGCCCTCGATTTTAATCTCTCCCGTCCACGTTTTTCCGTTGCGCAAAACCGTATTGACAACATCTTGATTATCGATTGTCGTGCCAATCTTTGCAAAGTTTGAAGCAACGCGAGTTGTGTCTTGAAAGAGCGTACTCACTACATCATAGCCGTCGCGCATAAGCGTAACATAGTCTTCCGTGGTTAAATCATAGACTGACACTACAGTTCCGACGACTTTGCCGTTATATTTGACAGGGGAAGCCTGAACCAACCCCAAAGGAATTGTTCCTATCGGCTCATAGCAATAAAACTCGCTGCCGCCGAGAGCCTTTCGAACCGCTGTAATAGAAGATATATTCAGACCTGAGTTCAAACCGCTTCCTGCAAGAATAACGCCGTTCGCATCAGTTACTGCCATAGCCTCGTAGTCGAACTCGTCATCGCATATTGCAATTGCTTTCTTAATTCTATCAACATTTTTTTGAGCAAGTGTTTCCTGAAAATCTGGCGAGCTTGAAAGACAAAAAGAATAGCTTTTAAGCGTAATCTGCCAGTCCGTCAATACGCGCACAGCTCCATCTGCCGTGTGCAAAATGCCTTCTTCAGTATATTCCTCGAGATTGTGCGCAAAAATCTCAAGCGAAGTCGTAACAACACCAAGCGTTGCAATCGCAACAGAAGCACCGACGATTAAAAGGAATTTCGTTAAAATCGTCATATCCTTCTTCGCATTTGTGTCAAATCTGTCTAATTCTTTCTTTTGTTTAGCCACAAGAAATCCTCCAAAAATATTCTACAAGTCTTACAGAGTTGTTGAAATTTCTATTCTCTCTACATTATAACGGGTTTGATTCAAAAAAACAATATAGAAAAAAAATGGATTTCAAATGTTATAAAGATATTGAAAAAAAATAATAGTCATGCTTGACCCGATAATCTTTTTTAAGCCAATGCAGATGTAGCAAGGGGCTTACCATTGTTTCATATCAGGTACAGCAATGACATACAGGCGATACAGAATGAAAAAAACATACGTTTTGTAATCAGCGGCTGATAACAGATGTGTTCAGCACTAGGATACAAGTGTAATCAGGGGCTGATAACACTTGTACAAGCCTTAGATTACACTTGTAATACGGGCTGGACACACAATGCGGCAGCCCTTGTTTCATATCAAGTGCACCGAATGACAGAAAGGAGAGCACATTTTCCGTATCATCACCCGAAACGGTTTCATTGTGCAATTCGGCTGAACGTGCTAAGATTGCGGGGATTATGGACAGAGCAAAAAAAGAATTCAAAACGGATATGTGCCATGGAAATTTGTTCACAGGCATTTTGTTTTTCAGTGTGCCGCTGATGTTGTCAAACCTGCTGCAAGTGCTGTTCAATATGGCGGATATTGCGGTGGTGGGGCGTTTCGCGGGCGCGAAGGCTTTGGGCGAGGTTGGTTCTACGTCTACGCTGATTCTGCTTTTTACGGGCACTCTTATCGGGCTGGGAGCGGGCGTAAACGTGGTTACGGCGTATTTTCTGGGGGCAAAAAAAAGAAGCGACGTGAATGAAACGGTGCACACCGCCGTCATTCTCTGCGTGCTTTTTGCGCTGGCAATCCTTGCGGCGAGCGAATGGGGCGCGCGAATAATGCTTTCGGCGATGAAAACCAAGGCGGAACTGCTTGACGGCGCGGTGCTCTATTTTCGCATTTATATGCTTTCGCTCCCTGCGCTTTCGCTCTACAACTTCGGCAATGCGGTTTTGAGTGCGGCGGGCGATACGCGAAGACCGCTCTTGTTTTTGAGCATTGCGGGCGCGGTGAATGTCGCTCTTAATCTGCTGTTTGTGATTGTGTTCAAGATGGACGCGGCGGGAGTGGCGATTGCGAGCGTGATTGCGCAGTATGTTTCTGCCGTGCTGATTGTATGGACGCTTTCGCGGGGGTGCAACGGCATAATGCTTTCGGCATCTTGCCTTTCGGTGAACGCGCATAAAGTGCGGCAAATCCTCAAAATCGGAATCCCCTCTGGATTTCAGTACGCGATTTTTGCGTTTGCAAACATTTTTATTCAGTCGGGCGTAAACACGTTCAGCGCGGCAATGGTGGCGGGCAATGCGGCTGCCGCGAATGCCGACCCGCTGGTGTACGACATTATGGCGGCATTTTACACGGCGGGCGCGAGTTTTATTGCGCAAAATCACGGTGCGGGAAATCGCCGCCGCGTGCTCACCTCGTATTTTGTGAGCACGGGCTACGCTTTTTTGACGGGGCTTTTTTTGGGCGCATTGCTTTTGGTGTTTGGAAGAGCATTTCTGTTTCTTTTTGCCGCCGATGAAACCGTGGTGAGCGCGGGACTTGAACGCATTTCGGTGATGGCGCTGTCGTATTGCGTCTCGGCGTTTATGGACGCGACTATTGCGGCTTCGCGCGGGCTTGGGAAAACGCTCGTGCCGTCGATTATCGTGATTTTGGGTTCGTGCGTGTTTAGAATCGTGTGGCTGTATACGATTTTTGCGTATTTTCGGACGATTGAATCGCTGTTTTTGCTCTACGTTTTTTCGTGGACAATCACCTCAATCGCCGAAATCGCGTATTTTATCTTCTGTTTCCGCCGCGAAATGCGCTCGGAATGACAAAAAACGCTAGCGGCTGCCGAAGTTCCACAAAATGAGTTCGGGGTGATATTCAAAGTGCATATTGTCCCACACGCCCCATTTTCCGCCCCAAATAAATCCCTCTTCCTCAAAGATTTCAATAACGCTTTCGGGCGGCATCCAGCGGCGTGAAAGCGGCGTGAGCATCCAGCCGTCGGGGTTTTTGTCTTTTGCCCAGCTCCAGAAAATCTCTTTGCCCTTGAGCGATTTGGGCTGAATGTCTACTGCAATGCCGAGACTGTGAAACGATTTTCGATTGGTGCCGCTGATGATTCTCCACACATAACCGCCTTCGCTTGCAATCCCTGTTACAAAATCACTCACCGCTTTGTCTTTTTGCGCGAGTGCCAAAATCCGCGTTTCTGCGTTTTGGAGCTGGACTTTTATGCGCTCGTGCACCGAAACTCCGTGATTCAAAATCGTGTAGCGGCGAATGTGCTGTTCGAGAGAGGCGCGGCTTTTTGCATCATAAATCGCGTCAAAAAAGAACATCGGCGTGCCTGCCCCGTTTTTGCGGTTTTCTGCCGAGCCGAATGTTCGCATACGCTCCGTTTCCTCCGCCGTAAAATTCGCAGGGTCGGCGAGTTTTTTGGGATACGCATAGAGCAGCGTCCAGTATTTTTCTTGATTGCCGAGTTCTGCTTCAGGCAAAAACCTCCCGCCTGCCCACCAGAGCGCCGTCGTTGCTTTTTCCGCGCTGTTTGGCGTTTTGGGCACTTTTATCGTAATCAAAAAATCCTTTTTTGCCGCTGAATACGAACAGATAAAATCCACATCAGGATACGCGCGCCTAAAAATCTGCAATTCGGAAGGCTCTTTTTGTTGGGTCCACGCGATTTTTGGAAAAAAAACGGCACAGAAAACAAAAAAAACGGTAAAAAATGCTTTTGGTGTGTTCATAATGGTGCGATTATACCATATTTGTGCGCATTTTCCAAACAAAAAAGCCGAAAAAACAGTGCTGACACCGTATATCTTAAATCCCGATTGAAGAAAGTAAGTGCGGTGAGGCTTTTGGAAAATCCCAAAAGGCAGAAAGTAGTTGCGGTGGGGCTTTTGGAAAACTCCAAAAGGCAGAAAGTAGTTGCGGTGAGGGTTTTGGAAAACTCCAAAAGGGAGAAAGCAGTTGCGGTGAGGGTTTTGGAAAATCCCAAAAGGCAAAAAGTAGTTGCGGTGGGGCTTTGGGAAAACTCCAAAGGGGAGAAAGTAAGTGCGGTGGGGCTTTGGGAGAAAAAAATTTGAATTCGGCGGGGAAATTGCGTAATTTTGTTTTATCCAATAGGAGTTTTTATGGCAAACAATACCATTTTTACAAACGAAACGGTTTCGCAAAAGACATTGACGGGCGAACGCGCTCTTTTTGCTGCGGAGAATGTCAAAATTGAAGACAGCACTTTTATGGACGGCGAATCTCCGCTCAAGCATAGCCAAAATATTGCGCTTTCAAACAGCAATTTCCGCTGGAAATATCCGCTGTGGTATTCGAGCAATGTGTGTGTGAACGATTGCGTTATCGACCAGAACGGGAGAGCGGGTATTTGGTACACGAACGGCATTGAGGTGCGCAATACCGTCATCGAAGCGCCCAAAAATTTCCGCCGCTGCAAAAATGTGCTGCTCGAAAACGTGCAGTTCACCGATGCCGCCGAAACGCTGTGGCAGTGCAGCGGGGTAACGCTTTCAAATGTGCAGGCGAAGGGCGAGTATTTTTTGATGAACTCAAGCGATGTAAAGATTTCGCATTTGACGCTGGTGGGAAATTATCCGTTTGACGGTGCGCGAAATGTGGAAATCCACGATTCAAAATTGCTTTCCAAGGACGCATTTTGGAACGCGGACTATATTACGGTCTACGATTCGTATATTTCGGGCGAATATTTCGGCTGGAATTCCAAAAATATCACGCTCGTGAATTGCACGGTGGAAAGTCATCAGGGCTTTTGCTACATCGAAAATCTGGTGATGAAAAACTGCAAAATCCTCAACACTGACCTTGCGTTTGAGTATTCCACGGTTGACATCGAGTCTACGACGAAAATCGACAGCGTGAAAAATCCCTTGGGCGGCACAATCCGCGCGCCTGCTATCGGCGAAACGATTCTGGAAGAGGCTCGCGTGGACGTTTCCCGCACGACTTTCATCACGGGAATGACGCAATAAACGAGGCGGTGCGATGATAGGCAAACAGCGAGGAAAAAATGGAACAATTTGATTTTGATACGGTGGTATCGCGGAAAAATACGCTTTCGCTCAAATGGGACGTGGCGGAGGGAGAATTGCCGCTGTGGGTTGCCGATATGGATTTCCCGACTGCGCCGTGTGTGCGCCGTGCAATCGAAAAACGCGCCGCGCACGGTATTTTCGGCTACAGCATTGTGCCGAAGGAGTGGGGCGAGGCGGTCAGCGATTGGTGGAAAACTCGCCACGGGTTTGCAATGAACAGCGACCATCTGATTTTTTGCACGGGCGTGGTGCCTGCGATTTCGAGCGCGGTCAGAAAATTGTCTACGCCTGCCGAAAAAGTCGTGGTGATGACTCCTGTGTACAATATTTTTTTCAATTCGATTGTGAATAACGGGCGGTTCGTTCTGGAAAGCCCGCTTGCATACAAAAACGGCGAATATGCGATTGATTTTGAGCGGCTGGAAGCGGATTTATCTGACGAGCAAGTTTCGCTGTTGCTGTTGTGCAATCCGCACAATCCTGTGGGCAAGATATGGACAGGCGAGGAGCTTTCGCGCATTGGTGCGTTGTGCAAAAAACACGGCGTAACCGTCATTTCAGACGAAATCCATTGCGACATTACTGCGCCGAACTGCGCCTACACGCCGTTTGCGTCGGTGAACGAGGTGAATGCCGATATCAGCATAACGCTCATCGCGCCCACCAAGGCGTTCAACATCGCGGGCGTGCAGAGCGCCGCCGTGTACGCGGACAATGGCGTGTTGCGCCACAAAATATGGCGTGCGCTCAACACCGACGAGGTTGCCGAGCCGAATGCGTTTGCCATTGACGCGGCTATTGCGGCGTTCCGCGAGGGCACTTCGTGGCTGGACAGCCTGCGCGAATATCTTTGGCAGAACAGAAAAATCGCCGCTGATTTTATTCGGCGCGAACTTCCTCAGTTGACGCTGGTGAATGCGGACGCAACGTATTTGCTGTGGGTGGATTGCTCCAAAATCACGGCAGACACACAAAAACTCACTGAGCATATCCGAAAATCCACGGGGCTTTATATTTCGTCGGGCAGTCAATACGGCTCGTCTGGCGCGGCTTTTGTGCGAATCAATATTGCGTGTCCTGCCTCCGTTTTGCGCGACGCACTCAATCGCCTTCGCGACGGCATTTTGCACTAAATATATTTCTTGCGGAACGTATGCTGCCATTGCCGTACTTGATACGGCAATCTTTTTCTGTGATTGGATTCGGCAAAATTAGCGGGTGTAGAGCTGCTTTATCGTAACGATGTCGTAGCCTGAATCGAGGACGGCGGAAATCAAAAGCTCAAGATGCTCATACAGATAATCGGTGCGGCTTCCAGACGAAAGCCCCGCACTGACCGCAAAAACCGCTGTGTCGTGCAGGTGCGCCATATATTTTTCAACCAAATCGCCGACGGAAAGATATTGCTTTTTTTCGCGGTAACAGTCTTCAAAACTGATATTGTCTTCGCCGTGTACGTCGGCTTCAATGTAGGTGTAGCCTGCGTGTTCGGCGGCTTTTTTCATCGCGGCGGTCGCTTTGTAAAATGGTGCGTGCCAAAAAAGCGCGAGTTCGGAGCCTGTTTTGTCGTAAAACTCATCTTCTTCGCGGGCAAGTCCGCGCTTGATAAAATCTTCGTCGATAACAAATCCGTATTGCTCGGTTAGGTCGCTCGCCGTGTAGAACATCGACGCACATTCGTGCCCCGCGCCGATAATCTGCTTGAGCTCGGTGGGGTAGCGGCGCACAAACTCGCCGTTCACAAAAAACGTTGCTTTGAGCGAAAATGCGTCGAGCGTCTTGAGAATATCGGGGATTCCTGCGGCGTTGTCCAATGCGTCAAAAACGATTGCGACTCGTTTTGTCTGCTCATTTTCCGTGCTTTTTGTTTTTTCGTGCCCGAAAATAATGTTGTTTGCGGGGCTTCCCGTAAGCGTTCGCACATAGACGGCGTTTGCAAACTGAGTGCAGAATGATTCCCCCGTGAACACGCGATACCGCCCGTTTTGCACCGTATGCGACAATTTTTCGTCGGCGGTATACGGCTGCCACACGTTTTTTTGCGAATTGAAAAGATAGGTTTTGCCGCTGTTGAGCGCAACCACAGATTTTCCATTTGAATCCCAAAACGTATTTTCAGCAGAGGATAAAAACAAAATGCGTTCTTGGGGCGTATCGGTTGTGAGCGAAAAAAGGCGCACGGTGTTTTCGCCGCCGGCAACGAGCGACGTGCGGTCTTTCCACGCGAACGAAAAAATGCGCTCGCCTTTGAATGCGGCTTTGAGGGTGCAGGTGCGAAGATTGTAAACGTAGAGATTTTTTTCCGAAGTGAATGCCATCAAAAAACCGTCTGGCGACACTTTGGGCTTTATTCCGCCCACAACGTCGGTGATGAGTTGCAGGGATTTATCGAGTTTGTACACGCGCGATAACAGTTTGCCGTCTGTAGACGAAATCACATTCACCCAAAAAATCGGTTTTTCCTCGCCAGAGCCGTCAAACGAAAGCGGCGTCCAGAGCACTTCTGCGTCGTAGACCGTGCCTTTGGGGTCGTTGAACGGAATGGTGGAAATCGGCGTAACGTAGGAAAAATCATCGAAAGCAATACGCGCGTAGGTAAAAATGCGCTTTTTTTGGCACAAAACGATTGCGTTTCCTTTTGAGTTCACCCAAAAGCAGTCTTCGGCGGGATTAAATTGATAGGAAAGCCGCCCAGCCGCGCTTCCCATTCCGATGAGCGACGAATAGAGCGCGCGGGTAAAAAGCCCGTTTTCGCTGATTTTGTAAATCAAATCGCCGTTGATGTAAAAGAAATGCTTTTCAGCCGTCCACGCAACCGAATTTATCGTACCTTTTCCGATTTTTCGCACGTTTTCGGACAACAGCATTTTGTTGAAAGCGTCTTCAGGCTGAATAAAATACACGCAGTTATCGTGTTCGTACAGCAAAATTCCGCTGTCTGCCGCCCATTTGACCGGGATTTTTTCGTATGAAAACCGAATGTTGCTTGCGATTGCGGTTTCGGTGTTTTTTGCAATATTTTTAAGAATCAAATCGCCGGTTGCATTGCCCGTTTTTTTTAGGTAGCACAGCCATTTCCCGTTCGGGCTGACCGCCGATTTTTCGATTCTGGAAAATGCGCCCGAAAGGTTTTCTTCTTTGAAAAGCCAGCGTAATGAGCCAGATGAAAAATCGTAGCGCGCTTTGCCGTAGCGGTTTTGAATGTCGATTGAAGAGCCTTCGTTGGTGATTTCAAGTTTTTCGGGGAAACACGTGAGCACATCAAACGACGGGGATTTGCTTTGTACGCTAGAGCGAAAAAGGGTGTTGTAAACGGGAACGCCCGGAATGTTTTGCTCGGCGGTGAACACAATTTCGTTGTCGGCGTTCAAATCAAGGTTTGCAAAAGACACGATTGCCGAAGACGGAAAAAGCGCCAAGACAAAAAAAAGCAGCGAAAGTCCAGTACGAATGGGGAAAGCAGAATGTATGCCGAATGTGCGTTGCAGATGCTGAAACAAGGTTTGAATAACGTATTTTTTTTGAACAGCATACTTTCTCATAACACCACCTTAACAAAATCCTAGTCAAGATATTTTATTGCTTTTTGGTTTCCCGACTATCATACATCTGAATCAAATTATTAAGCTCATTTTCAAGAGAGTTCATTCGGTTTTTGAGAACATTGACCCGTTTTTCGTGTCCTGCATCTGCCACAAACTCAAGCCTGTCAAAAACTTTGTCCATAATTTCTTCGCTGTCCATCGCGGCGCGCTCTAAACCGCACCACGGGCAATAAAGAAAATCTGTTTCGAGCAATCGTCCGCAACCGCGGCACACAGCGACTGAATCCATAGAAAAACTCCACGGCAAGCGGTCAGTTTTTGTTCAGCACGGAGAGCGGGTCGATGAGCTTTCCGTTTTTGTACACGCCAAAATGCAGGTGCGGTCCTGTAGAATATCCTGTAGAGCCTACCAGCCCGATTTGCGAGCCTTGATTCACGCTCTGACCGATATTCACAAGGATTTTGTACATATGTGCATAGAGTGTTTGGTAACCGTTGCCGTGGTTTATTATAACATAGTTTCCGTAAACTGGCGAGTATCCTGCGTAAACAATTTTGCCCGCCATAGAAGCGCGGATTGGAGTGCCTTGCGGGACTGCCATATCGATTCCTGTGTGATTTGTGACGCGCCCCGATTTTGTGTCGGCTGGAGCCACGCGCGGACCGAATTTTGAAGTCAAAACGTAGCTTCGAGAAAGCGGTGTCATAAAAAGGTCGCCGAGGGCAGAATGAAGCGTTGTGTTATCCAATTTTGCGCCGGGAATAAACAACTGCTGACCGCTCGTTAATTCCTGTGTTTCAAGGTCGTTGATGTCCAAAAAATCCTCCACGGTAACGCCGTAGCGAACAGAAAGGCTTTCGAGGGTATCGCCGTCTTTTACTGTGTACAAAAGCCCGTCTACCGATGGAATTTTGAGTTTTTGCCCGCTTTTGAGCGAACGCACATTGTCGATGTTGTTTATGCCGATGAGTGTTGAAACGTTGGAAAGTCCGACGCTTTTTGTGATTCCGCTGATTGTGTCTCCTGATTTTACCGTGTAGGTTGAAAACGTGACAGGCTCTTGAAATGACGGGGCGGTAATTATCGCATTTCCTTCAGAATCCAAAATGTTTCCGTCGGAATCGACCAAGCCTTCCATTTTGAACGCAAAATTTTCCATTGCGGTGTCTAAAAATTGCATTTGTTCGCTGTTAAACGGCGATAATTCAACGGTTTTGAAATTTGAAGTATCTGGCGATGTATGGAAAAAAATCCACGCAGGAAGCAAAAGCGCGGCGGCAATCACAAAAAGCCATGCAAAAAATCGTGTTACGAGCGAAAAATCTACGCTGATTTTTGGTGCGCTCGATTCTTTTTGTGCCGAAAATCCCTGAAAACTATAGATTGAACCGACTCTATATGATGGTGTTGCTGCTATTTTTCGGCGTTCTTGATGATATTCTGAAAAATCTTCTTTTGGTGCTGAAGAAACATTGCCGTAATATGTGATAATTTGCATAATAATGTATATCGACATAAAAACGTATCAAGTTTACAATATTGGTTCTATGGAAAAATTGAGCGAGCAAAAGATTGTATTTCCGATTATTTTGGGCATTTTGATTGGTGCGATTCTCAAATTTTTTGTGATTGACATCGTGCATGTATCGGGGTCTTCAATGATGCCGGCAATAAAAAGCGGCGACGTGCTTGTGGTGAATAAACTGGCATTTGGACTCGACAAACCGTTTGGCGATTCGCTTTTGTTGCGCTGGGGAGAGCCTTCTGCCGATGACGTGGTGATTTTTATGCGCGACGGCAATATGGTGGTGAAGCGCGTTGTGGCAGTCGGCGGCACGGCTCTGGAATATTCTACGCTGTCTGGTTATAATCTGATTGTTTCGGGGGCTCGCGTGCCTTTGAGCGCAGAGCAATTTTACCGAATGAAATCCTGCAACCGCGTTCCTGACGGCACCGTTTTCGTTTTAGGCGACAATTTTGAAGTTTCGGTAGACTCTAGAAGCTATGGTTTTGTTCCGATTAACAATATATTGGGTAAGGTCATTTTTAAATGAATAATTATTTCGGTCGTATTCGTGTTTTGATTTTTAATATCGTTTTGATACTTGCGCTTGCAATGACGTACTTAAAATATGTAAAGCTGTCTTTAACGCCGAGCGTGGACGTGCAGAGCATTCCGTCTATGAAAGAGCGCGGTTCTATTGTGGACAGAAACGGAAAACATCTTGCGGTGCAAACCGATTTTTATCATTTCATTGTAACACCGCGCGATATCAAAGACGTGGAGTTTTTTGCCCAAAGCGTTGCGCCTATTTTAAATATGAATCCGTATGAAATTGTGCAGCAGATTAATGCGAATTCTACCAAAAGTTTTTTGTACATCAAAAAAAAGCTCGACGTTCGAGAGCAAGATGAATTACAAAAAGTCATTGACCAAAATAATTTCAACTTTGCAGGTTTTGAGCGAATCCCGGGACGTGTGTATCCCGAAAATGCGCTTGCATCGCAGTTAATCGGCTATATGGGAAACGACGGCGTGGGGCTTTCGGGCATTGAATACATTATGCAAGACACGCTTTCGCCTCAGATTTCTTCGGATATGACCGCCGACCGTCACGGGCAGAACGTGTATTTAACGATTGATGCAAATCTACAATACAAACTTGAGCAGATTGTCGCTGAAAAAATGGAAGAAACGCAGGCGGAAAGTATGATGCTGCTTGCGGTGGACGCAAAAACGGGTGAATTGCTTTCGTATATCAGTTTTCCGAACATCGATTTGAACGAATACGGTCGGGCGACGAGTTCGCAAACAATGGACAGACCCGCTGTTTTTGCCTACGAGCCGGGCTCTGTTTTCAAGATTTTCAGCGCGGCGATTTTGCTTGACACAGGCTCTGTTTTGGATACCGACAGCTTTTTTTGCGACGGCGTGTATGAAAAAGTGTTTGAGCACGACCGTATCAGAATCACTTGTCTTGAGCATCACGGCTGGCTTACGGTGCGCGGTGCGTTGCAATATTCGTGCAATGAATATTTTGCGCAGGCGACCGAAAATATTGCAACACCGGCATTTTTGGAGCGGATTCGCTCGCTCGGATTCGGCGAAAAAACGGGGATTGAGCTTCCGGGCGAAACCCGCGGTTCAGTAAAAAACGAAAATGACCGATTGTGGTCAGCGCGTTCAAAACCGACGATGGCTATCGGGCAGGAACTGAGCGTAAGTGCGCTTCAAATGGTGCAGGCGGCAACGGCGATTGCAAACAAGGGCGTGCCGATTCAGCTCACCGTGATTTCGCGCATAACCACCTACGACGGCAAGGATTTGTTTGTGCATAAGCCGGTGTATAAGCCGCAGGTATTTTCGGAGCGCACCACCAAAACGATTTTGAGCGATATGGAAACCGTTGCGCAGACAGGAACGGGAAGCCGCGCGAATATCCGCGATATTTCAATCGGCGTAAAAACAGGAACGGCGCAAATGGCTGACCTTGTGAACGGCGGTTACAGTTCGACGGACTTCCTTTCAAACTGTCTTGCGATTTTCCCGACAGACGACCCGAAAGTGATTTTGTACATCGTGGTGGCGAAGGCGAAGGGCGAAACATACGCTGGGCGCATTGTTGCACCGGTCATCAACGAAGCGGCAAACGTTATCATCGACCATCTGGGACTTCAGCGCGGTTCTGCGCTGGGGGCATCGCATAACGGTATTTTGTCTATTACGCCGAGTGTGCCGGTGGAAATCGGCGACACGCTCCCCGATTTGACGGGAGTGCCGAAGCGCGATTTAATGCAGCTTCTCCAGCGAAACGATATTTCTGTGCAGATAAAAGGCGACGGCTATGTAAAATCACAAATCCCAGCCGCTGGCACGCCTATTACGGAGAATATGCAGATTGAACTCTACCTTGAATAAATCAAATACGACGCCGGGCGCATTGTGGAAAAAAAATAGTGCGCTTTTTCGAGAACGATTTTCCGCGCTTGCCCGCATTTTTGAAACCGAAATGGCAGAAATCACAAAAATAGCCGAATCTGCAGCAGATATATCCGCCTTGGACTTTTCGCATTTTTCGGCGTGGAATATCGTTTCTGCCAAAAACGGCTCGCCCACTGCCAAAGACGGCGATTTGTGGCTTCATTCCTCGTACAATCCGGAGCGCGAGGCGGCGGGGCTGTCGAAGAACGAACAGAGCGAAAAAAAAGGCGCGGGTGTTTTTTTTGCTCCTGCGCTTGGCTACGGCGTGCAATCGTTTTGTGCGGCGAACCAGAATCGCGCGGTCGTGGTGGTAGAACCGAGCGTTCGGCATTTGCTTGCCGCGTTTTGCGTTACGGATTGGAGCGGCGTGTTTGCCCAAAAGGACTGCATTTTTGCACTGGGCGCGGACGCAGGGCAGGTTGTGGCGATTTTGGAGCAATGTGGCTTAGAAGACGCGCAGATTTTTCAGCAAAAATCGCAAACCGCACACGCGCAAAGCTATTTTGATTCCCTTTCAGAACTCATTCGGCGAAATCTCAAAAAAAACGAAATCAACAGCACGACGCTCAAAAAATTCGGGGCGCTGTGGATGCGAAACAGCGCACGAAATATCCGCGCTTTTGGCTCTGCGGCGGGAATTTCGCGCTGGAGCGGTGCGGCAAAACTCGGCGAAAAAACACTGCCTGCGGTGGTGCTGGCGGCGGGACCTTCGCTCAACGCTATTCTTCCGCATCTTGGCGAAATCAAACAGCGCGCGATACTCATTTGTGTTGACACCGCGTTGCGCTCGTGCCTTGCCGCTGGCGTTGAGCCTGATTTTATCGTTTTGGTGGACCCGCAGTATTGGGCGTTCAGACACATCGCGGGACTAAAATCGCCGTCGTCGATTTTGATTGGCGAAAGCGCAATTCATCCCGCCGCGTTCCGTTTTTGCTGTCGCCGCATTGAAATGTGCTCGGCGCTGTTTCCGCTCGGGGCGCATTTTGAAGCCCAGTTCGGAAAAAAAGGCGACATCGGCGCGGGCGGTTCGGTTTCCACTTCCGCGTGGGATTTTGCCAAACGGCTCGGCTCTCGGGAAATCTTCGTTGCGGGGCTTGATTTGGGCTTTTCCAGCAAAAACACGCACGTTCGCGGCTCGTCTGCCGAAGAGGGCGCACATTGTGCATCGAATCGCGTTTGTAGCGCAGAAACGGCGGGCGTTGCGTCGCTGTTTTCGGCGAATACCGTTTTTGCGCGCGATTACGGCGGAAATCCGATTTTGACCGACGACAAAATGAAAATGTTTGCGTGGTGGTTTGAAAGCAACGTGCTCAAGGCGCAGGACGGCGGTCAGCGCACGTTTTCGCTGTGCCAAAAAAATCTGGCAATCCCCGGCATTTCGTATTTCCCGCTCGAAGATTTTTTGCAAAAAGACACAATCAGCGACGGGGAACGCTCTGCGTTTTTCCATTCCGCAGAAAAAAAGCCGTCAATGCAGTTTCCCAAAGAGACCTTCGAGGCGGCATTACGCCGATTTGCGCGCGATGTTTCAGAAATCCGCGCTCTGTGCAGCAAAAAAACGGTTAGCCTCCGCGATTTTTCGCGCGTAGAAACAGCTGCCGCCTTGCTTTTTGCAACCGAAGCGCAGTTTGAAAAACTCAAAAAAGAACCGCTTGAGATTTTCTGCGCCGAACTCAAAAAAGCCGCCGACGCAATGCAAAAAAATCTGGACGTATGCTGATGGTATGGTCTGCCCTCTCCAAAGTTCAATAGAATGGTGAAAAATGATTTTTTGGCTCTCCAAAGTTCAATAGAATGGCGAAAAATGATTTTTTGGCTCTCCAAAGTTCAATAGAATGATGAAAAATGATTTTTTGCGCTTCCAAAGTTCAATAGAAGGTTGAATCTTAAATAGCTATTGAAATATTATGCTTTGGAAGGTCGGAAAATGATTTTTTGAGTCTCCAACGCACAATATTTGGATAAAACAGACTTTTTTACCCCGATATTTTTCAATATTTAGACAAAAACGACTTTTTCACCTTTTGCCAGCACGGG
>CALBGU010000080.1 GCA_937893155.1 uncultured Treponema sp. | reverse complement strand
AAATAAATATCGAAAGGAGTTTGATGATGAAAAAGAGTGTTATGCTGCTGGCGACAGCGGCGGTGTTTATGTTGGCTCTAAGTCCTGCCTCGGCAAAGAAAAAGGCGAAAGATAAAGGCAATGCTGCCGTAGCGGTCGCGCTCAACAAAGGCGAGGGGCTTCGCATTACCGTGCCGTCGCCGAACACGCGCGGACTGACTGAGGCGGACGACTGGACAGCGCAGGTTATTCAAGACTTGATGACAACGGGATTTTCGACATACACAAAGATGACCGTCATTGACCGCTCGAACGAGGCTCTTATTATCGAAGAGCAAAAGCGGAGCGAGCGCGGCACATACAGCGACAGCGATTATCTGGAGATGGGCAAAATCACGCAGGCGCAGTATTTGCTCCTCGGTTCGCTGACGAATGCGGGCGGCGTGTATCGTTTGGCGTTGAGCGTGAACGACGGCGTTACGAACGAGATTAAGGCGAGTTTTAACGAAAGCGTTTCGCTTACCGACATTCAGAACGGAAATGCGACGAATATGGCTTTGCTCAAGCTCATTCCCGCGCTCGGTCTGGAGCTGACGACGGACGAACTGAACGCGCTGAACACAAAGGCGACGACGGCGAAATCAAACGACGCGAGAACCGAAAGCACGGTTAATTTGGCGAAAGGTATGTCTGCCGAAAAGAACAAAAACACGGTCGAGGCGTTGGCATATTATGCGTCGTCAATGAGCAAAGAGGCGGCGATTCGCTACGATAATATCGCGCAGGCGGTGCAGACGGGCAACATTCGCGAGGACGTAAAGAACGACATTGCTGCTCGAAATGAGTGGCTCAAGACGTACAGCGATTTGCAGACGTATATCAACAAGAATGCGATAAAGCTCACCTACGATGTGCGCGCGGGGGAATATGAAACGGATTACCGAAATAATACGGTGTCGATTCCGTTCACCTATTTCTACGAGATGAACGGCACGGCTCTCGACGTGTACACGCAGATTGAACGGGGCTTGCGGGCGACGGGCAACAAGAGCAAATGGAGCGTGGGGCGCGGCGATTTCGAGATTTCTGCTCCGACGTATATCGTGTATTTTGAGCTGAAGAACGACAGCGGCAAACTGTTGGGCACAGAGTCTGTTCAGCTTTCTGACAGCACGGTGAGCAGGGCACTTTCCAAGGCGGAGAGAGATATTGAAAGAAACCGCGAAGTCGAGGTGAAGACGGAGGCTTCTGCAAAAATGCGCTTTACTCATTCGAGCGGCAGAAGTTACAACGACGATAATACTGTGGAAAAGCACGAGGTTACGTTTAGGAAAATCCCGTATAATGAAATTACCGACAACCTGCAATTCGGCATTGCGAAAATCGAGGTGTATCAAACTAATAGATACTCGTATTACAGCAAGAATACGCCCGACATCACAAACCCGCCGATTGACGTGGTTGTGCTCGGCGCAGAAAAGAGCGGTGCGGCGGTCGCAAACAGCTCTGTTCGCACAATAGAGGCGGCGGCTGAAGCAGCAAAATGGGGAAGCTACAAGAAAGGCGAGCGAGGTCCTGCGGGCGGAGTGGTGTTTGAAGAGAACAAAAAGGGCTTTGTGATTGGCGATAAGATGTATCATTATCTTGAGGTGTCGCCCCTTGTTTTGGATATGGACAGAAACCTTGTGAGAGAAAAAATTGCGCGTCTGCTGGATACGTCTGGACATACCGTAAAGAAAATCGACGGGCAGAAAGTGAATCAGAAAATGGGCGGCGGCTTGGAAGCGACGAATATGCTTCTTGAAGCGGCGGCACAGGCTGGATTGAAAGATGTTGTTTCGCTGATTTCTGGCTACAGTTACGGCGGCTTTAGCGATTGGTATATCCCCAACGACGACGAAATTGACGCAATCGGCTACTGGCTTGATTATAGCAGCTCTTCTTCGCGCTCGGTTGAGGGCAGAAACTCGCTGTATTATCTGTTCACGTTCGAAGGCGCAATCAGTTTGGCTATCGGCGCATATCAAAGCTCGTCATACACGAATTGGAATGTGGCGGACTTTAAGGGCTATTGGGATATTAGCGAGGCGGACTGTATTCTCTTTATTCGGGCGTTTTAGACCTGACCTCACCCCATGCCCCTCTCCTAGTAGGCGAGGGGTGGCGAAATGCGTTTTTAGCGCGTTTTAGGCGGTAGACAGTTAGGGGCTGTTTATGGTATAGTGAGGCATACTGACTTACGGTCTTGGAGGCTTTGGCAAGAAATGAAAGTCGCGATATTTTTCGGGTCGAAATCAGACACCGATACAATGAAGAAAGCCGCAGATGTCCTTCGTGAATTCGAGGTAAATTTTAAGGCGTATGTGATTTCGGCGCATAGAAACGGTACTTTGCTGGCTCAGACGGTCAGACAAGCCGAGCTTGACGGCGCAGAAGTGATTATCGCGGGGGCTGGTCTGGCGGCGGCATTGCCGGGGGTGATTGCAGGATTGACGACGATTCCCGTTATCGGTGTGCCGCTTGAGTGCGTAACGCCGAACAAGTCGAACGGATTGGGCGGAATGGACGCGCTCTTGTCGATTGTGCAGATGCCCTCTCAAATCCCTGTGGCGACGGTCGGCATAAACAACGCAAAGAACGCGGCGTATCTTGCCATAGAGATTCTTGCCGTCAAGTATCCAGAGCTCAAAGAGAAGCTCTCTGATTTCCGCGCAATGCTTGCCGACGAGGGCGAGGAAAACGGCGGAAAGGGAATTGAATTATAAAACAATATAACTGTCTAAAGGAAAAGAGCGTATGCTTGTATGAAGCGCGCTCTTTTTCAATTTTGGAAAATGGGTAGAGCAATGAGCGAGTTTTTTCAACACGAAGAAGACGACAAGTTTCACGACGAATGCGGCGTTATCGGCATTTATCTGAATAAGGAGCGCAAGACAAGCGAAGAGGCGGAGGCGGAAGCAGAAAAAGAGCACGTTCCGTTTGCGTCGTTTAATGCCGCGACGATGGCGTATTACAGCATTTATTCTTTGCAGCACAGAGGGCAGGACAGCGCGGGAATCGTGGTGAGTAACGGGGACGACATCAGCGTGCATAAGGCGATTGGCACGGTGGAGGAGGCGTTTACCAAAGAAATCCTCTCATCGCTCGAAGGCGATATTGCCGTGGGGCATGTGCGCTATGCGACGGCTGGCGGACAGGGCATAGAGAACGCTCAGCCGATGCTCCAGAAATCAAAATACGGCGGCATTGCGGTGGCTCACAACGGGCAGCTCGTCAACTATGAGCAGTTGCGGGAAATGCTTGAGGAAACGGGCAGCACGTTCACTTCGACGAGCGACACCGAAGTTATCCTAAAGCTCATCGCGAAATCATACAAAAAGGGCTTGGAGCGCGCTTTGACCGATACGATTCAGATGATAAAGGGCAGTTTTGCGCTCTGCGTGATGACGGAAAAATGCCTTATCGGTGCGCGCGACCCGAACGGAATTCGTCCGCTGTGCCTCGGCAAAGTGGCGGGCGGCTGGATTTTGGCGAGCGAGAGTTGCGCGATTGACGCGGTGAACGGCGAGTTTGTGCGCGATATTCACCCGGGCGAAATCGTGATTATCAACGAAAACGGCGTGAGTTCTTTTGATTTCGGCGAGCATACGTCGAAGCGCACCTGCATTTTTGAGTACGTCTACTTTGCGCGCCCCGATTCGATTATCGACGGGATTGCCGTGCAGGAGGCTCGCTACCGAATGGGCGCACAGCTTGCAAAGGAAAATCCAATCCCTGCCGACGTGGTTATCGGCGTGCCAGACAGCGGTATCGGCGCGGCGATGGGCTACAGTCAAGAGGCGGGAATCCCGTATATGACGGGCATCGTGAAAAACAAATACATCGGGCGCACGTTCATTGCTCCGACGCAGAAAGAAAGGGAAAATATGGTGTTCGTCAAATTGAACGCCGTCAGAGCGGACGTGAACAAAAAGCGTGTCGTCGTTATTGATGATTCGATTGTGCGCGGAACGACGAGCCGCCGTCTTGTGCAGATTTTGCGGAGGGCTGGCGCGAAAGAAGTGCATTTCCGCGTGTCTAGCCCTGCGGTGCGCTTCCCGTGCTATTTCGGCATTAACACACCGACGCGAAACGAGTTGATTGCGAACAAACTCGACGTTGAAGAAATCTGCAAGGAAATCGGCGCGGATTCGCTGGCGTTCCTATCGGCAGACGGGCTGATGGAGGCGTGCAGAGGGTGCAATCCTTCGCAATACGGCTTTTGCAAGGGCTGTTTTACGGGCGAATATCCGATGTCGCTCCCCGGCGAAATCAACGGAAAATCGTGGGTAAAAACGGAGAACAATCCGTAAGCATAGCTACGGACAATCCGTAGGGATAGGTACGGACAATCCGTAGGGATAGGGGCGAATAATCCGTACGCATAGGGTCGGGATTTGAGAAATCCAATGTCTTTGGAGCGCACGTCTGTGAGGGTATGGAACGGGCGTGTGTGAGAGTTTGGAACGAGCGTCTGAGAGAGCGTGGAACGAACGAGTGGACACTCTTGGAACGGGCGTTCCAAAATGCAAAGAGAACAATAGTAGCAAGGGGCTTAAGCCCCTTGTCAAAGCTATATTATCGAACAGGTCTAATACAAATAAAACAGCGTGTGGCTGTGGAGGAAAAAGAAGATGGTTGATTACAAGAAAGCGGGTGTCGATGTGGAAGAGGGCTACAAGGCTGTTGACAAGTACAAGGTGCACGCAAAGCGGACGAAGATTCCCGGTGTGCTGACGGATTTGGGCAGCTTTAACGGTATGTTCGCCGTGCCTGCGGGAATGAAAGAGCCTGTGGTGGTTTCTGGCACGGACGGCGTTGGCACAAAACTCGACATCGCCTTTAAGCTCAAGAAATACGACACGGTCGGCATTGACTGCGTGGCGATGAGCGTCAACGATATTCTGTGCTCTGGCGTGGCGACATCGTTTTTCCTCGATTATGTTGCGTGCGGCTCGCTCGATGCAACTATCGCAGGCGAATTGGTGAAGGGCGTGGCTGACGGCTGCGTGGATTCGGGCTGTGCGCTCCTCGGCGGCGAGACGGCGGAGATGCCTGATTTTTACGACGCGGGCAAATACGACCTTGCGGGCTTCGGCGTGGGCTTCGGCGAAAAGAGCGAGATGATTACGGGAGAGAACATTGCAGAGGGCGATGTGCTTATCGGCTTGTCGTCTACAGGTCCGCACTCAAACGGCTATTCGCTTATCCGCCGCCTTGTAACCGACTTCAACGAACCGTATCAGAACGGCACTATCGGCGAGGCTCTTTTGACTCCGACCCGCATTTATGTGCGTCCTGTGATGGATATGCTTTCGGTCTATCGCGCAAGTGTACACGGTATGGTGCATATCACGGGCGGCGGCTTTTATGAGAACGTTCCGCGTATGTTCAAGAAGGCTCTCGACGGCGAAAAGCAGTTGATTTCTGTGTTCAAGCGCGGCAGTTGGGAAGTGCCTGCGATTTTTGACGAGCTGATTCGCCGCGGTGCAGACGCAAGCAAGGTGTACAACACGTTCAATATGGGTATCGGCTTTATGCTCGCGGTCAAGGCAAGCGATGCGGACGCTATCATTAAGCATTTCAACGACAACGCGCACAAGTTCACGACGGACGTGCAGAAATCGCTCGGCGTGAGTGAAATGAAAGCATACAAAATCGGTCGTGTTGCTCTGAGCGACAAGGCGATTGAGGGCGATTTGAAGGGCAGCACAGACGCGGTTGTTTTTGAGGACTAATATGGTTCGGCAGATGAAAATTGCAGTGCTCGTTTCTGGCGGCGGCACGAACTTGCAGGCGTTGATTGACTACGAGAAATCGCACAGAGATTGTCCGTACACCATCGCGCTGGTGGCAAGCGACAGAAAAGCGGCGTTTGCGCTGGAGCGGGCAAAATCGGCGGATATTGCAAGCGAAATCGTGAGTTCATACGCGATTTTGGGCGCAGAAAAGGCAAAGGCTGCGAGTCGCGACGAAAAGCGGTTTGCGATAAGCGACAGGGTGCTTTCGCTGTGCAAGGAGCGCGGGATAGACGCGATTGTGCTCTCGGGCTTCTTGACGGTGCTCGGCGGCGCAATCATCGAGGAATACAGTGGCAAAATCGTGAATCTGCACCCTGCGCTGCTGCCAAAGTTTGGAGGCGAGGGAATGTGGGGGCATTTTGTGCACGAGGCGGTCATTGCCTCTGGTGAAACGGAGAGCGGCTGTACGGTGCATTTGGTGGACGCGGGCTGCGACACGGGGAAAATCCTTGTGCAAAAGCGCGTGCCAGTCTTGCCAAGCGATACGCCCGACACGCTCTACGCGCGCATTGCCCCCGAGGAGCACAAGGCGATTGTAGAAGGCGTGTGTTTGCTCGCACAAATGATATAAACAAAAAATCCATATCGTATGCGCGGTATGGATTTTTTTGCAGTTATCGACGTATTCAACAATCTGAAAACAAAAAAGGCTTTCGCATTGAAAGCCTTGCAACCGTGGTGGTAATAGGATTCGAACCTATGACATACGGAATATGAGTCCGTTGTTCTACCGACTGGACTATACCACCGAGTTTTGATGTTGCTCACTTTACAAAATCCACACAGTTTTGTCAAGCCCCTAAGCACAAAAGTAATTTTTCGGCGTGGACATACAAAAATAAAAAAAAGTGGCTATGCAACAATTCAGAGTAATTTGGTAGAGTAGCAGCATATCAATTTTTGGGGGAAGAAAATGGATAAACGACTTCTTACAATTCAAGATATTTCTTGTGTTGGTCAATGCTCGCTCACGGTGGCTTTGCCGATTATCAGCGCGTGTGGAATCGAAACGGCGATTTTGCCTTCAAGCGTGCTGTCGAACCACACCGCCGCGGGCTTTTCGGGCTGGACGTTTACCGATTTAACGGGCGATATGCCAAAGATTCTGGAACGGTGGCTCACGGAGAAAATCGACTTCGACGCATTTTACACGGGTTATGTGAGCGCGGCGCAAATCCCACATATCAAAGAGATTATGGCGAAAGCGGCAAGAAGCGGTGCGCTGAAAATCGTTGACCCTGCAATGGCGGACAACGGCAAGCTATACGCAGGTTTCGGCGAGGATTTCCCTGCGGAAATGAAAAAGCTCGTTGAGGGTGCGGACGTGATTTTGCCGAACCTCACGGAAGCCGCGCTCCTTTTGGGCGAGAGCTATCACGGCGATGATTACGACAAGAATTATATTGAAACGACCGCAAAGAAACTGCACGCACTCGGCGCAAAAAACGTGATTTTAACGGGCGTGAGCTTTGAGCGCGGAAAGCTGGGCGTGGCGAGTTATGACGGAGTGGAAACAAGCTATTATTTCGCCGAAAAGCAGCCGATTTCTTGCCACGGCACAGGCGACGTGTATGCTTCGGCATTTGCTGGCGCATTGCTTCGCGGTTGGGGATTGGAAAAGGCGGCGGCATTAGCAGCAGATTTCGTGGTGGAGTCAATCAAGGCGACCATGGGCGACAGCGACCACTGGTACGGCGTGAAGTTTGAAAAAGCCTTGCCGTATCTCATCAACCGCCTTGAATCGCACAGCGTCGTGCAAAAAGCAAGCGCATAATGTTGGAAAGCTCTGCGATTGGTGCAGGGCTTTTTTTTGCAGCCATAGGCTGTTTTGCAGGGTGTTTTGTGCAGGCTATGCCTTACAAAGCAGGCTATGCCTGTTGAGAAAAGTATGGTGTGCCTATATAATAGGAAGTATGATTGAGTATATAACTGCGAAAAAGGCGTTGAGTGCGTCTTGGCTGAAAACACCGATTTTGTTATCTGATATGAAAGCGTTTGCCGAGCATTTTTCTGCGTATCTTAGCGGCGCGAAAACGGGCGAAACGGAAGAGTTCCATAAAAATGTGATAAAGAATTTTCTTGTAAACACGTTTTATCACGGCGAATATAACGTAAATACGAACGGGCGCGAAGACCTCGTGATTTTTAACGGCAAGGGAGCTGACACAAAGCCCGCAGTCATCATCGAAGCGAAATCGCCGACAAACACCGCCGAGATGTTCAGCGACAAAAACGAGAATTGCAAGGCGTTGCAAGAGTGCGTGTATTATTTTATGCAAGAAGCAGTTACGGCTGGCAATCGCGAAATACAGCACATCATCATCACGAATTACGACGATTGGTATATTTTCGACGCGCGAGATTTTGTTTTCTTTCTTGAAGATAAAGCGTTTGTTGAGGATTTTAAGAAGTTCGAATCAAAACAGCTTTTGCTCACAAAGACTTCGGATTTTTATAGCGAATTGGCTAAACCTGAAATTGAGAAATGGCGGGCGAGCAAGAATATTTGTGTTACGCATTTTGCGCCGAAAGATTTTTTCTTTCAAGACCTCACCCCAAACCCCTCTCCTAGCAGGCGAGGGGAGAATGTAGGGGAGGAAGAAAAGAGCGAGATAGAAAAATATAATGCGTTACGGGCGTTGTATAAGGTGCTTTCGCCAGAGCATTTGTTGCGGAAGAATTTTGCGAACGACGCGAACAGCCTTGACCAAAACTTTTACGAAGAATTGCTGTATATTATGGGCTTGGAAGAGGTGAAGTCGGGCGGCAAGAAGATTATTCAGCGGCGAAAAGAGGGCGAGCGGGTTAAGGCAAGTCTGATTGAAAGCGCAATGTATGAACTTGAAGAAACTATTTTGAATGAATACAAGCGTTTTGAAACGGCGATGAACCTTGTTATAACGTGGATAAATCGATTGCTGTTTTTGAAATTGCTAGAGAGCCAGCAGTTGAATTATCAAAACGGAAACAAGGCGTATAGATTTTTAACGATTGAAAAAATACCGACGTTTAGCGCGCTCAATGACCTCTTTTTTAAGGTACTTGCCAAAAAGGAAGGCGAGCGAGATGCGGAGCTTGGTAAAAAATTTAGTTGCGTGCCGTATTTGAATAGTATGCTTTTTGAGACTTCTGTGGAAGAAATACAGGCTCGGCTGATGATTCGGGCAATACAGCACCGTCCTTTTCCGCTCTATGCACAGACTGTGCTGAAAACGCAATTCGGGGTGCGCAGGACGGGTGAAATCGATAACCTTGAATATATCCTTTCGTTTTTGGACGCATACAATTTTTCTTCAGAGAGCGCAGAAGGCATTACGACCGACACGAAAACGCTTATCAATGCGTCGGTGCTCGGCTTGATTTTTGAGAAGATAAACGGGTATAAGGACGGCTCTTTTTTCACGCCGAGCTTTATCACGGAATATATGGCGAAAGAGGCGATTGAGCGCTCTGTTATCGAGAAGTTCAACAGTGCGAAAGGCTGGAAATGCAAGACGATTGCAGAGATTGAAGACGAAATCGAAGACAGAGCAGAGGCGAATGAGATTTTTAACACAATTCGCGTGCTTGACCCTGCGGTTGGGTCGGGGCATTTTCTGGTTTCGGCTCTTAATCGACTCTTATTTGTGAAGTGGCAACTGGGCATTTTGTGCGACAAGAGAGGCAAGCGAATTAAAAAGCGCGATTGGACGATGAGCCTTGAAAACGACGAGATTTCTTTGACGGACGAAGACGGCGAGGCGTTTGAATACAAGGCGCAGAACGAGGAAAGTCAAAGAGTGCAGGAAACGCTTTTTAGAGAGAAAAAGAGCTTGATTGAAAACTGTCTGTTCGGAGTGGACATCAACCCTGCGAGTGTGTATATTTGCCGTTTGAGGCTGTGGATTGAATTGCTCAAAAATGCGTATTACAAAATGGACGGCGTGAAAACGGGGGAAGTCGCGTCGCTGGAAACGCTGCCGAATATCGACATCAATATCAAATGCGGCAATTCGCTTATCAGTAAATACAGGGTTGAAGTCGGTGCGTCTGCATTTTTGAGAAATGAAAAAGATTCGACGAAAGATAAAGAAATAACACAACTCATCAAAGAATATCGCGCCGCTGTTGCTGTATATAAAAATGATAGCGATAAGTTTCATAAACGCGGAGTTGACGAAACGATACAAAAACTCAAGGCAAAGCTCGGCGAAGTGGCGCAGTTGTCGCTGTTTGATATAGACGAGAACAAAGAAAAAGAAATACAGCATTATTATAAAAATTCTCTAGAATGGATGCTCGAATTTCCTGAAGTGTTGGACGACAGCGGACGTTTTTTGGGCTTTGATGTTGTTATCGGAAATCCTCCGTATATCAAAGAATATACACATAGAGCGGCGTTTGACGGCTTCCGCGAAACGAGTGATTATTATACGGGAAAAATGGATTTGTGGTATGGCTTTGCCTGTCGTGCACTTGACCTTGTAAAATCGCACGGAATTGTATCCTTTATTGCGCAGAACAATTGGACAACGAGCAAAGGTGCGTCGATTATGCGCAAAAAGGTGGTTGAAAACGCCCGTATCATTGCATTGATTGATTTTTTGGATTTCAAGGTATTTGACCGCGCAGATATACAGACGATGATAATGATTTTTGAGTGCGATAGGGATACTGATGATTACGCGATTGATTACCGCACGGCTCTTTCAGGTGCAGAAATGGGCGATATAAAAGACCTATATGCCAAAAAAGAAAACGTGCATTGTCAATATTTTTCTCCTGTTCTTTTTCGCGAGAAATACCGAGATAAATTGCTTACGTTCAGCATATACGAAGATTTGCTCGCAAAAATTGCAGGTGGCAAAGAGCATTTGATAGAAAAAGAAGCAACGAACGGAATACACACACACTTTGATTGCGTGGATAATAAAATTCATGAAAAATTCCCTGATTTGCCAGTCGGCAAAGGAATTTTTGTGTTGTCTGACGAGGAATTAGGTGCAAAAAAACATTTTCAAGAGACAGAAATTGCGCAAGGTATTGTATTCCCTCAGGATTTTCTTGACAATAATGGTGTGAAGAAACTCGGTGCTCCATTTTCAAAAGGCGACTGTGTTTTTGGGTTGACGAAAGAGAAAATAGATAATTTGAATCTGTCTGAAAGTGAAAAAATGCTTGTAAAACCCTATTTCACGTCTAGCCAGATACATCGTTATTTTGTTGACCCTAATAATTCAAAATGGCTTATTTATACAGATTCGTCTTTTAAAGACCCTGATTCGATGAATCCGTATCCTCATTTAAAAGCGCATCTCGATTCAGTAAGAAAAGCGATAACTTCGGATAATAAGCCGTATGGATTACATCGTGCGCGCGAAGAACATTTTTTCAAAGGCGAAAAGATTATAGTGCAAAGAAAATGTGTCGGTCGTCCGTTGTTTGCTTATAATGATTTTGATTGCTATGTTTCTGCAATGTATTATGTTATTCAGACATCGCGGTGGAATATGAAATTTTTAACGGGGGTTTTGAACTCAAAACTCGTTGCATTTTGGCTTAGATACCGAGGTAAAATGCAAGGTTCGAATTATCAAGTGGATAAGGAACCGTTGTTGAATATCCCGATACCGAGCGCGACGACAAAAGAGCAGAAAGATTTGCAGAAAAAAATCATCGACTTAGTGGACGAAATCCTCGCCTTAAAGCAAGCGAACAGCACAGCAGACACAAGCGAGATAGAGCGGAAGATAGACGAGGCTGTCTATGCGCTGTATGGACTGACTGAAGACGAGATTGCGACGGTGGATGGGAGATAGGCAACGGAGAGTGTGATAGGGGCAGCCTGTGGCTTGTGAAGCAGGCTGTGGCTCAAAGCGGGCTATGCCCGTTCATATTTCTTGTACTTTGGGGTATAATTGTTTTGGAGGTGCTTTTATGAGTGATATGGCATTTAATGCAGTCTTAAATGATGTAGATACATTTTCATATAATCAGTGTGTGTTGCTTTTGGCACGGCTTACACAAGCATTGCAAAGCTGGACTTCAAAAGACAGCTCTGATGATTTGTTTTATTCCAAGAGCAATATTGCACATCTTGAGCGTGGCATAAAAGCCTTGAATGAGGGCAAAGGCGTGGAACACGAACTCATCGAGGTTGATTGATGAAGAAAATCTGGTTTGATGAGGCTTGGGAAGATTATCTTTATTGGCAAGGACAGGACAAAAAGACAATCAAACGCATAAACGCTTTGATTCAAGATATTGAGCGGAACGGCTTTGATAAAGGAATCGGAAAACCTGAGCCGTTGAAAGAAAACTTGAGCGGGCTTTGGAGCAGACGTATTGATGAAGTAAACCGCCTTGTATATCGTGTGGAAAACGGAATGTTGCACATTGTTTCTTGCAAAGGTCATTACAACTAAATATCCGAATATACCAATCCCCGAAGCCACAGCGGAACAGCAGAAGCCGATTATCGACTTGGTGGACGAAATCCTCGCCTTAAAGCAAGCGAACAGCACAGCGGACACGAGCGAGATAGAGCGGAAGATAGACGAGGCTGTCTATGCGCTCTACTCTCTTTCGGCGGAGGAGATTGCTGTCATTGAAAATGCAAAATCTATTTAGGAAAAGGCTCGCCTAGAACAAAAATTGCGAATTCCTAAATAGATTTTTTGAGGAAATCTCCAAAATCTCTAAAATCTATTTAGGAAAAAGCTCGCCAAAAACAAAAATTGCAAATTCCTAAATAGATTTTCCAAGAAAAAATCTAAAACCGCCAAAATCTATTTAGAGTAAGCCTAGACTGTGCTATAATGAGGGAATGGAGGTGATTTATGATGACAATGGCACAAGTTGAAAAACAAGTAAATTTGTTTTCGTTTGAGGAACAGTTACATTTGCTTGCATATATTGCGAATAAGGTTAATATGCGCTCTGCTGTGAAGCAGGAGAAAAAGCCAAAGCGAAGTGCAGGCGGACTTACAGGAAAATTTTATATAGCTTCCGATTTTGATGAGCCGCTTGAAGATTTTGAGGAGTATATGTGATGATTTTGTTGGATACACATGCATTGCTGTGGTTTTTGAATGACGATGACAAAATGCCAGTGCAATTGCGGGAATTGATTGAAGATGATGCGGCAGTCTATCAGGTGAAGATATCTATGCAGCAGAAACCATACCGTTCATCGATTATGCGCACCTTTGGAGCGGCCGTCACAGGTTCACCGTCGATGTCGATGGTTGTTACCTGCTTGATGCCTGAAGTGGAGATGGTGTAAAGGGAAATGCGCCATACCACCTGCTGCCCTTTAGGGGTAAAGGTGATTTTCTTCGTTGCAGGGGTGGTCAGGGTCACGGTATGTGTCGCCTCTTTGTTATCGGTACGTGAAGGAAACACATACTCTGTCGCGCCGAAATTCTGCCCGTTCAGTTCACCGAGGTAAGCCGTTTCGTTGTCTACGTTGCTATATCCGCCGAAAGCCACCTTGCCAATGGTGATGCCATCGGGGATATTGATGGTGTAAACGGTGTTGCGCGAGTATTTGATGCCGAGGTTGTTTCCTGTGGCATAC
>CALBGU010000079.1 GCA_937893155.1 uncultured Treponema sp. | reverse complement strand
GCCGCCGATTTTTTTGGGACTTTGAGCTTTTTCAGCGCCTTTGCAAGCGTCTGCGCGTCCGTAATCGCACTGTCGCGCGCGTTGTCGAACTCGGCAAGATTTATCGCCGCCTTGTCTTTCTTCGTGGCACTCACGAGCGCTTTTGCCTCTTTTTTCTCTTCTGCCACAATCGCGCTCAAAATCTCGTCGCCTTGCACCGCCTCGATTGCGTCAAACGTCGCCCCGTGTGCCGTCCCCAAATCCGCCAATTCTGCAATCTGTGCATTACTGTTAATTTTTCCTACAGCCATTATTCACTCCTGTAAAAACATTTTCGTAAAGTATAGACCGTGAAAAAATCTTATTCAATATGCGCTCGAGCACAATATTTCACAGAATCAGCGTGTAAAATGCAAATCGAGCACTCGATTGAGCGTCGCACGTCTGTTTTTGCTCGTTATTGTGAAATGTTTCACAGACGCACGTTTGTTTTTGCCTGATAGAGCGCTCGATTGACAAAAGCACGTCTGTTTTTACTCAATATTGTGCTCGATTGAGCAAATCACGTCTGCTTTTGATTGCTAGAGCGCTCGATTGCCCTTTTGCATTTTTGCGTTCTTACAATCGGACGCTCGCGCGCTCAAAAATACAGTGTCTTGTGCTGACAAACGGCTGGTGAAGGTGCTATAATGCAATGCAGGAGGCAAAAATGACGCTTGTTATCCCGAATGCAGACGCGCGGCTTTACAATCTCATCAATGCGATAAATGCCTTTAGCGCAAAGCCATATACCATTTTGAAGCAAAAAGATTCCTATCCGCAATCGCTCCTTGAAAGCATAGCCGAGGGCGAAGCGGAATTTCAATCCCAAAAAGAATCAGGAACGCTTACCCTTTACGAGAGCGCAGAAGAGGCTTTCGCGGATTTATGAAATACAAAATCTTTTTGACAAGTCGTTTTAAAAAAGATGCAAAGAAACTTTCTCCTGCTTTGAAAAAAGAAACGCAAGATGTAATAAACAAACTTGCTTCAGGAGAATCTTTAGAGGAAAAATTCCGCGACCACCAACTTACAGGGCAACTCAAAAAATACCGAGATTGTCATATAAAGCCCGATTTAGTGCTTATTTACAAGATTGAAGAAGACGTTTTGCTGTTAAGTGCGTTTCGTATCGGAAGCCACAGCGAACTTTTTGGTAAATAAAATTGTTGAAACAAGGGGCTTAAAGCCCCTTGCTTATGCGGTGCGATTATTGCGCATCGGAGCGACGGATTTGGGCGCGGCGGATTTTGCCCGAAATCGTCTTGGGCAATTCGTCCACAAACTCGATAACGCGCGGGATTTTGTACAGCGCAAGATGTTCCTTGGCAAACGTCTTCAGTTCAATGTCGAGGTCTTTTGTTGCCTCAAATCCATTCGTCAAAACGATAGTCGCCTTGACCACCTGCCCGCGCTTGGGGTCCTGCATACCCGTAACTGCACATTCCAACACCGACGGGTGCTGCTGCAGCACGCTTTCCACCTCGAACGGACTAATGCGGAAACCCGTGCTTTTGATTAAATCATCGTTTCGCCCCACGAACCAAATATAGCCGTCGTCGTCATAATACGCCGTGTCGCCCGTGTCGTACCACTCGCCGCCGAGCGCCGCCTTTGTCTGCTCCTCGTTCTTAAAATAGCCCTTGAGCAATCCAGCGGGCTTCCCGTTCGTCAAACGGACTTTTATGCTTCCGCTTTCCAATGGCTCGCATTTTTTGCCGTCCGCGCGCACGATTTCAACATCGTAGCCCGGCGCGCTTTTGCCCATCGAACCCGGCTTCACCGTCATTCCGGGGAACGTGCCTGCAAGAATCGCGCTTTCGGTCTGCCCGTAGCCTTCGTGGATTTTAAGCCCCGTCTTCTCGTAGAACTTGTTGAACACCTCGCTGTTGAGCGCCTCGCCTGCCGTAACGCAGTATTTTAAGTGCGAAAGGTCGTATTTAGAAAGGTCTTGGCGGATTAAAAAACGATACGCCGTCGGGGGCGCGCAGAACGTGGTAACGCCGTAATGCGAGATTTTCTTGAAGAACAAATCGGGCGCAAACGACACCATATCGTAGACGAAAATCGCCGTGCCCGAAATCCATTGCCCGTAGATTTTGCCCCAGACCGCTTTTGCCCAGCCCGTTTCTGCCACGCTGATGTGAAGTCCGTCGTCCTGCACGTTTTGCCAGAATTTTGCCGTCGCGATGTGCCCGAGCGGATAGGTAAAATCGTGCATAACCATCTTTGGATAGCCAGACGTGCCGCTGGTAAAATACATCAGCATCGTGTCGCTGTTTTTCGTGGCGTTTTCGCCTGTGGGACGCACAAAATCGTCGCTGATTTCGTTAAACTCGGCGTGAAAATCCGTCCAGCCCTCGCGCTTTCCGTACACGCAGACTCGCTCTTTCACGCTCGGACACTCAGCTATTGCGCTGTCGATTTCCTGCAGAATATGCGAGTCGTCAAACGAGATAATCATCTTGATTTCCGCGGAATTGCAGCGATACACGATGTCGCTTTTGAGCAGCTGATTCGTGGCAGGTACGGCAATCGCGCCGATTCGGTGCAACGCGGGCAAAAGCCACCAGAACTCGTAGCGGCGGCGCAAGATGAGAAGCACGGTGTCGCCTTTTTTGATACCGTGTTTTTGCAGAAACACTGCGGCTTTTTTGCTGTCGCGCGAGATTTCGGCAAAGGTGAACGTGTGCTCTTCCCCCTCGTCGTTGCACCACACGAACGCGCGTTTTTGCGGGGCTAGCTCGGCGTAGCGGTCAATAACATCGTAGGCAAAATTGAAATTTTCGGGGATATTCAGCGCAAAATTCGCTCGCATATCATCGTAGTCGGTGTATTCGCGGTAGTTTTTCACAAAATCAGATAGTAAATTCATTTCTTCGTCCTAAAAATAAAGTGTGTTCACTCAGTCATTCTCGTGCGTGACACGGGAATCTTTTTTGCAATGACAGACCTTTCTATTGTTACAAAACTTTTCGTTTTTGTGCAACAATCTGTCATTTTTTCATTGAGGGATTTTCATAAAATTAGACAGCCGTTTTTTGAAAATGGTTGCAGATTTTCGTGCGCAAAAAATATTCTGCGTCAAAGGCGGGCGATATATTCTTAAAAATTTGCTAACTTTAATCTTTTTTGGTATACTCTTTTTTATGAAAGGAATCATTTTAGCAGGCGGGTCGGGAACTCGCCTTTACCCGATTACAAAGGCGGTTTCAAAGCAGATTTTGCCGCTCTACGATAAGCCGATGATTTATTATCCGCTGTCTTGTCTTATGCTTGCAGGTATTCGCGAGGTTTTAATCATCTCTACTCCGCGCGATATTTCGCTTTTTGAGCATCTTTTCGGCGATGGCGCGTGGCTTGGAATGAAGTTTGAATACGCCGTGCAGGACAAACCGCGCGGGCTTGCAGATGCGTTCATCGTGGGAAAAGATTTTATTGGAAGCGACGATGTTGCGCTTGTTTTGGGCGATAATATTTTTTACGGTCAGAGTTTTACGCAGACGCTCAAAAATGCTCGAACCAAGATTGAAGGAAAAACAGCCGAGGCAGTGATTTTTGGCTATATGGTCAAAGACCCGACGGCGTACGGCGTAGTTGAGTTCGACAAAACGGGCAAAGTCTTAGGCATTGAAGAAAAGCCGAAGCAGCCGAAAAGCAATTATGCAGTGCCTGGTCTGTATTTTTACAATAACGCGGTCGTAAATATCGCAAGCGAAGTAAAGCCCTCTGCGCGCGGCGAAATCGAAATCACGGCGGTGAACAATGCGTATCTTGAGCGCGGCAGTCTTTCGGTTGAGCTGCTCGGTCGCGGTATGGCGTGGCTCGACACGGGAACGTATGACGGCTTAAACGAAGCGAGCAATTTTATCGCGACAATTCAGAAACGGCAGGGAATGTATGTTTCTTGTATTGAAGAAATCGCGTTTGCAAACGGCTGGATTGACAAAAAGCATTTGCTTGAGCTTGCGAGCGGCTACAAAACCGATTACGGCGAATACTTAAAATACATCGCAAGCAAATAATACAGATTATCAAGGGGCTTAAGTCCCTTGTCAATTTTGAGAAACACGCTGTGCGTGGGAGAAAAGATGTTTGAGTTTAAGAAATGCGCTGTGGACGGCGTGGAAATAAAAGGACTGTACGAGATTTCGCCAAAAGTGTTCGGAGATGCGCGCGGATATTTTTTTGAGGTGTACAGCGAGAAGGATTTTTTTGACGCAGGGCTGACGATGCGATTTGTGCAGGATAATCAGTCGTCAAGCTCGAAGGGCGTTTTGCGCGGGCTTCATTTTCAGACGCAGCACCCGCAGGGAAAGCTCGTGCGCGCGATGTCGGGTAAGGTCTATGATGTGGCGGTGGATTTAAGAAACGGCTCGGCGACATTCGGCAAGTATTACGGCGTAATTCTCGACGGCGAAAAGCAGAATCAGTTTTATATTCCCGAAGGATTTGCGCACGGATTTTATGTTTTGAGCGACACGGCGGTTTTCGCGTACAAATGCACTGACTTTTATGACCCGAAAGGCGAAGGCGGTTTGATGTGGAACGACGAGACAATCGGCATTGACTGGAGCGCAGTTGCTCCATCTCTCCCGCCGCTTTTGAGCGACAAAGACACAAAGCACCCCAGCTTTGACGCGAACGGCAAATACTTCGACCTAAACGGGAAATGGCAGAGATAATGAGCAATATCATTTCGGCGATTATTCATTTGGTAAAAAATCCGCAGATTGAATTGATACGAAAAGGCAGTAGCCGAAATCGCGCAAATACTATGGGCGAGGCGTTGGAAGAGTACATAAAAGATTTGTTTGCAAACACGCTCGGCGTTGCAGACGAACAAACGCGGAATGTAGCGATTGCACAGACTTTTTCGTATCTTGGAAATCAAAATAATCCGCCAGACAGTATGCTTCGCGGCGGAGATGCTATTGAAGTAAAGAAAATTGAGAGCAGGAATGCCGCGCTTGCATTGAACTCAAGTTATCCGAAAGCAAAATTGTTTGCACATAGCCCGATGATAAAAAAAGCGTGTCGCGACTGCGAGCCGTGGACGCAAAAAGATATGATTTATGCGGTCGGTGTGGTAAACGGCAATAGGCTTGAATCGTTAGCGTTCGTCTACGGAGAAGATTATTGCGCAGACAAAGAAACCTATGAAACGATAAAATCAACGATTAAAAACGGCGTTGAGTCAATACCGAACGTTGAGTTTGCAGAAAGCAAAGAACTGGGGCACGTCAATCGTGTTGACCCGCTTGGCATTACATATCTGCGTATTCGCGGAATGTGGGGAATTGAAAATCCGTTTACGGTGTTCGATTATGTTTACCAGCGAAATCCGCGGAACACATTTAATTTTATGTGCATTATAAACAACGATAAATTTCATTCTTTTGAAAATGCTTCTGAATTGATTGCACTTTCAAAGCAAAATAAGAATCTTTCGATTCAAGATGTGCAGATAAAAAATCCGAATAATCCTGCACAATTACGGGGCGCAAAATGTATCGCCTTTGGAATCGAGGCGCAATGATGAAAGTGATAAGTTTGTTCAGCGGCTGCGGTGGGCTTGATTTGGGCTTTGAAATGGCTGGCTTTGAAATCCCGATTGCGAATGAATTTGACAAAACGATTTGGGAAACGTTCAAGGCAAATCACCCAAAAACGCACCTCATCGAAGGCGACATCAGAAACATAAAAGAATCCGATTTTCCCGATGAAATCGACGGAATTATCGGAGGTCCGCCGTGTCAGTCTTGGTCTGAAGCGGGGGCATTGCGCGGCATAGACGACGAGCGCGGAAAACTTTTTTTTGAATATATACGAATTCTCAAAAACAAAAAACCGAAGTTTTTTTTGGCAGAAAATGTCAGCGGAATGTTGGCAAATCGTCATTCCGAAGCGGTGCAGAATATTCTCAAAATGTTCAAAGAGTGCGGCTACAGCGTTTCTTTGACGCTGGTCAATGCAAAAGATTACGGCGTTGCGCAGGAGCGAAAGCGCGTTTTTTATATCGGTTTTAGAGATGATTTGCATATCAATTTTGTGTTTCCGAAAGGCTCAACGGAAAGCGACGATAAAAAACTCACGCTCAAAGATGTGATTTGGGATTTGAAAGACTCCGCTGTGCCGACTCTGGAGAAAAACAAGCATAATCCTGCGGCAATCAACAACAATGAATATTTTACAGGCGCGTATTCGCCCATTTTTATGAGCCGAAACCGCGTAAAATCTTGGGACGAGCAGGCGTTTACGGTGCAGGCTTCGGGGCGGCAATGCCAACTTCACCCGCAAGCTCCAAAAATGGAAAAAATTGCGCAGGATAAATGCCGTTTTGCGCAGGGAAAAGAACAGTTATACCGCAGAATGACGGTTCGGGAAATTGCGCGAATTCAGGGATTCCCCGATGATTTTCAATTTATTTATACGGATACGAACAACGCGTATAAAATGATAGGAAATGCAGTTCCAGTTCATTTGGCGTATGAAGCGGCGTGCGGAATCAAGCGCGCGCTGGAAAATGCGACGGAAACGATAAGACTTTTTGCATAGGAGTAAAACAATGGCAAGAAAATTAACGAATATTTTGATTACGGGCGGCTGTGGGTTTATCGGCTCGAATTTCATCAATTACCTTTTGGGCAAAAGCACATCGGGAGAGGCGTGCTTCAAAGATTCTGGCTTTTCTGGCAGAATTATCAACGTAGATTGCTTGACGTATGCGGGCAATCCCGAAAATCTTTCCGCTGTGGAAGCAGAATACGGCGTGTCGGCTCTCGGCGATAAAGCGCGCTACATCTTTGAGAAAGCAGACATCTGCGACCGCGAGCAAATCGAGCGCATTTTCAAACAATACGACATCGACACCGTGATTCACTTCGCCGCCGAAAGCCACGTTGACCGCTCAATTTTAGGACCAGAAGCGTTCATCAAGACAAACGTCATGGGCACGTATACGCTGCTTGACGTTGCGCGAAATTATTGGCACTGTTCGCTCGACAACGTGCGCGACGACGTTTTGTTCCACCACATTTCCACCGACGAAGTGTACGGCAGCTTGGGCGAAACGGGCTATTTCCGCGAAGACACGCCGTATGACCCACGCTCTCCGTATTCATCAAGCAAGGCTTCAAGCGACCACATCGCGCTGGCGTATTTCCACACCTATGCGCTTCCTGTAACGCTGTCGAACTGCACGAACAATTACGGACCGCTGCAATTCCCTGAAAAACTCCTGCCGCTGATGATTTCAAACATCAAAGAAGGCAAGAACCTGCCAGTTTACGGCGACGGCAAGAATATCCGCGACTGGATTTATGTGGAAGACCACAACCGCGGCGTGTGGGAAATCGTGAACAAATCTCCCGCAGGCGAAAAGTGGAACTTGGGCGGCGAAAACGAATGGGAAAACATCAAGCTGTTGAACACCGTCATCGACTTGACCGCGAAAGAACTCGGCAAAGATGCGGAGGAAGTCAGAAAGACCATCACTTACGTCAAAGACCGACCGGGACACGACCGCCGATACGCGATTGACTGCACAAAGGCGAAGACAAAACTCGGCTGGGAGCGCAAAATGAGCTTTGAGCAGGGATTGCTCGCAACGATTCGCTGGTACTTGGCGCACGAAGAGTGGATTAACCACATCAAGAGCGGCGCATACAAAGACTGGATTGAAAAGAACTACAGTCAGCGACTGGCTAAAAACGCGCGCTAAAACTGTATTTGATGTCATTCCCGTGCTTGATTGGCACGGGGATTTTTTTTAGTGCTGCTTTCGAGAACCTGCGTTCCACGCGTCCTGCAATTTTTTGCTCGCCTCTGGGTCGGCTTTGATATTTACCCACGCATTGTGTGCGAACGCAAGGAACACCGCGACAAAAAATCCCGCAAACAGCACAATAATGCTCTTTTTTGCTCTGCCCTGCGCTTTATCCTCGATAAACGGCGGCTCTGGGCAAGACACATACGGTTCATTCGCCGCAAGCTCTTGCGTTATCGCGTTTTTCAGCGACTCAAGACGCTGCATATCAGAAATCAGACTTGACGGATTTGCCTTGATTGACGCAAGCGAAATCTCGGTTGTTTCTTTGAGGCTCTCGAGTTGCGGGCGGTAAAACTCATCAAATGACATATTGATTTCTTTCATCATATCATCGAAGAATTGCAGTGCCATTTCCGTTTTTTCTTCCCGCACGGTCAGCACCACGATAAACTCGTTCGGCAGCGACACATCGAGCTTCGGCACATCGAGCTTTTTGTTCTTTATGACTTGCTGAATAAACGTGTTGTATTGCTTGTCGGTCTGTTTTTCGGCATTGTCTTCCTGCGCAAAAATCGGATACTTCTTGTTTTCTCGCGCAATAAGCCACGGATTTGAAAAATACGCCTTTGCCGCACTGCCCAAATTACGCGGGAATCCGTTTTCCACAAGCGGCTGAGAAAGGTTTCGCGATTGCACGGAATACGAAATCGTAACCTCTTTTACGCTCGTTTTTGGCTGCAAAAGCGGCAAAACAAAAAGCACAAATGCCGCCAAAAACGCCGACGCAAGCGTAAAAATCACAATAAAAATCCTGTAGCGAACCAATACGGCGAATAAATCGATGAGACTGATTTCCTCATCTTCATTGTAAGGGGTATCTTGCATAAAACGAAATCCTAAAATGTTTTTTCAAACGTAAATTTACTACGCTTAAAAGTAAAATTACATTCGATACGGATTATAAAAGTAGATTTACTACTCTGTCAAGCGAAAAAACGTAAATTATTGTACATCTTATGGTATGGCGTTCAAAGAAAACTTGCAGGAAGAACTTTCGTATCAAGGATTGATGGTCAAAGAATTGGCGGCGCGTGCGGGGCTTCAGGCGAGTAGCATAAGCAATTATCTCAAGAAAAATTCTTCGATTCCGTCGGCGGATATTGCGGTAAAAATTGCAAAAGCCTTGAATGTGTCGGTGGAATATTTGGTAACGGGCGCGGAGCCGCTGTGCTGTTCTTCTGATGCGCGGCGGTTGGCTGAAAAAATTGCGCACCTTTCTCCGCGCGACCAAAAATGCGTCGCCGCCTTGGTAAATACGATGAACGCTTCTTGCGACGAGATTGCCCCGCGCTGATTTTGCCGCGCCAAGCACGTCAATGACAGAATGACACACATACATTTTGCACCATTTCACCAATAATTCTTTTCTCATCACATCATTTGAAATAAAAACAATGTCATTCAGAGAAAAAACAATGTTGTTTGAAAGAAAAAGCACGTTGCTTAGAAGAAAAACAACGTTGTTTAGAGAAAAAAGCACGTCGTTTTCTTCTTAAACCACATTGATTTTTTCATAAACCACGTTGTTTGAAACAAAAAACACATCATTTTTTGCAAAAACAACGTCATTTTTGAAAAAATTCATCTGGACGGAGCAATGTCCGAGATGGACAGAGCAATGTCTGTGTTATTTTTTGCAAAAATTCTGTTATGTTGAACTTGTTTCAACATCTCACAAAGCGTGTTGGAGGTGTTTCAAAAGGTATGCTGTTATTATCTCTCTTTGAACCGATAATTTTTTTTAACAATGCAGAGGAAGCAAGGGGCTTAAGCCCCTTGCTACAGTAGTTGGTGAAAAAAAGATTCCCGCAACAAAAGCGGGAATGACAGAAAGAGTTTTGTCAATGAGCGAAAAATTTATTTCTCGGTGGAGTCGGGGAGCAATCCGTCCACCATAAATGCGGCGGGAATGCGCGACGGACGGCGGGTTTTGCTGTCTACGCTCGCCCAAGACACCTCGGCTTCTGCGCACACCGTGCCGTCGTCTTTTCGGATTACCTGACGGAATGTGCCGGAAACTGCGCCGAGCTTGATAGAATCGACTTCGATGGTCAAATGGTCATCGAGTACGGCGGAGTTTTTGTAGTGAATATCAACGTGCGTAACATATAAAAAATAGCCCGCATCGACCATTCCTTTGTAATCAAAACCGATTTGCTTCAAAAATTCCATACGCGCAAATTCAAGATAATGCAAATACACCGCGTTGTTCACATGCCCGTAAGAATCGCACTCGTAAGTGCGCACGATAAGTTGTGCATAATGCTTCATTTTATACCTCTGCTGTGGCTCACGGAATCAACAAGCTCCACAAGCCCCTGATTTTTCTCTGATTGCGCCACGTCCAAATTGGGCGCGACGACAAAAACGCCGTTTCGTTCTACCACGGACGCCGTTTCATCTTCGCCAAAAAGCTCCTCTGTGCAGTCTTGCACATCGCAGAACAGTGGCACAACATACGATTCTGAACTGGAATCTATCGGCAATAACTCCGCTTCTGGAGGAAAATCATCGCTTTCAATTTCGTCTTCTGCCTCAAAAGCGGAATCATCGAGAAACGAAAAATCTGGTTTTTGATACACAAAATCGTCAGAATTAAAAATTTGCCGTGCTGATTTTTCCTCCTCGATTTTATCTTCTGCCCGCGCCGCCGCTGTAACCTCGTCAAACTCGTCCTCAAACTCGCTGGTGACGATTTCGTCTTCTTCATCGTCGTTTTCGGCAGTGTTTGCGCCGTTTTGGTTCTCGCTCTTTTTTGTTTCAGCAGTGTTTTTTGGCTCTTGGGCTGTCGGCTCTGCCATATTTTTTTCCGCAATTTCCTCTATCGGCTCAAGCTCAGGCTCTGCCGCGTCCTCCTCGTTGAGCGCCTCCTCCGATTCTGCTGCGGGCGCGTCTTCTGGGATTGCTTCGACTTCCTGCGCAATTTCTTCTGCGGGATTTTCTGCCGTTTCTGTGTCTAGGATTTCTGGCTCTGCGTCTGCAATCTCTTCAACATCTTGTGCGTTTTCTTCGTCCGCAACAGGCTCTGCGTCTGCAATCTCGGCTTCGTCAAGCGGCAACGGTTCGGAAACATCAGCATCGTTTGACTGGAGCAATTTTGCAATATCATCTGAAAGCGGATTGTTCTTAAAATCCTCGGCTGGTTTGGGCTTGAGATGCTCGGGCAGTTCGTCTGCTTCGCCGATTTCCTCAAGTCCCTGCACGTCTTCTGCGTCCAAAACTTCTTCCGCTTCTTCAATTTCTTCTATCTCTTCCGCTTCGCCGATTTCCTCGATTTCTTCCGCGTCCTCTGCCTCTTCGATTTCTTCAATGTCATCGACCGCTTCTGCCGCTGGGATTTCGCTCTCGGCTCCCGCGCGTTTTGGCGATTCACTTGCGGCAACGACCTGCACGCTTGGCTGATGATTTTTGAGGACTTCTTCCAACATTCGCTTGAGCTGTTCGAGCGAAAACGAGTTTGCACCTCTTGCGTCTTTTGCGCCGAGGACGGTCAAAATATCGCTCCAGCTTTTTTCGAGCAATGCGTCGATTTCGCGGCTCTTGCGCTTGCCGACGTGCCCGAGCGATTCTTTTATCTGCGCAGAAAAATCGCTTTTGCTCAACTGAATGCTGTCTGCAATCGTTTGCCAATCGACTTTTTCTTTCTTTTCAAGATAATCGGTGATGATGTGGAATTGAAATCGGCGAATTCTTTTTCTGACAATTTGCATTTTGTCGCGGAAAAGAAGGCAGCACAGCAAAAAGATTATCAAAAAAAGAACGATTGCGGCGCTTGCCAAAAAGAAAAGCCTGAGCGTGCCGTTCAGCAAAAATACGTCGCTTTTTACGAGCCACCCGATTTTTTCGCCAGATGAGGTGTGCGCGGTGAACAGCGTCCAGATGTCGTTTTCGTCGGCTTCATTGAGCGTGATGACACGGTCTTTTTCGCTGTGCCATTTTTCGCCCGCCGCCTTGACAAGCAAAAGCCGCAGTGCCTTATTCGCGTCGGAAGACAACGGCGGCACGTCGAACAAAAAGCCTGCGTCCCCGAACGAATCGCGGCTGACCACCAGCGTGGACTGCGTGCCGAGCGTGGATTGACCGAGCGATATGAGATAATGCGGAAAATCCTGCGCAGAAACATAAAACGCCAAAAATCCGCGAAAAACCGACAGCATATCGTAATACGGCACAGAAAAAATAATGCGCCCGCTCGCATCTGTTTCGTTGTCAAAAATCACGCGAATCCGCTTTGCAAGCTCTTCGGGATACTGTGGCGCGTCTCCCATATCTTCGGGCAAAATCGCGCTGAACGGCAATTCCCCGAGGTCGCCGTAATTTTTATATTCGATGCGGTTTTCTGTTCGCGAAAGAATATCTGTGCTAAACGTGGAATAGTGCACATAACGCCCGTTTGCGTCGATGAAACGAAGTCCCAAAAGCCCCGTGGTGCTCATAAACGTGTCGCCGGTGATTTTCGTGCGCATTTGCACATCGACATCGGACGGCGTGGCTTGCAAAAATGATTCGATAAACGAATTTAATGCGTATTCGGCAAACCGTTTTTTCTCGTCATTCAGGTAGGTTTCAAGCGATTTTGCGGCTTCGTCCGTTTTTTTAAGATACGAGGCAATGACTGCGGGCTGATAAAACCGTGTTTCAACCATTTTGGACACGTCGGATAACGCCGTCGCAAAAAATACGGCGGACAAAAGAATTGTGACCAAAAGACTGATAGCGATTTTCTGGATTGACGACATTTTTCCTCTTTATCTTTTTTATTTTCGGCGGTTCACTTCTCTTTTCATACCCGAAAATATATTTTCAATTTTATAAGAAAGTATCAAAAATCAATAGAAAAAAATCCGCTCTTTTTTTACAAAATTACAAGAAATTTATTTTTTGCTGATACGATTGCTGTTGGAAAAATGCGAATTGATGATGTAGAAAGATTGTGTGCAATCAGAAAGATGCTGTTGACTGTTGCGGGAAAATTGTGCGCAATTAAAAAAAACAGGGGCAGCTGTGCCCCTTGCAAAAATGAAAAGCAGTTTCTATTGCAATCGAGTAAACGAAACTGCTTTTCCGCTTGCCAAATTGCCCGAAACGAGCCGTTGCACCGCAATATCGTAGCGTGCATTCAGAATAGTAAGCATTGCAGAATCATTTTTTGTCCATACTTCATTTTTTTGAAGCCGCTCGGCTGTTATTGCAAATTCTTTTGAGTTTTGCGCGAGATTTGAAAAATTCTGCTCAAGCGTTGGGTCGAGCGTTTCCACTTGCTCAATGAGCCGCTCGAAAGATTTCATATAATCGTCTATTGCTTTGTGAGGATTTTCAGGGGTGAGTTGCACTCTTGCAAATGCGAATACCGCCATGAAAAACATGACTGCCAGAATAAAACCGCTGAAAGTATGTGCGTTCATCAATAACCTCCAATATCTCCAAAATTTCTATTCCATTATTCTAAATTCAAAAAAAATTGTCAATATATTTTAAGTTTCTTTTTATGTTTTGACAGGATTTTATAAGTTCTTCTCCAAGTTTTATGTTTTACGCCAATAGTTTCGTTTTTTTTGTGTTTTTAACTCACGGTCAGCAGTGCGTGTGTATTTTTTGCTGTGCGGGACGGTAAATTTTTGTATTTTATATTGTTAAAATATAAAAAATACAGTAGGCTAAAACACACTTTACTGCCGAAAATTATTCTATGGCTTCCAATAGTTACGAAAAACCTGATTATTGGTCAAAAAAGGCGTTTTCAGAGGGGTATCCAGCCCGTTCTGTGTATAAATTGCAAGAGATTGACCAAAAGTTTGGTATGATAAAAAAGAATTACACCGTTCTTGACCTTGGGGCAGCTCCCGGTAGCTGGACCACCTTTTTGCTCAGAGCAATGGAGGGGTCTGGCAGAGTTGTGTCCTGCGATTTAAATCCTCTTTCCAAGAATGTAAAAGGCGATAATCTTTTTTTCTTACAGGGTGATTTGCTTTCTGAAGAAATCCGTATTAAAATTACAGAGCTAGGTCCCTACGATTTGGTTGTCTGCGATGCCGCCCCGCTTACAACGGGCAACAGAACGGTTGATACGGCGCGCTCGTCTGCTCTTGTGGAGATGGCGCTGTGGTATGCGGAGGCAATGCTGAAAAAGGGCGGAAATTTTGTCGTGAAGATTTTTCAGAGCGGCAATCAAGCGGATATGCTCAAGAAAATGCGGCTTGTTTTTGAGAGCGCAAAGGGATTTAAGCCCGAAGCGTGTAGAAGCGAATCGTTTGAAACGTATCTTATCGGATTGAATAAAAAGTAAAACATAAATGAAGAAACTTATTTAAGGGTGATGATATGCGAAAGTCTGATATAAAAAATGGGCTGATTTGTGCGGGTCTTACATTTTGTTCCTGCGTTGTTGTTGCGGGCATTGTGTGCGTGGCGGTGGTGCAGAAGCGAAAATCGCTGGGGCAAGGTCAAGGTGGTTTTGAAACGCCGAGCATTGTATCTTCCACGGAAGCCGCGCTTGAAAATATGGAAAGCATTGAAAGTGGCGAGTCTTTGACCGAAATGCTTGAAAGCGAAGAGTCAACCCACGTTGCGGCGGACGGGGTAACGTATCTTTCGTACCGCGTAAAAGCAGGCGATATGATTGGAAAGATTGCCGAGCGCTACGGCGTTACGGAAGATACGCTGTTGAGCGTGAACAATATCCAGAATTCCCGCACATTGCAGATAAATCAGTATTTGCGCATTCCGTCGATGGCAGGCATTTTGTACACGGTCGGCAAAAACGGCGAGACCATCAAAGATATTTCTGAAAAATACGAAATCAACGCCGACGACTGCGCATATGTGAATAAAGTTGCGCTTGATTCCTCGTTGAGCGCGGGCGCGTCGCTGTTTTTGCCCGGCGCGCGTATGGATTACACCAAGCGGCAGGAAATCAACGGCGATTTGTTTGTCAAGCCGCTCCATTCGTATTATTATCTGTCTTCGTATTACGGCTATCGCACGAGTCCGTTCGATTCGTCCAGACGCACGTTCCACGGCGGCATTGATATGGCGGCGTATCAGGGCACGGCGATTTTTGCGGCGCTTTCGGGCACGGTAACGGAAACGGGCTACAGTTCGGTGTATGGAAATTATGTGATTATTACGCACCATTCGGGCTACAAGACGCTCTACGGGCACATGAGCAAGATTCTTGCGCACAAAGGGCAGGTGGTTAATACGTCCACGCAGATTGGAAAGGTGGGCAGCACTGGTATGAGTACAGGTCCGCACTTGCATTTTACGGTGTACAAGAACGGAAAAACAGTGAATCCGCTCGGTTTGATAAAATAATTTTTTGCCAAAATACATTTCTCCTTAAATCCCTTGCGTGGGTGAGCGCAGGGGATTTTTTTTCGCTTTGGTCAAAAGGACGGCGAAAATCTATTTTTTTTGTCTTCTCTTAAAATAGGCTGACGATGATTTAAATTTTATTGCCTTCTCTTAAATTAGGATTGAAATGCTTTCATTTTTATTATCTTCTCTTAAAATAGGATTGACGTGCTTTAATTTTTATGGGCTTCTTTTAAAATAGGCTGATAATAAATTTTTTTTCTGACGCAAAAAGTATGCTTTTTTGTCATTGCCGCTCTTGATACGGCAATCTTTTTTCAATGTCTGTTGAAACAAGGGGCTTAAGCCTCTTGCTACCTCTGGTATGAGCAGAAGATTATCGGGTTAAGGTGAGATAATCAGTATGAATTTTGAGTTGCTTTTTATGCGCAAAATGATATGATAAAAAGGCTTTTTGAAAGCATTATTTTTATAAGGGAGTGTTTTTACAATGCTGGTAAAAAAATTGAATCAAAATGTTCGTACGTTGGAAGTGGCGACGAGGGTGCGGACGGTGAGCGATATGTTCGAAAAGCACGCCAAGGCGGTGGCAGACGAGCGGTTTGCAAAGTATGTGAGCGAGGCGAGAGCAAAGGCGGACGAGGTGATTTCGCTTTCGGATTCGACGAAAGAGGCGAGCGAGCTTGAGGATAAGGACAGGGCGCGCGACAAGGCGGTGCAGGCGCTGTTTGCAACGGCGGAAATGCACGCGATTGTGCCGATTGCAGAATCGAACGAGGCGATTAAGCCGATTAAGCAGATTTTGGACGCGCACGGAAAGACGCTGATGACGATGAGCTATGCGATGGAGTCGGGTAAAATCAATTCGCTTTTGGGCGATTTGTCGGCATCTGGCGTAAAGGCGGCGGCGGATTCTCTGTTCGGCTTGAAGGAGTGCATTGCGGATTTGAAGGCAAAGCAGGCGGCGTTTGAGGCGGCAGACAAGAAATACAGCGAGCTCAAGAGCGCGGCAAAGGGGAAATCGAATGCGTCGCAGGCGAAAAAAGAGTTGACGGTGTTTTTTAACGAAAATATCGTTGATTATCTGAATTTTATGCTCAAAAACGGCGAGTCGAAATACGAGGCGTTTGCCAAAGAGGTTGATACGGAGGTGCAAGAAGCGAACAAAGTCGCTCTTCTGCGCAAAAAGCAGCAGGCACAGCCTGTTTCTCAAGTACAGCCTGTTTCTCCCTCACAGGCGAATGCGTGAAGGGGGCGAGCATTATGCAAACACTGAGTTTTTCTGATGGGATTACTTCGATAGGTGATTTGTTTCCAGATGTAAACAGTCCTCTTCAGACGTATTGCGGCGCAGAAAATGCGTGGGCGGCGGTTGCGCGTGCATTTGAACGCACTGGCAATACAATGCGGCTTGCAATCAATAATGCAGAGGTTTACCATGGCGGACAAAAAAACTGATGTGGTTGTTGAGCAAAGTTTGAAAAATGAACTGTATGTCGGTCCATTGCCGCATCCTGATATTTTGAAAGGTTTCAAGGAAATTGATGCGGATTTCCCGAATCGAATTCTTTCAATGACTGAAAAATATGCAGCCGCAGATGTTTATGAACAGCAAAAACGTGCTCGGCGTAATTTTATTGTTCCCATTTTGGGTCAAATTTTTACTTTTTTGCTTGGTATAAGCGGAATGGCGGGAGGCGTTTTGCTTGCGCTGAAAGGAATGGAAGCGGGAGCAGTTACGGCGATTGTCGCGGGGTTCTCTCCGATTCTTATTCAAGCAATCAAATCATTGAAGAAATAATGTGCTAACAGTAAAAAAAGGTGCGGTGAAAAAATGCCGCGCCTTTTTTTTCGCTGTCAGGAATAGTCGGCTTCGTCCTCGGCGGCGAGGAGCGCGAGATTTTGCGCGCGGGCGGCTTCGGCGGCTTTTTCGGCGGTCGTGCCGCTTTGGGTGAGCGAGGCGGAAATGCGCTTTTTGGAGCGGCGCTGTTTTTCGGCAAGTTTTTTGGCGGCAAGCAGAATCTCTGACGCATCAGATGCGCGAACGTGAATTGCTTGGGCAATCTGGGCTTCTTGGGCGGCGGCAAGGTCTTCGAGCGTGGTAAATGCCTTTCTCAAAAGCCGTGCGCGCTGTTTTCCGACGTGGGGGAGCGATTCAAAGGGGCTGACCGTGTTTTCTTTGGTGCGAAGCTCTTGGTTTCGGCTCGTGGCGAATCGGTGCGTTTCGTCGCGCACGCGCTGAAGAAGGCGCAGTGCGTCGCTGTGTTTGGGAAGGCAAATCGGTGTACTCGTGTGCGGTCGCCAGATTTCTTCGTCGCGCTTTGCCAGCCCGGCAATCGGAATGGACAATCCCAGACTCGAAATCACTGCGTCCACGGCGTTCACTTGCCCAATGCCGCCGTCTATCAAAAGCAGGTCGGGCAATTCCTTGCCGTCGTTCAAAAGGCGCGTGTAGCGGCGGGCGGTCGCTTCTTTCATACTCGCAAAATCGTCAATAATGCCGTCGGTGGTTTTCAGGCGGAATTCGCGGTAATTTTTTTTGTCGGGATTGCCGTCAAAAAAGCTGATAAGGCTTGCTACGGGGAACTTGCCGCCGATGTGCGCAATATCAAAGCCTTCGATTCGGCGCGGCAGATTGGGCAATCTCAAAACGCGCTGAAGCTCCTGCATTGCGGGTGTGTCGCTTTTTTTGCGTGCGCGGCGGATAATGTCTTCGCGGGCGTTTTGCTGTGCCATTCGGAGCGTGGCACGATGACGCTCCAGCGTAAGAGCCGCGTTGGTGCGCCTGAGATACGGTTTTGCGCCGTCGTCGTCCGCGCTTGTGATGTCGATGGTCTGGATTTCGGGCGAAAAACCGAACTGCTCGGCGAACCAATGGCGCACATGCTCGATAGACGAATCGGTATCGCTGCCGTTTTCGTCCGCGAGTGCCATTTTGGGCAAAAACACGGCGGGCGGGATTTTTTCGCGTTTATCGTAATACGCGCACAAAAATTCGCCCATCAGATTTTCGTCGTCGCTGAGGCTTTTTGTCCTGAAAAGTTCGTGCTCGGTGAGTTTTCCGAGCCTGACGCTCAAAATCGAAAAACTCACCATTTCGCCTTCGCGCTCGAATGCACAATAATCACGGTCATCAGCGCTGAACGTTTCCACGATGTTCTGATTTTGCATCACCATCAGCGCTTTGAGTCCATCGCGGAGGCGGGCGGCTTTTTCAAAATCCAGATTTTTCGCTGCTTCTTTCATTTCGCGTTCGATTTTCTTTTGGGTTTGCTCGCCCTTATTCTCAAGAAGTTTTCTAATTTCTTCGATAAATTGGTTATAGGACTTTTTGTCGATTTTTGAGCAGCACGGCGCTTTGCATTGTCCAATATGATAATACATACACGCAACTCCTTTGCGCATTGTCTTACATCGGCGAATGGGATATAATTTAAACAAAGTCTTGATGAAAATATCAAGCGCTGCTGCATCGGGGAAAGGTCCAAAATAAAGCGAGCCGTCTTTTATAACGCGGCGCGTTTTTACGATTTTGGGGAAATCTTCTTTTGTGATTTTGAGGGACGGATACGATTTTCCGTCCTTGAGATTTATGTTGTAGCGGGGAGAATATTTTTTTATAAGGTTGTTTTCCAACAAAAACGCTTCATACTCGTTTGTTGTTGTGATATACTCAATAGAAACAGCGTGGGCGATGAGCATCTGGGTTTTGATGTCCTTTCGTCCTGAAAAATACGATGAAAGCCGGTTTTTGAGGTTTTTTGCCTTGCCGACGTAAATCACTGTGCTGTCTTGGTTGCGCCAAAGATAGACACCGCTCGAATTCGGTGCGTTGAGTGCTGTTTGGTGCAAGATTTCTCGTGTATCAATATCGTTTGTCATATAGGCTGGTAAAAGTTTTATGTCCGAAAAAATATCTGGATTAAAAATACTTCGATTTGCGTCAGTTTGTCTACTATCTGCATCGCTTTTTGCGGCAAAGTCTCAGGCAGAATCAAAATCAATCGTGCTTGGCGGGAAAAACGGGTGGCAGCCGTTTTCGCTGGAACGCGGCGTAGAGCGCGGCAAGGGGGCGTTCGGCTGGGAGAGCATTGAGCTTGCAACGAATTCGCGCAAAGAGACGGAATTTACTGATTTGCTGCTGGATTTTGAGAAAAAAGCCAAAACGGATTTGACGGGAAATTACACCGTAACGGAAAGCAATTTTGTGCTGTCCAAAAAAGCCAAAATGGGAAAACGCGCCGCTTTGAGCACTGGACACGGCACGGGAATGACGCTCAAAGGCAGTGAAGGCACGCTTTTTGGTTCAAGCGGATTTTCTGGTTCGTTTGCGCTGGAATTTTGGCTGTGCCCGTCAATCGCGGAAAACGGCGAAATCGTGTTTTCGTGGCGTTCGTCGCGCACGGTTAATGATTATGTGAATTATCAGATGATTACGGCTTCATTTTTTAACAATCATCTTGAGTGGAAATTCTCCAATGTTTTTGACGGCTATAAACAAAATCGCAATGAAGTGACGCTTGCGAGTTACGACACGATTGTGCCGGGCGAATGGGCGCATCACATTATTTCGTTTGATGAGCATACGGGGCTTTTGGAATACCGCATCAACGGCAAAACCGAATCGCTTTGCTATATGACCGAATCGGGACACGAAAGCCGCGGTTCTGTCTACACGCCGATTTTGGGCGTGCCTGCCGAGATTGAAATCTGCCCGCTGTTTACGGGAAGCATTGACGATTTTCGCATTGTGAGAACGAGTTTGGAGGGTGAGGCTTCGTCGCAGGCTGTTGCGGCGTTTAAGGTTCTTCCCAAGGCGGATAATCTTTCAGAAACGCATTACGATGAGTACAAACTTTCGGGCGGAAGAATCGAAAGCCAGCCGCTGTCGGTAAATCCTGGCTCAAAACTGGAAAGGGTTGACGCGATTTTACATACGCCGTCGCAAACGGCAGTTCAGATTTTTGTGCGCGGCGGTGATAATTATTTTGATTGGACGGACACAAAACCTGAATGGAAAGCGGTGAAGGCGGACGGAACTATCGACGGCGAAATCACGGCGCGCTATTTTCAGGTTGCCGCGGATTTGTACCCAGATGGAAGCGGAAAAACATCGCCGTCAATTACGCAGCTCACGTTGAACTATACCGAAACGGCGCTTCCTCTGCCTCCGTTCAGAATTTCAGCGACGGCGGGGGACGGCTCGGTTACGCTTGCTTGGTCTCATTCTCTTGATGATTCGGTCGGCGGGTACTATGTGTATTACGGAACGCGCCCGGGAGAATATTTGGGCGTGGGCGCGGTGCAGGGAAATTCTCCGGTGAATGTGGGAAATATCTCCACGTTTACGATTTCTGGGCTAAAGAACGGCACGGTGTATTATTTCGCGGTGGCAACATATTCAAGCATAGACGAAGCATTTATCGGGACACTTTCAAAGGAAGTGAGCGCGCGTCCGTTGCCAAAAAACTAGCAAAGGCAGGAAAAAAATGATTGATAATCTTGTGTTGAGTCGCGCAAAAGCTGCGGTTCTTGCCCGTGATTTTTCTACAGCAACACGGCTTTTTCAGAATCTTTTGCGTGATAATCCCGACGATGTTCAACTTTTGACACAAGTCGGAAATATGTATGTAAAAGCAGGATACGATGATAAAGCGCTGCCGATTTTTAAGAAAATCTTGACGTTTGATGCAGAAAATTTGAGCGCAATGAACAATCTGGGGGCGATTTACCGGCGCAAAAAAAATTACAGCGAATCCGAAGAGATTTTGATTCGTGCCCGAAATGTTCACGGCGGAAATTCGCAGGTGGATTACAATTTGGGCTTTACCTATAAAAATATGGGTGAATACGAAAAGGCAATTCAGTGTTTTGAAAACGTGATTGCCGAAAATCCTGCCGACGTTTTGGCGTATAACCATATCGGTGCGATTTATGCCGAGCGCGGTGACCACGAAAATGCTGTTCACGCGTATTTGCGGGCATTGAAGATTGACCCGAATCACCCTATTTTGCATTTGAACATCGCAAAAAGCTACGAAAATCTGGGAAAGACCGATGAGGCGCTTGTTGAATACGAAAATGCGCTGAGAACAAAGCCGGGCTGGCTTGAAGCAATCGACGGCTATGCGGATTTGCTGATGAAAAATCGCCGTTCCAAAGATGCGGGCGCGGTGGTGATGCAGGCGATTCGCCTTTCGCCTGAAAATGAAAAAATGCACACAAAACTCGGCACTATTTTTGAGCAGCAAGGTGATGCAAAAAGTGCGGTCAGTGCGTATTCTACGGCGTTGAATATCAAAGACGATTACGTTCCTGCTCTTTCTGGGCTTGCTTCGTCGTACGAAAAAACGGGCAATCTTCCGGCGGCATTGCAGACGATGGAAAAACTGGAAAGCATAAAACCGAACGATTCTGCGGTTTTGCAACAATATTCGGGCATTTTGCTTTCTGCAAAACAGGTTGACGAAGCAAAACAGAAAATCGACACGCTTTTAAAAATCGCAGACGACGACCCGCATACGCTTAATTTGCTCGGTCAGTATGACATTTGCATTGGCGATTTTGACAGCGCAAAGAAATGTTTTGATAAAATCGAGCAGCTTGCGCCTTCTTACAAAGAATATCTCAAAGACGGCGCAAAGCGAATGAGGCAGCAGGGGATTTTTTACGAAGCCGAAGTGCTCGAAAAGGAATATCTTGCCGAGCACCCCGAAGACCCAGAGGCGCTGACGTTCCTTGCCGAACTGTACGAGGAGCAAAACAGAGTTTCGGACGCGCTGGAAATGTATAAGCGCACGCTTGACGCAGACGACGGAAATGTGCTTTCAGAAAGCGGAATCCAGCGTTTGCAAAGCAAAATGCAGGCAGAAGATGCGCCGATTTTTGATTCGATTGAGGACGTAAATGCAAGTCAAAATGAGATGAAAGCCGAATCGGAGCCGCTCACGGCTGAAAGTGAATCGGAACTTTTGCCAAGCGAGATAGAAACCTCTGCTGACGCGGATTTCCAAAACGAAGAAAAAGCGGAAGATGATACGGCGTTGGAGGCGGAGGACGAAGAGCCTTCGCTCTCTGCGCTTAGCGAAGAATCTTCTGTCGATATTTTTGCAGATATGCCGACCGACTCGGTTGATGAAAACAGCGCCGAAAATGCTGAAAATCCCGCTGAAATCGTGGAATCTGCAAAGAATGAAGATATGGATTTTTTTGTTTCACCGGTTCCAGCGGAGACACCGACCGAGGTTGCAGATATTCAGGAAATGCAGGATTCGGTTGAGGAAAAAGTCGAAAAAAGCATTGACGAAATCGTGCCGTTGGACGACGTTACGGATTTTGATTTTTCAGAAATTCAGCAGCACACGCCGAGCGAGGAAGAGAATTTTTCGTGGCCGCTTGTGTCTGACCCGGTAAAAGATTTTACGCCGCCGAACGTGCTTCCAATGATAAATTCAGCGAGTTTGCAGGAAGCGCTCAAAAACGCGATTCCAAAAACGGCGGCGGGAACGATTGCGGTGGTGCATATCAATGTGCCGCCGGCAGCTTCTGCCGTGCCGAAGGACATCGATTCTGCGTGGGACGAGCCTGAAACGAGCGCGGGCGAGGACGATTTTGCTTCGAGCGATTTGAATAATGCTGTGGATTTTACGGAGGATTTTGAATCGCAAAATCAAAAAGCGGAAGAGCCTGAGAGCGCGGATTTTGACAGTGCAGAAAAAATCGCTGGTCTTTTTGAAGAGATGAAAAAGCTGGGCGGTGCTTTGCCGTCGGATAAAAAGCAGGCATTTTTCGAGAGCCGTCAAAGAATGCTCTTGGAATATGTTTTGTCGCGGCTTCAGCACAAAGCGGGGTTGCTGTGCGTGGCGAGCCAAAAACGCAAGCAGCTCGGGCTTTCGGAGGCACAAAGCGAGGGCGGCGAAATCAGAGCGGACGAGGTAAAAGAAGTGATGAATTGTCTGATTGCGCTGTCGGAGAATTTGGCAGACAAAGCGCTGTCGGTCGCTCTTAAAAATGAAACGCAAAAAGTCTTAACCAAGCTATAGACGCGGCGAAAACACAAACCGAAAGGTGCCGTCGATGAGTTTGACCCGATGCGCGCGAACAGAAAAAACGCGGGTTAGCTCTTCGGCGGCATTTTCGTCTGGAGAACCCGAATACGCGATTTTTCCGCGGTCAAGAATGGCGATTTTGTCGGAATGTTCGAGCGCGAGCGGCAAATCGTGGCTGACGAGCACAATCGTGCGTCCGCTTGCTGCAAGGTGCTGTAAAATGGCAAGGATTTCAAATTGGCACGCGATGTCCAAAAAAGACAGCGGCTCGTCAAGCAGCAGAATGGGCGTGTTTTGGCACAGAGCCATTGCGATGTAGGCTTTTTGGCGTTGCCCGCCTGAAAGCTCGGTGAGCGGGCGCTGTGCGATGTTTTGCAAGCCCTGTTTTTCGATGATTTCATTTACGGTGTGCTTGTCGAGGGCGGAATACGGGCTGAAAAAGTGTTTGTGCGGAAAGCGAGCGCAGAGCAAAAGCTGTTCAACCGTGCAATCGGGAATAACGCGGTTTTGCGGCACAAACGCGATTGTTTTTGCAAAATCGCGGCGGGAAAAACGGCGGCTGTCGTGTCCCAAAATGGAAAGCGAACCGCTTTTTGCTTTGATTTGCCCGCAGAGAACGCGGAGCAGCGTGGATTTTCCGCCGCCGTTTGTGCCTAAAATGGAGGTTATTTTGCCGCACGGAATCGATAGCGAAACGTCGGTCAAAACGCGATTTTTTGCATATCCAGCTGAAATCTGAGCGAGAGAAAACGCATTTTCAATCATTGGCGTGCTGTCCTTTCAAAAGCAATCCTAAGAAAAATACTCCGCCCAAAAGGGCAAGGAAAATCCCGACCGGCAGTTCATACGGGGCAAATGCGCACCGTGCCGCAATGTCGCACAAAAGCACGAGATTTGCTCCGCCGAGCGCCGAAAGCGGGAGCACGTTTTTCATTGCGCTGCTTGAAATGGTGCGAACGAGGTGCGGCACAATCAATCCTACGAAACTGAGCATTCCCGAAAAGCTCACGCTTGCCCCTGCGAGCAGCGATGAAACGAGCAGTGCGGCGATTCGGGTGGCACGCGCGTTTATGCCGAGGGATTGGGCGCTTTCGTCGCCGAGGGCGAGCACGTCGAGGCTTGAGGAAATCAGCGCGGCAAGAACGAAGGCGAGCGCGATACAGACGATGGCGGGCGCGAGGTTTTTGGTCTGCACGAGAGCGAGCGAGCCGATTCGGAAGGCACTTCGCACAAAAATGGAATCGGGCACAAAAATCTGTACGGCATCGCAGAGTGCGGAAAACAGCGTGTTGAGCACCACGCCCGCGAGAATGACGGCGTGTTTTGAGCCGCCCGTTTTGGCTCCGAGCGCGCAGACGAGCAGCACGGTCAAAAATGCGCCCAAGAACGCCGAAAGCGGCTGTGCGGCGTGCAATTCAGGGAAAAATGCCGCGGATACCAGCAAAAAAAACAATGCGCCGGAGTTTATGCCGATGACGTTCGGAGAACCGAGCGGGTTTCGGAGCACGCTTTGGATTATCGCACCCGAAACTGCGAGGGACGCACCTCCCGCCGCTCCTGCAATCGTTCTGGGCAATCGCACAAAAAGCACGATGTTGCGCGCCGTGCCGCCATTGACCAAAAATGCGCCGAGCACGTCTTGCACACTGATATTTGCCGTGCCGATGCAAAATGAAAGCAGCACGAGAATCAAAAAAAGCGCGAAAAAAACGGCGTGGAGCACAAAAATGTTGTTCTTCATACAAAAAATCTATCACATTCGCGCTTTTTAGTAAAACGGCTTGACCGAAACATCATCGTGAACCTCGCGTTGATTCACTATCTAACCTAACGTTAGTTTCACATCTAACCTAACGTTAGTTCAACATCGAACCTAACGTTAGGTTCAAAAAAGCCGTGTTTCGGAATGACAGAAAGGGGCGTTGCGCAAAGTTGCTTTCATTTGCCAATAAGTCGATTTTGTGGTATAATGGGCAGTATGAGTGATAATAAAACAGAGTTTTCAGTTGGTCAGGTTGTGGTTTTCCCGAGCCAAGGCGTCGGCAAAATTACTGCAATTACGGACGAAGTGTTCAAAGGCGAAAAAATCCGCTATTACAACATCTACATCGAAGTTTCTGACACCGAAGCTATGATTCCCGTGAACCGCGCAAAGATTAAGGGAATTCGCGCGATTGTTTCCGCCGAGGAAGCCGAAGCCGCGCTTGCACTTTTGGGTGAACCGTGCGAGCCTGTTACGTCGGATTGGAAATTGCGCTATCAGACAAATCTTGATTTGCTCAAAAAAGGAAGCGTAAAAGACATTGCGACTATCGTTCGCAATTTGTATAACCGTTCAAAAATCAAGGAATTGCCGATTTTGGAGCGAAAACTGTACGACAGTGCAAAAAAATTGCTGGAAGACGAAATTGCGTTCGCAATGGGGAAATCGTCAAAAGAAGTCGAGGAGCTTTTGCACGAAAAACTGGAGCCGCTCGGCGAGGTTGAGGTTCGTGAGCAAAAATCGTTTGAAAGTGCTGATGACGACGATGATTTTGACGACCTTGAAGAAGGCGAGCGAATCAAGGACGATGACGATGATTCAGAGGACGATGACGAGACAGACGACAGCGATTTGGACGTTTCGGACGACGATTTAGATGACTGATGTTGCCGTTGTGATTACCGCTGCTGGTTCTTCAACGAGAATCGGCGCGGGCATAAAAAAAGAATATCTGCCGCTCAAGCACGGCACTGTGCTTTCCGAGGCGGCGCGGGCTTTTTTGAAGGCGATTTCCGTTCAGTTTTTGGTCATTACGCACCCAGAAGGGCGAAAAACGGACGCTGAGAACGCCCTTTTTTCTGACCGCGAAATCAGCAATCTTTCTAAAAACACAAAAATAGTGTTCACCGCTGGCGGAAAAGACCGTGAATCTTCGGTTTTCAATGCGCTTAAAACGCTTGCCGCCGCAGGTTTTTCGCCAAACGGAATTGTGTTGGTGCACGATGGGGCGCGTCCGTTTGTGAGCGAATCGGTGATTGTGCGCGTGCTTGAGGCGGCGCGGGCGGGCGGGGCGGCTGTTCCTGCGCTTGAGCCTGTGGATACGCAAAAGGAGATTTCTGCCGACAAAAAAATCGTTCGTCACTTAAAGCGCGCACATCTTGCCGCGGTGCAAACGCCGCAGGGATTTTTGTTTGCGCCGTTTTTTTCTGCGCATAAAAAAGCCGCCGAAAATCCGCTCGATTTTACTGACGATACGGAAATCTGGGACGAATTTGCTGATTCGGGGCGTGTAACGGTGGTTTCAGGCGATGCGGCGAACACGAAATTGACGTTCGCAAGCGACCTTGAACGGCTTAAAAAACAGGAGGCGCAGGTGATTCACACTGGTTTGGGCTATGATTTGCACCCGCTTGTTGAGGGGCGTGCGCTCGTTTTGGGCGGCGTGGAAATCCCGTCGGAGCGCGGTGAGTTGGGACATTCCGACGGCGACGCATTGCTTCACGCGATTACGGACGCACTGCTCGGGGCGGCTGGTTTGGGCGACATCGGGAGCTATTTTCCGAGCGAGGAGCCTGAATGGAAAGACGCAGATTCGGCAACGCTCTTGCAGACGGTGTGGCGCGATGTAACGGCGGCGGGGTGGTCGCTGGTAAATCTTGACGCAGTGGTGTTGCTCGAGCGCCCGAAGTTTTTGCCGTATCGGGATTCAGTGCGGCAGTCAATCGCTCGCATTTTGGGCGTGGCGGCGGAAACCGTATTCGTGAAAGCCAAAACGGGCGAAAAAATGGGCAAAATCGGACGCGGAGAAGCCGTCGAGGTTTTCGCTTCGTGCCTTTTGCAAAAATAAAGCCGTCATACTGAACTTGTTTCAGTATCACCTTTTTATCATTGCCGTACTTGATACGGCAATTTTTTTGTGGCATTTTGAATGACGCGGCGGCAACGCAAATCGCGTGCAGATTGGCGCAAAAAATCGTGATTCACTCACAATCCACTCGGATTGAACGGCAAACACTTGTGTTTTCATCACAATCCACGCGGATTGTATGGGTCGCACTTGTGTTTTCGTCATAATCCACGCAGATTGCAGCGGTCGCACTTGTGTTTTCATCATAATCCGTTCGGATTGCGGTCAAAAATATTTTTTGAGACAATCCAGCAGGATTGCGCATAAAAAAGTTTTGACGGTACGGAACGTATACTTGTTTTTTGTCATTCTGAGTGCTTGATACGCCAATCTTTTTCCGCTGTTTGTTGAAACAAGGGGCTTAAAGCCCCTTGCTGCCTCTGTCTTGTCGTAAAAAAAGATTATCGAAACAAGCACGATAATGACGGGCAGTTTCATTTTTACAAGGGAAACTCGAATCCGAAGCACGATTTTTCAAACCCTTGCGCCTCGTAAAATGCGTGGGCTATCTTTCGGGAAATCGCAGATTCAAGGATTATCGCCTTTGCGCCGCGCATTTGCGATTCTGCTTTTGCCTTTTCGAGCAAAAATGTGCCGATTCCCTGTCTGCGATATGCTTCGTGCACGATTAAGCCCGAAAGATAGCACGTTTCTCCGCACATCCACAATGTTTTGAAAAAAGTGCCGTGGCAAAATCCTGCACCGTTTCCGTCTTTGAGCGCGATAAATGCGAATGCGTTTTTGTCTGAAACAATGCCGTCAAATACGGCGCGGGTTTCTGTTTCGTTGAAACATCGGTAATGCCACAGGCTTTTTATGAGCGGAAAGACGACGGCGAAATCGCTTTTTTGAGCCACTTTTATTTCTATCACAACGCCCTCCGATATAATTCGCGAATTTCTGCCTCGCCTGCAAAAACGGGCGTGTTGGAAAGATTTCCCGCCGACACTTTGAGACAGTTTTCGGTCAGCCAGTCGATGTCGCTTTCGGCAATGCCGAGCGTGCTGAGATTCTGCGGCAGTCCCAGCTCCAAAATCAGATTTTGCACCCGTTCGGCGCAGTCAAAAACGCCTTTGCCGCCCAAAATGCGCGAAATGTCTGCCAATTCTTGTGCCGCAGGGGCAGCGATTTCCAGCGATTGCGCATAAAAATCTAAGACGGCGGGCGTGAGTGCGGCAAGTCCTTCGCCGTGCACGATGTTTTTCAGACCGCTTGCGGGGTGTTCCATTCCGTGAGCCAACGTTACGCCGCTCACACCGATTGCCATTCCGCCGATGAGAGAGGCGAGCGCCATCGCGTCCCACGCTTTTTCGGAGTCGCCTCCGCTGCAAAGATACGGCAATGTATCGTTTATCAATCGGATTGCGTAGATGCACAGTGCGGAGGAAAGCGGGCGGGCGTTGTTCGCGGTGTACGCCTCAATGCAGTGGCAAAGCGCGTCGAAGCCCACACTGCGAAGGACTTTTTGCGGCATTGTCTGCATATTTTCGCTGTCTACGATAGAAAGTTTTGGGATTATCGCAGGACAGCGCAGGCTTTTTTTGTCGCCTGTTGCGGGATTGGTAAGCACGGCAAAACCGTTGCCTTCCGAGCCTGTTCCGCACGTTGTCGGCACGGCAATAACGGGGAGCGCGTTATCGCTGCTTTTTCGTGCGAAGATATAATCGCTGAGGTCGCCTGCGTTTTTTGCGGCAAACGCAATGCCCTTTGCCGCGTCAATAATCGAGCCGCCGCCTGCTGCTACGACCATATCGCACTCGGCTTCTTTTGCCTTCTGTGCGCCTTTTTGCGCTGTGGTGGTCAGCGGATTTGGCTCTACGTCGCTAAACACCGTGCTTTCGATTCCTGCGGCAAGAAGATTCCGCGTAATTTTGTCCAGCAATCCCGATTTTTTCGCGCTGTTTTTCCCCGTAACCACAAGCGCTTTCTTTCCGAATTTCCGCGCTTTTTCTCCGATTTCTGCCGTTCTGCCGCGTCCAAAGACGATATTCACGGGCAAAAAATAATCCCAGTTCTCCAAAAAATCCGTCATAATGAAACTCCTCTTGTTTTCAGCATCAGCGTTATCGCCGCGTCAATCGCACGGTCAAGCGCGCTGTCGATTTCGTTGTTGCTTGCCTGCAATGCCATTGCGTCTTCGGACGAAATGATGTGTACCAAAATGCCGAAATTCTCGCGGTATTTTGCCTTGCTCATTGCAAAAAAGACTGCACCCAAAACGCACCAGCCGCCCGCGATTGCCCATTCTTGCGCCGAAAGCGCGCTTCCTGAAGCGGGCACGATGTAGCAGATAATCATCACTCCTGACATCAACACCGCAAGAATGCCGACCGCTTTGTAAAACGGCACGCGGTATGGGCGCGGCAAAGCTGGCTCTTTTTTGCGCAGAATCAAAAACGACACAGCGACGAGACAATATGCCGCACAGCAACCGAAGTTCCCCGCGTCCACAATCCACACAAGCATTTTTCGCCCTGCAAAAGGCGCGAGCACTGTCAAGCCGCCCACGAGATACAGCGCATTCACGGGGGTTTTGAACTGCGGGTGCAATGTTGAAAAGCATTTCGGTATCATATACGATTCCGCCATAGAATACAGCGCGCGACTTCCGCCCATCAAAAACGAGTTCCAGCTTGTGATGATGCCGCACATTCCGCCCACGATAAGCACTTTGCTCATCATTTTGCTGCCGAATGCCTTTGCCATTGCGTCTGCCGTAACAAGCCCGCTTTCTTTTTGCGAGTGCGCAATATCGGAAGCAGACATTATCAGCCCGACCGCCAGCACGACGAGCGCGTAGAACAAAACCGCCAGCACGATTGACAAAATGAGGATTTTGCCGATTTTTTTGAGGTCAACATCGATTTCCTCGGCTGCCTGCGGAATTACGTCGAAGCCGATAAAAAAGAACGGCGTTACCAGTGCGACGCGAAAAACAGAAGCCAAAATGCCCGCATCGCTGTTGAAAATCTGGGTGCTGACGTTTTCGCCCTCTCCGGTAAAAAGCGAGGCGGCAACCAAAATAATGCCAACCGACGCGATAACCGCCGTAAGCACGGTCTGCAAAAATGCCGCCGTTTTTACCCCGCGAATGTTTATCCAAGTGATAAAAAGTGCGACTGCCACCGCCGTAAAAAGCCACGAAGCGTAAATATCGAATCCCGCCACACTGTAGAGATAGCCTTTGAGGAACGCGGGATAAATGTAGGTGATAATCGTTGGAAGCGCGCACGCTTCAAAGCACGCCACGCTCACATAGCCTAAGATTATCGACCACGTGCAGATGTACGAGCCGACTGCGCCCATTGCCCTGTGGCTAAAAACGTGTTCGCCGCCGCATTGCGGGAGAGCCGCCGTCAGCTCGGCATACGTTAAGCCCACGAAAAACACCATAACGCCGCCGAGCGCGAAACCGAGCATTGTGCCCAAAACACCGCCTGTCTGAATCCAGCTGCCCGTCGAAACAACCCAGCCCCAGCCAATCATCGCGCCGAATGCAATAACCAGAATGTCTCGCGCGCCCAAAACTTTGCTGAAATCTGACTGCTTTTTATTTTCCATCGGTTTCTTCCTCCTTTCTCTGCGCTTTTGCAAATTCGACGCGTCGCACAAGGTCGTCAAGATAATCCGCCGTGCCGTCCACACCCAAAAGACTTGAGTCAATCAAAAGATGGCGATTGTGTCTGTCGCCGCGGAATGTCCCCGTAATCTGCTGATAACGGGCGTGATACATTGCGTCGTTTTCGTCGATGAGCCTTTGCGCTTCGTCTCTCGTGCAGCCGATTCGCTCCGATACGGTTTTGAGCCGCTCTTCAATCGGCGCGTAGATAAACACGTTGATAACATCGCTTCGCTCGCGGAGAATATAATCCGCGCACCGCCCGATAATTACGCAGGACGCGCGCTCGGCGAGTTTTTTTACCACTTGCTTTTGGATATACACAAGGCGGTCGGTCAAATCCGTGTATTTAAGATTGCCCTCCGCTCCGATGTTTGTGCGGCTGATGCCTTTTACCGCCAAACCTGCATCGGCAAGGTCAAGAACGTGCTGGCTTATGCCCACTCTCTCAATGATTTGGTCGATAAAATCTCTGTCAAAATATTCGATTCCGAGTTTTTCCGAAAGCAGCTTTCCTATTGCAGTGCCGCCGCTTCCGTACTCGCAACCGATTGAAATAATCAGGTGCTGTTCCATATATTATCCTTTGAGTGCTGCTTTCAGAGCGTCTTCAAAAATCGTGAGACCCGCTTTTGTCTGCTCGTCCGTCATCGTGAGCGGCGCGAGAAAGCGGATAACGTTGGAATAACTGCCCGAGTTTTCGATGAGAAGCCCTCGCTGCAATGCCTCTTGCACAAGACGCGCGACCAGAGCCGTTGCGGGTTCTTTTGTTTTGCGGTCTTTTACGAACTCAATGCCGACCATTGCACCAAGCCCGCGAATATCGCCGATGACATCGTATTTTTCTGCCATTTTCTTGTAGCCCGCTGTTACGAGCGAACCGATGTGCCGTGCTTTTGCTGCATAATCGTCCCGCTTCATCACTTCCATCACCTTGAGCGCCGCCGCGCACGCAAGCGGATTTCCGCAGTATGTGCCGCCGATGGTGCCAGAAGGAACGCTGTCCATAATCTCAGCGCGCGCCGTGATTGCGCTAATCGGTACGCCCGCTCCGAGCGATTTTGCCGTTGTTACGATGTCGGGTGCGCAGCCTGCATCTGCCCAATACTCAGACGCAAAATATCTTCCCGAGCGACAATTTCCGCACTGCACTTCGTCTGCAATAAGCACGATTCCGTTGTCGTCGCAGATTTTTCGCACGGCTTTCACCCATTCAATCGGGGCGGGAATAAAGCCGCCTTCGCCCTGAATCGGCTCCACAATCAACGCCGCAACTTCCTTTGCAGGCGCGCCTTCGTCAAACACCCGCTCAAGCTCCTTAATGTAAAAATCCACCGCCGCCTTTTCGTCAAAGCCCTCTGGCGCGCGATAAAGATACGGATACGGAGCGCGATAAATGCCCGCTGGGAACGGTCCCATACCGAGCGCATACGATTTTTTTGCCGTAAGAGCCATGGTCAGATTCGTTCTGCCGTGAAATGCGCCCGTAAAGCAAATGACGTTGCTTCGACCCGTAAACGCCTTTGCAACCTTGATTGCGTTTTCATCACATTCTGCGCCGCTGTTTGCAAAATACGTCTTTCGAGCACCGCTCTTTCCAAGTGCGCACGGCACTGTTTTGTTGAGATTTTCTGCAAGCGCAATGTAGCCTTCGTGCCCCACGATATTAAAAATCGTATGAAAATATTTTTCTGCCTGCGCCTTGACCGCCTCCACGACTTCGCTGTGTGAATAGCCGATATTCAGCACACCTACGCCGCCAATCCAATCCAAAAACACATTGCCGTCTGCGTCCTCAAACGCCGCACCCTCTCCGCGCGAAATCACCACGGGGTACGTCTTTGCGCACAGTGCGGCTGGAACTGCGGCATTTCTGCGCTCCAAAAGTGCCTGTGTTTTTGGACCCGGAACGGTGCTGCTCACGATTTTTGGCAATAAATCACTCATAGATTTCTCCTTCAAACATAAAAAGATAAAAAAATAACGGCGTTCTGCCCGCCGCGAAGCTAAAATCAGCCTCGCAAAAGCAAAACGCCGTTGTTTTTCGTACAAAAAAAGCGTACAAAACTTTTATTTTATTTGTCAATATAAAATCTAAGAATGTTATATATATAATTTTTCGCAAATTCCATTGACATTTTCTAAAATACTTCACTCACTTCAAAAAAAGATTCCGAAACAAGCACGATAATGACAGAAAAATGACTGCCAAGAGGCAATTCACACATTCTTGTGTCATTACAATGGCACTATACTGTGCTCCTATAGTGACACTACATAGTGCTCCCCTAATGACACTATACCGTGCTATTACGCTAGCACTATATCGTGCTATTACGCTAGCACTATATCGTGCTATTACGCTAGCACTATACCGTGCTATTATAATGGCACGGTGCAAAAAAGATTATTCCATCGGCTGCATTTCCAAAATCAAATCGATTTCGGTCTTTGTGCGCTTTAGGCTATGCGCAATCTCGTCGTTTTTCCAGCCCTGCTTTTTGAGCTGGCGGACGCGCTCTTTGAGTTGCGGCGTAATGCCCTCCTGCCGACCGTCTTTTTGCTCTTTGCTGTCGATTTCCACGCGCGCGAGGTGCTCGAGCAGGCTCATACGGTTGCTGATTTCGTCCGAAAGCTGCTGCAGCCGCTCTTCCACTTTCACGATGCCCGCTTGACCGTTTGTAACCGTGGCAATGCGCTTGTCTGTTTCGTCCAAAATCGTTTGCAGCGAAGTCATTTTTTCGACCGCCGTGTTGATTTTTGCATCGCTTGCCTTGATGTCGGCAATTTGCGCCTGAATGGTCGAAAGCTCGTTCGGGAGCGAATCCGAAATCGTCTTGCACTCCGAAAGTTGTTCTTCCACCGATTTCAGATTGTCAAAAGACGTGTCGATGTCTTTCATCACGCGGTCAAGCACGTCGTTTTTCTTCTCAAGGCGGTCGTATTGGCTGGAAACCTCCGTGAGCGTGTCCTGAAAATTGCGCACCTGAATCTGCAAATTCTGCAAATCGTCGCTGGTTGTCTGCAATTCCGAAATCTTTTTGTCCATCGACTCCGAAAGTTCCACGAGCTTTCTAAAATCTTTCTCCATCGCTTCGATTTTGTCTTTGCCCGAAGAAAATTCCGCGAGTTTTTGCGACGTTTCGCTGTCCATTTTGTTCAAATCGTTCAATTTTGCGTGCAGCGCGTCAAGCAATTCCTTGTACGAAAGCGCCGTGTCAATTTGCGTCTGAAGCTCGTTAATCTGCTCTTCGAGCTGCTTTTTAAGCTCGTCTGTGCGCTCAAATACCTTCGATTCCTGCTCAAAGCCCTCCAGCGCGTCATTCACCACGCGCAAACGGCTTTCGAGCGTTGCCGTGTCTGACTCCAGTTTGCTCATCACAGAATTGCGGAACGACTCGCTTTCTGCCGAAACCGCGTTCAAATGGTCATTGAGCGTCTGAATCTTTTCGTCAACCTTGTCGTTCTCTTCCGAAACGCGCTCTTGCGTGTCCGTTATCATATTTTGATACAGCTGCTCCATTCGGTCCAAAATCGATACCGATTTGCCCTCGTAATCGTGCACCGCCGCGTGAATTCGCTCGTCGAGGTCGTTGATTTCGCCCGTAATGGAATCCTGCCGCTCCTGTATTTTCACGATAGAATCCGCCACGTCGCGCGAAAAATCGTCCCGCATACTTGCCAACTGCGACAGAGATTTTGAGTTGAACTCCGACAATCTGCCGTCAAATTCATTTTGCGCAGCCAAAAGGCGCTGTTCAATGTCTGTTTTCCAGCCGTCCAATTTTTCCACGGTCGCCGCGAATGAATCTTCGCTCGCTTTTTGTTTTTCAACGATTTTCGTTTCAAAATCCGCGATTTTTTCTGCAATCTGGCTTTCTGCCGCTTGGGAAGCCTTGTCCGCAGTGTCGTCGATTTTATCCTGACATTGCTCCATAAACTGACGGAAATCGTTGTCAATGCTGGAAAGTTGCTCGTCCAGCGCGCGCCGAACCGTGTTGATGTTTTCGCACACACTATCAATTTGAGCATCGCTTTCGCTCTGCAATTCCAAAATGCGCGCCTCCAGCGATTGCTCGTATCGCTCCTCCAGCGATTTTCGCGCGTTTTCGTAATCCGCGGTAAAATCTGACAACTTGGAATCAAACGTTGATTTCCAATTCTGCAATGCCCCGTCGATGTCGTTTTCACGCGCTTTAAGGTTCGCTGAGAATTCCTCCTCAAGCACTTTGAGCTGACCGTTCACGTTGTCCAACGCCTCTGCCTTGAGCGAATCAAGCGAGTTTTCCAGCGCAGAAATCCGCTCGGAAATCGCCGTCGTTTTGCCCGAAACGCTGTTTTCAAAATCCTGCTGATTTTTGCGCTGCGATTCAATAAACTCGGTAAACGAACCAATCGCGCTCCGTTTCGCCTCTTCCATCGATTGCGCAAGCGTTTCGTTGAACAAATCGAGGTCGCTTTGCACGGTGTCGAGGCTTTCAAACTTGAGCATAATATCGTCTTTGTATTGCGAAATCCGTTTGTCAATGCCGTCGAGGAACTCCGTCTGGCGCGTATTGTAGGATTCAGAAATGCGCGCCATCGCGTCTGAAAGCGAATGGTCAAAATCCTCGATTTTTTCTGAAAGCAGTTTTCCGTAAGACTCCAATTTGTTTTTTGCGTCTTCTGCGTCTGCCGAAATGCGCTGATACGTTTCGTCCGACACCATTTTTGCATTTTCCGTTTCTTCGTTCATACGCGAAACTGCGGCTTTTGCAGCTTCGGTGGCTTCCTGCGTTTTGCTCTGCATTTCAGAAACAATATTTTGCACGGAACTTTGCATTGCATTCACTTTTTCTTCGATTTCCTGCTTGAATGATTCCAAATTTTCAAGCGAAATCTGCTGATATTTTTCAAATGCCGCGGCTTCTTTTTCGTCTGCCTGCGAAATTGCATCGTTGAAAAGCGAATCGTAGCGGGATTTCAGATTTGACGCCAATGCCGCCGCTTCTGCCGTAATCCGCGCGATTTCGTCGGTGTTGCCGTTCGTTTGCGCTGAAAGCGAATCCACATTTGCCTGCGCTTTTGAAAGCTCGGTGGACAACTCTGTTTTGAGCGCGTCCATTCGCGTCTGCAATTCTTCGTTGAAAGCCGCGGTTGACGATTCAAGCACGAGTTTCAGTCCCTCCGATTGCTCTGTCAAACTATCCGAAAGCCGCGACATTTTTGTGTTCACCTGCTCTTCAATAGTGCGTGCGCGCTCCTCCAGCTCGACTTCCAATGCGTCGATTCGCTCGCGTGCCGCGTGCGTCAATGCCGCCGTTTTCGCGTCCGTTTCGGCAAGCGATTTTTCATTGCGCTCTGCCGCCTCTGCCGCCGCGTCTTCCACGCGCTTTACCGTATCGGCAACGAGCGTGCCTGTTTGCTCGTCAAGCTGCGCCTTGAGCTCCGCCGTGCGCGTCAAAAGCGAAGATTCCAAATCCGAAATTTTTTGAGAATATTCCGAATCGAGAGCCGAAGAACGCTCTGAAAGTTCCGATGACATATCTTGCGTTTTGTTGTAGAACTCGGACTTCAATTCATCAAATCGACGGTCAATAACGATAGAATTCTGCAAAATTTTGTCTTCGATTTCGCCAGAAATTTCCGCCGTATCATCGATAAGGTGCTGGGTTAGCTCCCCGATTTTCTCTTCGATATGCGCCGACAAAGCCGCCGTGCGCTCGTCCAGCGTCTGCTGCACCGCCGAAAGCCCTGCGTCCACGCTCTCGGATTGCGCTGAAATATTCGTCTGCAAATCGGAGATTTTTTGTGCAACATCGTTTTCGATGTCGCTTGTTTTTGCGCTGACAGTCGTTTCCAGCGCGGTAATTTCGTCGTCCACGGTTTCGCGCATAGCGGTGATTTTGCCGTCAAGCTCGCCCAAAAATCCGCTGGTCTGAGCGTCGAATTGCGATTGCAGACCGTCGATTTTCGCCTGCAAATCGCCCGTTTTTTCGTCGAGGGACGCGGTCAAATTGCCCACTTTTTCAATAATGTCGTCGGAAATGCCCGCCGTATTGTCAACCAACTGCTGATTCAGCGCGCCGAAACGATTGTCGATGTCGGTTGAAATGCCCGCCGTGCTGTCTTCGAGTTTTGATTGCAGCGCAAAAATCTTGTTTTCGATGTCCGCCGACAAAATCGACGATTGCTCCGAAAGATTATCCGAAATCTCGCCGATTTTCGCATTTGTATCGCTTGAAACGCTCAAAATCGTCTGCTGCATATCAGAAATCGCCGCGTTCAAATTGTTCGACAGCTGGTCTCGTTGCTCGGCAATCGAGGCGCGCAGTTCTGCCATTTTCTCGTCGATAGCCGCGGTGTCCGCCGCAATTTCGCTCTGAACGCTTTCGATTTTGCCTGTAACGGTATTTTGGATTTCGCCCGTTTTTTCGCTGACATTCGTTTCGAGCGTCGCGATTTCGGTGTTCACGGTTACGCGCATTTCGGCGATTTTTCCATCGATTTCGTCCAAAACAGATGCGGTTTTGTTGTCGAATTCGCTCTGAATACCGTCGATTTTTTCGTGCAACGCCGCCGTTTTTTCGTCCACAAATGCACTTGCTGTGTCGATTTTCTCGCGTGAAAGCCCTTCGATTTCTGCGGACGTTTTTTCGACCAGATGCGTCAATTCATCGAGTTTTTCGCTTGCAAACGTTGCGATGCCGCTTGTTTTTTCTTCCAGCGAAGCCGACAGCGCGCCGATTTTGCTTTCAATATCGTTTGAAATGCCCGCGGTATTTTCGCCCAATTTTTCCGAAAGCGAAGCAAAACGGCTGTCCAAATCGGTTTGCAACGCCGTCGTTTTTTCGCCGATAGCCTGTTCCATCTGCGAACTTTGGTCGGTCAAAGCCTTTTTGAGCGCGGCAAGTTTTGCAATCGTTTCGTCTGAAAGCGTTGCGGTTTCGTTTTCCAGCTGAGATTGTAGCGCCGCGATTTTTTCGTCGATTTTCTCGGAAAATCCTGCGGTTTCGGATTCCATCGCCTGTTTTGCCTCGGCGACTTTCGCAAGCGTTTTTTCTGCAATATCGCCCGTTTGATTTTCCACGGCAAACTGGAACGAACTGATTTTTGTCGTCATTTCGCCGATAATCGCGTCGGTGCGCTCCGAGAAATCCGTTTTGAACTGCTCAACCGTGCCGTTTACGTCCGATGAAATCCCCGCTGTTTTTTCTTCAAGATAGGTTTTCAGCTCGTCAACTTTCTTGTCAATATCGTCGGAAACGCCCGCTGTCTGCGTGTCGAGCGATTGTTGCAGCGCGTCGATTCGTGCGGCGAGCGCGTCGGGGAAGCCGTTTGTCTGCTCGTCGAGCGTTTTTTGAAGCATATCGAGTTTTGCACTAACGGTCGTGGAAATATCGGCGGTGCGGTCTTCGAGTTGCCGCTTGAGCGTGCCGATTTTGGAATCGATGTCAAAACCGAGCGTGGACGATTGGTCCGAAAGCGATTGCGACAGAACGCCAAATTTGACGGTCAAATCCGCCGAAATCGAGCTAGATGACTCATCGAGCGTCTTTTTCAGCGAGTCGATAGTGCCAAACGTGCGCTGTGAAATACTTGAAACCGCATCTTCCACCTGCTGTTTTAACTCTGACAACTGCGTTTGCGATTTCGCCTCAACGTTCGCTGTGCGCTCGTTTACGCTTTGTTCAATGCTTGAGATTTTTGCAGAAAGCTCTTCTTCTGCCGCGCCGATTTTAGAATCGATACTGCCGAAAATCTGGTTGCTTTGTGAATCAAGCCGCTCGTTAAAATTCTCTGACGCTTCTGATACGCGTTTTTCCAGATTATCCGTGATGCCGCTGAACTCGGCATTCAAGCGGTCTACCGTTTGCTGCAAAACCGACGACATACTGCCCGTCTGCCCATCGAGTGCGTTTCGCAGTTCCTCCGTTTTGGACGAAAGCTCTGCGTTTAATTCGGTGATTTTGCTTTCCACATTGATGCACAGCGAATCCGTTTTTTCCTGCAGCGCCGAAATTTTCTCGGAAATATCCGCAGTTGCCGCCGAAAGTTGCTCGTCTGCGAGTGAAAGCACCGCTTGCGTTTTTTCGTGCAAATCGCTTTCCACCGCTTGCACGCGCTCTTCTGCATTGGAAATAACGCCGTCGGTTTTCTCCAAAATTGCGTTTTCCAAATCCGTGAGCCGACTTTGCGTATTGGTTTCGAGCGTGTTCACTTTTTCTGCCGTAAATGATTCCGCCTGTTGCACGCGCTCTGTGGCGTTTTTTTCAACAGTTTCAGCCTTTTCATTCACCGAATCGGTCAAAGAAGCGAGCTGGTTCGCAATCGCCTGTTCGGTCTCCGAAACGGAATGTTCGAGCGCGGAAAGGCGCGTTTCGTTTTCGCTTCGGATAGACGCTGTTTTTTCGTCCACCGATTTTGAAAGTTCCGCAATTTTTTCGCCGACCGAATCCGAAAACGTTTTAATTTTTTCGTCTGTGCTAGAAATTACGTTATCCGTGTGGCTGCTGACCTCATTTTCCACCGCAGAAAGCCTTTTTCCAGCGTTTTCTTCGACCTCTGTCGCGCGCTCTTTTACAAATGATTCTGCCGCGAAAAGCCGATTTCCCGCATCGTCCATAAGCGTCTGCGTTTTTTCGTCCACGGATTGCTCAATCGCGCTGATTCGGTTTTGGAACGAAACGGTTAAGGCTTCGAGTTTTCCTGAAGACGTCTGTTCCATATTGCTGATGTTCTCGGAAACGAACACCGAAAGCCCCTCGATTTTGTCGTCCACCGATTTTGAAAGCGCGTCGGTTTTGGCATTGACGCCGTTTTCCATCGCCGAAAGTTGCGCCTCAACGCGATTTTCAAGGTCGCTCGAATGAGAATCCATCTGCGTTCGCAATTCCAAAAATCGCGATTCCATATCCTGTTTCATAATCGAAAGCGAACTGGACAGATTTTTGTCGAGCGAATCTGTTTGCGCCGAAACTGCATTGTGGATTTCAGAAATTTTGGCGGAAACTTCGTTTTCAAGGTCATCTGATTTTTGTGCAATATCCCGCCGAACGCTGTCGGTTAAAAGCGAAAATGCGTCGCGTTTTGCATTCAAATCTTTTTCGAGTTGCAGAATCTGGTCGTTGAGCGTTGCGCGGAGCATATCGTTTCGCTCCTCCGACGCGGATTCGATAGCATTGGTGCGCTCGGTGAGCATTTCGCGGAGTTTTCCCGTTTCGTCGCTCAAAAGCTGCTGCATTGTCTGTGCGCGCTCGGCAATCGAATCGCTCACTGTCTGGAATCGCTCCTGCATATTCTCGTCCAGTGCGCGCGTGTGGACTTCCATCGTCTGCACATATTGCGCCGTCCGTTGCTCTGCTTTGTCGATGAGCGATTGAAATGTTTGGTCTTCAAGATTTTTGGCTTTTTGCGTTGCGTTGTCGTACGCACGGCGAACGTCTTCGCTCAATCGCTCGAGCAGCTGTTCGGCTTTGCTCTGTGCATTTTTAACCTCGCTGCTGAGCGCATTCACATCATCTTTGCACTGATTCAAAAGCTCTTCGGCAATTGCTTTGAGATATTCAGAATCTTTTTTTGCAAAATCTTCGTGAATCGCCGCGATTTTTTTGTCTGTCGAATCAATAATCCGCTTTTGAGAATCGAGCCTCGCGTTCAGTTTATTTACAATTTCTGATTCATCTTTTATGCGCTGGAGATTTTGCTCAACGGCGACGGTAAAATCCAAAAGCTGCGAAACCTGTTTTTCGTAGCTTTCCGTGCGCTCTTTGAGAGCCTGAATCGAATTATAGTATGTTTCAAGATTTTGTCCTGCTGCAACAAAATCGTTGTACTGTTTTTCCAGCTTTTTTGTTGCGGCAATCGCCTGAGATTGTCTTGCGTCAAGGTCGGCGGAGACGGATTGCAAAGCGTTGTCTCTTTCCAAAAAATACGCATCGAAATCCGCCATTTTCTGATTTGCGTAACGCTTAACTTTGTCCATCGAGTTTTTATCCCGTTCAGACATTCTTAAGATAATCGAAACCACAGCCGATATAACAACAGACAGTAATATAACTACAATTTCAGTCACTTTTTATCCCCATTCCCCATAAACCGATTTTACGGTAAAAGCAGCTCTTGAAGTTGTTTGTATTTTGAGAACGAAAAATCTGCTTCTTTTAAAGGTTTTTTAAGTAAAGCCCGCCACCACGGTAATTTATACGCAGCAAACATTCCCGCATTTTTTGCGCCGCGAATGTCGCTTTTTACGCTGTTTCCCACATACAAAATTTCTTCTAAAGGCACGTCGAGCGTCATTGAAACCACGCCGAACGGATAAATAGACGGCTTTAGCGCACCGATTTTTTCAGAGCCGAGAATTACGTCGCAATACTGCGGCAATCCCCACAGTTCGCCCTTTTGCTCTGGCGGCAAATCAGAGAGAATCCCGACTTTGTAGCCAGCGTCCTTGAGCGATTTGAACGTTTCCAACACGTTGGGATACGGCTTGATTTTTTTGAAATACGGACGGAATCCTTTATACACAATCACATCAATGAGAGCCTTTGCCCGCCGAACCGAAATGTGCATTAACGACGCAAGAACGCGCGCTTGGTACTCAAAATAATCTGCGAGCGGAGCTTTTGTGTGCATAATTTTGCGGGTCTTGCTGTAATGCAGAAAGAACCGCAAATTTCGTAAAACGTGAAAACTGACGCGAAAATAAAATGGAAAATCCGAATAAAGCGTTCCATCTATATCGAAGACGACTGCCTTGATTTTGTCCTTCATAACACAATTATACAGCAAATTTCGCACTGCTGTCCATTACTGCGCTGTTTTTGCTTCAAGCGGAAAAAATCTGTCTGACGATTGAAGCCGCGCAAGATTTACAAAAGAACCGCTGTATTTTTCTGCAAATTTATCGAATGGAATTTCTTTTCCGCCCTGAAAAACCGTGCAGACAAATGCTCCGTTTTTGTCAAAATACGGAAAGAAAATGGCACAATCGTTAAAAACGCCGACTTCTGGATACGAGGAATCATTTTGGTCAGACCTGCTTGCTTCTCTTACTGCCGCCAAATAGCAATGGTCGCTTTCTGTAATGGCAAGTACATACAGCAGGGCTTTTATAACGCCGATGCGATAGCCAGAATTTTTGATGTAGCCAACCGCATTTGCAGAAACGTCGCTTCCTGAAAGCCGCCCTGAATTAAACGGCGAAATTGCCACGTCCACGCCCGAATGAGTGTATTCATAATTTTTGTCTTGCTGAACCGAAAGGAGTGCAAGCGCCAAATTGCGAGTCCAGTCAAGCGAAAAGGTGATGTTGTATTCTTGCGAAAACACATCGGAATGACTGCCGTTCGGGAGCGTTACGGTGTTTCGGTACAGCGGGTCAAGATAGGTGTAGCCACGCACATTTGCCGCCACCAAACCGTCAACAACCCATTTTAAAAAACCCGCCTGAGAAAGCTGGATTTTATTCTCATCTTCGCCGTCTTGCAGTGTGCGCGGCTCTTTTGAAAACACACTTACCGGATTTCCCAACTCATCGTATGCGCCGTCCTGCACACTTTCAATTTTGTTGAGATTTTCGCGAATCACCGAAATCATCTGCAAATTTGAATGATACATTCCCGGCGACACCGAAGCCAAATACCACGGCATTGATTTTTTTGTCAATTTTCTGAGTTCCGGGAACGACATCATATACAGCCGCTCAAACGTAACGCCAAGAGGAACGCCTTTTGCCGCATACATATTAAACAGCACAAAATCTGCTAGCACTTTTTTGCCTTGAGCGGTGAACTCAATGAAAATATCGTTTGTCGCCAAAAAATAATAGCGGATTCGCACAGGCTTGCCGTTTTTTGCCGAGCGGAACAAAATCCAGCTGCCCGACGCGTTTTCAGGATACGTTTCGCTTTCAATCGTCGATTGCTTTTCTGTGCCGTTGTACAAATCAATCTTAATATCCTGCGCAGGCGATACAATAATTGCAACCTCGTTTCCGCGCTCTTCAAAACGCACCTGATAATTGTTTCCAGCCTTGCTTTGATATGCTTCTGGCGCATATGTGCGAACGGTGCTCAGCGGCGCGGTGAACCATCTTTCGCGCAAATCTTTTCTGATTTCCGATGAGTCTGGAACGCCCCACGGGTCATAATCTGCCCATGCCGCTACACTGCTGCATATCATCAATACCAAAAAAACTAGGTGAAAAACTCCTCTCCTGTTCATTTTATATACTTCCTCCTGTTGCAAAAACGTCCGCAGTAACTGCTGGCACGACGGAACTATCCGCAGGGTCTGTGTCCACAAATGCGCTTCCGCCTTCCGCAAGCTGAATCTCCGCTTCGACTTCGCCCTTTGGCGTCCAAATCTTGCCGTTTTCCAACTCGTCAGGGTGTTCTCCGACTGGCGCGTTGCTCAACAGCAATTTGAGACGATTGAGCTGATTGACCTCGGAAGAACCCGGGTCGTAGTCGATTGCGCTGATATTCGTGCCGGGATAACGGCGGCGCAATTCCTTAATCATTCCTTTTCCAGTAACGTGGTTCGGCAAACACGCGAACGGCTGCACACACGCAATACTCGGCACGCCCTCTTTGATAAGCTCGACCATTTCGGCGGTGAGGAACCAGCCCTCGCCGGTGATATTGCCGAGCTGCACGATGTCGTCCACGCCATTCATCAACTCGTAAATCGATGACGGTGGCTCAAAGCGACGGCTCTTAGAAAGCACTTTCTTCATATATTTTCGGTACAAATCGAGCGCCCACACCAAAAGTCGTGCATTTCGCTCCGTTTTTTCGGGGAATGCGAGTTGTTCGTGGCGGAAAATGCCCGTGCTGAACGAATAGAACAAAAAGTCCGTCAAATCCGGCATAACACATTCCGCACCTTCGCGCTCGATAGTGTCCACAATCTGATTGTTTGCAGTCGGGTGGAATTTGACAAGGATTTCGCCGACAACGCCCACGCGCGGCTTTTTCACTGGCAAAAGCGGCAGATTGTCAAAATCGCGCACGATGTTCTTGAGCAACTTGTGATACTTAAAAATCGACAGCGATTTAAGCATTTGCTGTGCTTTTGCGTCCCATTTTTCGTACAGTTCGTTTGCACTTCCGGGAACAGCTTCGTACGGGCGCACGCGGTACAAACAGCGCATCAGCACGTCACCGATGATAATCGCCATAAGTGCGCGGTGCAACAGCGGAAGCGTAATTTTGAAGCCCGGGTTTTTCTCAAATCCCTGCGCCGACAGCGAAATCACGGGAATATGCCCCCAGCCTGCGTCGTTCAAGGCACGGCGGATAAAGCCGATGTAGTTTGTCGCACGACACCCGCCGCCCGTCTGCGAGATGAGCAGGCTCACATGGTCGAGGTCGTATTTTCCGCTTTCAAGCGCGGCAATCATCTGCCCAGTCACGAGAATTGACGGATAACACGCATCATTGTTCACGAACTTCAAGCCTGTTTCTACGGCTTTGGGGTCAACCGCGTCGAGAATCACAAAATTATAGCCGCTGTATCGGAACGCGCTCTGCAAGAGTCGGAAATGAATCGGACTCATTTGCGGCGCAATAATCGTGTGCGAATAGCGCATTTCCTTTGTGAACACCTGCCGCTTGTACGCCGCAGACATATTCACTGGCGCTTTTCTGTGCCGCTCGCGTTCTTTCACCGCCGCAATCAAACTGCGGATACGAATGCGAACCGCGCCCAGATTGCTTCCCTCATCGATTTTAATGAGCGTGTACATTCGGTTTTTCGCCCGCATAATCTCGTCTACTTGGTCAGCCGTAACAGCGTCCAAGCCGCACCCGAAGCTCGTGAGCTGTACCAACTCCAAGTTCGGCATTTCGCTTACAAACGCGCCTGCTCGATACAAGCGGTTGTGATACGTCCACTGGTCGATAATGCGGAGCGGTCGCTCCACTTTGCCCAAATGCGCCACCGAATCTTCGGTAAACACCGCAATGCCGAGCCCGTGAATCATCTCTGGAATACCGTGGTTGATTTCGGGGTCGAGATGGTACGGACGACCTGCGAGCACAATGCCGTTTGAACCGCTGCGGATAATCTGCTCCAGTGCGTTTTCGCCCGCCTGTTGCACTTCTTTGCGGAAGGCTTCCTGTTCGTCCCACGCCGCGTCCACTGCCGCCGCAATCTGTTCCTTGGACAATTTGAACTTTTCGCCCATCTCCTCAAACAGACGTTCTGCAAGCCGCGCTTTGTCGTAAATCGGCAAAAATGGATTCATAAACGTAATGCTTGAGTCCTGCCGCAATTCGTCGATGTTGTTGCGGAGCACTTCAGGATAACTCGTTACAATCGGGCAGTTGTAGTGATTGCCTGCGCCTGCGTCTTCCTGCTGCTCGTATGGCGCGCACGGATAGAAGATAAACTTTATGCCCTGCTTCAAGAGCGACTCGACGTGTCCGTGGCTGATTTTGCCCGGGTAGCAAACGCTTTCCGACGGAATCGTCTCAAGACCTTTTTCGTACACCGAATGGCTTGAACGCGGAGAAAGCCGCACGCGGAACCCGAGTTTTGTAAAGAACGTGAACCACAGCGGATAATTTTCGTACATATTCAATACGCGCGGAATGCCTACATCGCCCATCGGCGCTTCTTCGGGACGGAGCGGAATGTAATGCGTGAAAAGCCGCTTGTATTTCCAGTCGAACAAGTTTGGCACGGCTTCTCCTGAGCCTGCGCGCGTATTTTTCTTGTTGCTTGCGTCCACCACAGTGCCGTCCAGCTCTGCGCCGCGCTCACAGCGGTTTCCCGTAACGAATCGGCGCACCGAGCTGTTTTCGCCTTCGCCCGTTGTGAATGTGTTAATCGTCAAAAGACAGTTGTTTGCGCACTTGCCGCACCGACGCAATTCCAAATCAACGTGGAAATTCTCGAGTTGCTCGAGCGTAGCAATGCCCGAATGAATCTCGTGCGGCTCCCATTCCTTTTCTTCGCCCGGCTGCGGACGGTTCAAATCTTCCCATTGGTCTTGCGCAATTAAAGCCGCGCCGTATGCGCCCATCAAGCCTGCCACATCAGGACGATACACGTTTACGCCTGCAATTTTCTCAAACGCGCGGAGCACCGAATCATTGTAGAACGTTCCGCCCTGCACCACGACTTTTTTGCCGATTTCGCTTGCACGGCGCAACTTAATGACCTTGAACAGCGCATTTTTGATAACCGAATAGCTCAAGCCTGCGCTGATGTCCGCGACTGCCGCGCCTTCTTTCTGCGCCTGTTTTACGCGGCTGTTCATAAACACGGTACAGCGGCTGCCGAGGTCAACGGGCTTTTCCGCCATCAGCGCGATTTTGCTGAATTCCTGTACGCTCATTCCCATGGTGCGCGCAAAATTGTCGAGGAAGCTGCCGCACCCCGCCGAACACGCTTCGTTGAGCTGAATCGACGTAATTGCGCCGTCTTTCATACGAAGGCATTTCATATCCTGTCCGCCGATGTCGAGCAAAAACTCCACACCGGGCACGAAAAATTCCGCCGCGCGATAATGCGCAATCGTTTCAACCTCGCCAGAATCCACACCGAGCGCGGCTTGGAACAACGCCTCTCCGTAACCTGTCGATACCGAGCGCGCGATGTACACATCTTTGGGCAAAATCTTGTACAAATCCTTGAGCACGCGCACCGCAAGTTCCACTGGATTTCCTGCGTTCACGTCGTAGAATCGCCACAGAATGCGTCCTTTTGTGTCGGTCAATACGGCTTTTGTGGTCGTAGAACCTGCGTCCAATCCCAAAAACACCGGACCTTTTGCTTCTTCAAGTTTTGCCGTCTGCGCCTTTTCGCCCTCGTGCCGCGCCTTGAATGCGTCGAGTTCTGCCTGATTCTTAAACAATGGCTCAAGCCGCTGCGTTTCGCTCAATTCTGCGCCCTCAAGGTTTTTGAGACTGTCGCGGAATGCTTTTATCGTCTGGAATACGGGGGCTTTTTTGCCCGGCGCGCATTTGTATGATTTTTCTGCGCTTAACGCCGCGCCTGCTGCCACGAAAAGCTGGCTGTTATCGGGCACGATAACTTCGTCGGGAGTGAGTTTGAGCGTCTGAATGAATCGCTCTCGTAGTTGGTCCATAAAGTGAAGTGGACCGCCGAGAAATGCAACATTGCCGCGAATCGGCTTTCCGCACGCAAGACCCGAAATCGTCTGCGTAACCACCGCCTGATAAATCGAAGCGGCAATATCCTCTTTGCGCGCGCCCTCGTTGATGAGTGGCTGAATATCCGTCTTGGCAAAAACACCGCAACGTGCGGCAATCGGATAAATCGTGGTTGCGCCTTTGGCAAGCTCATTCACGCCCGCCGCGTCTGTCTCGAGCAGGGCTGCCATTTGGTCGATAAACGCGCCTGTGCCGCCCGCGCACGTTCCGTTCATACGCTGCTCAATGCCGCCTCTAAAATAGGTAATCTTCGCGTCCTCGCCGCCCAACTCAATGACCACATCGGTCTTTGGAATGAGCGTTTTGACGGCGGTTGTTGCGGCAACGACTTCCTGAATAAACGGCACTGAAAGCCACTGACTCACCGAAAGACCGCCTGAGCCGGTAACCTTAATGCTCACCGTCTGGCTTTCTGCGTCAATGCCTTTTTCGGCAAGCGAATCGAGCGCCTCGCCGACTACCGTAATAATCGTAGAGCGAATATCGGCGCGATGACGGCGGTATTCGCCGTACAGCATTTCGTTTTTCTCGTCTAAGATGACGACTTTAACCGTGGTAGAACCCACGTCGATACCCACGCGCAGCGGCGTTACAACAGGTTTGAATGTATTAGTTTCTTCAGACATATATCCCTTTATCTTGAGCGGGAGGCAAAGCCTCATTTGAAAGCTCGGGTGTGTTTTGCCAAATTGACAAGTATACCCCAATAGTATATGAGGAAATAATATCTCTATTCTGCAATTTTTGCAACACGCAAAACAGAATGATAGTGCGGCAATGTCATAAGTTCAATCGGAATGACAAAAAAACACCCGCAAAAAATGCAGGTGCTTGAAAAATGGAAAAAGAAAAAATTATTTTCCGGTCATCAGCCAGTTTGTGGTGAAGATTTTTTTGTTGACGAGTTTTTCGTTGTCAAACACAAAATCTTTGACGGTAACGCGCGTGGTGCGTCCTGTAATGTGATTGGTGATGAGGCAAGAGCGGCGCAGAACGTACGGTGTGCCTGTAATGCCTTTTACGTTGTCGATTTTCTCGATGATAAACGTTTTCATCAGCAATTTTGGGTCTTTTTTGTCGTAGTATTCCATCTTGACGGGGAGATACGTCTTTTTGTCGTACCAGCAAATGCGGTAGCCGTATTCGATGTCGTTTTTCTTGATAGGCACGCTTTTAATCTGCCAGCACGTGTAATTTGTGCCGTTTACATTGATAGAATCGTTGGCGTTGAGCATTTCGTGCTTGTCTTCGTCAACCTTGCGGATTGTCATATCGTTGTAAGTGAACTCGCAGCCGACGAACGAACCAGAGCGCTCGCCTGTCTGAATGCGGCGGACGTTGCGCAAAGACGGCTCGTAAATCCAGCGGTCGTCTTCCTTGTTGGTTTTCTCTGCCTGCAAAACGCGCACGCCCTTGTATTTGGAAGTCGAATCCTTTTGAATGTCGAACACGACGTTTTTGAGGACGTTGAAGCCGCTTCCATATTCAATCATTTCGCGCGTTTCCACGGCACCGTTTTTATTTTTGATTTCCAAAAGCATCGTCGCTTTGCTGTATTCTGGCACGTCCAATTCAGTAAACTTTTTTACCACATCGTATGCTTCGTCTGCAAAAGCCGCTGCACCCGCCACCAGCATAAAAGCCAGTGCTACAATCGTTTTTTTAAGTTGCATAAAAAACTCCTAAAAATCTTTTTGTTGCATCATAATAGCGAAAAATTGCGATTTTTTCAATATTTTGGATTTGGTATGAAAAAGAGACTCTGCCCAAAAAATGGGTATGCAGAAAACTTGCTCAGAAAAACATCTTTTGATACACTCGCTTTTATGGATATTTCAAACGCAGAAAATGCCCAGCGTCATACGCTCCGCGTTTCAAGCCTGTACAAAACGTTCGGCAAAAAAAAAGTGGTGCAGGGCGTGGATTTTAGTATGCACACGGGCGAGGTGCTCGGGCTTTTGGGACCGAACGGCGCGGGGAAAACGACCACGTTTTATATGGTCGTCGGTTTTTACAAGCCCACGAGCGGCGAAGTGTTTTTGGACGATGTCTGCATTACAAAACTGCCGATGTATAAACGTGCGCGCGCGGGGATTTCGTATTTGCCGCAGGAAGCGTCGGTGTTCCGAAAACTTACGGTGGAAGAAAATATCTATTCGATTTTGGAAACGCGAAAAGATTTGAGCTCGAAGCAAAAACGGCAAAAACTTGATGACCTCATTGAGCAATTCGACATCGGCAGAATTCGCCACCAGCCTGCGTTTACGCTTTCTGGCGGTGAGAGGCGACGCACGGAGATTGCGCGGAGTTTGGCAATCGAGCCAAAATTTTTGCTCCTTGACGAGCCGTTTGCGGGCATCGACCCGATTGCCGTCGCGGACATTAAGCAGATGATTCACTATCTTGCCGAGCAGGGAATCGGCATTCTCATCACCGACCACAATGTGCGCGACACGCTGGAAATCACCGATAGAGCGATTATCATCAACACGGGGCAGATTCTTATCCAAGGCTCAAAAGACGACATTATCAATAGCGAACTTGCCCGCGAAATCTACCTCGGCGAAAATTTCCACATGTGAAAAAATCGCTTGCACCAAAACAAGTTCGGAATGACAGCATTTTTTAATAAACCTATGTTGAAACAAAACAAAAACCCGCACGAAAAATGCGGGTATCTTTATCGAAAAAAAAGGAAATTACTGCAAAAAACTCTTCATCAACTGCACAAACGTGTAGATTTTCTTGTACACTTCCACGCCCAATTCTTTGATAGGGTGCTCGGACGAGCGCTCAAGCTCTTTCCAGTTGATAATCAATTCGCCGTGCGGCTTTGAGTAATCTTCGAGCAGCGCTTTTGTGTTTTTTGCCACGACGACCAAATCCTGCGCTGCTTCTTTGATGTATGCGCGGGCAAGGTCGTTCACGTCTTTCACCTTGGTTCTGATGATATTTGCAGATTCGTGGTCATGCCCGATACGCGGCATCAGCGTCTTGATTTTTGAACCAATCGCGCCGTCGTCTGCCAGCGTGTTGTCCAACTCGGTGATTTTGTCCGAAGTCTCCAAAAGCCCGTGATACGCGTTCGACATCTCCGTGGAAAGCGAGTTTGAAACCCACTGACCGCGAATCAAAACCAAATCGCAATATTCGCGCACGTCTTTTTTCACATAATCCACAAGGAACGCCTTGAGATAGCTCAACGGCGCGCAGTATTGGAATGAACCCACATTTTTGCGCTCAATGTTTGCGCTTGTCTGCGTCGTGTAATTTTTGAGACGCACCACGGCGGTCGTACCGAAAATCTGCTGCAAAAGCCCGTCGATTTGCGAATTTTTGCGCTCGGTCTGCAATTTTTTGAGCGTATTGGTGGATTGCGTGCGCATTTTATCGAGATATGCGTCAATAACATGGTCGTGCAATTCTTCAACATCGCAGGTATAAATCGGGTCTTTGGTAATGAGCTGAATAATCATTTCGATGGTGCGCGATTCTTTGATTTGGCGCAGGCGCGTAATGATTTTTTTCCACGCAGGAAGCGGAACTGGCTCCACCGTTTTGTATGCTTTGAACAAATTGAACAGTTTTGACCAATCCGCATCGAACGGCAGTGCCCACGCAACCGTAATAAAATCCTTGAGGTCATCTGCGATGTACTGCGCGGTTATCGTTTCAAATTTTGGCGTTGTATTGAAATCGTGTTCCTTTAAGCCCGCCGAAAACTTTTTGACCAAAAAATAAAAATCGTAAGAGCAGAACGCCTTAAAAGCCATCATTTGCGAATACAGCGCGTCGATTTCGTTAATTCTGTCGCCGTCGAATTCGCTCATAAATGCCTGCGTATCTTTTTGGATTTTTGCGTTTAAATCCTTAAAAGACATCGTTTTGGACAGCGCAACAATCGATTCTTCAGAAAGGTCTTCAATCAAGGCTTTCTGTTTTTCGTTGAGCGAATAATCCACCACTTGATTTTTGTATGCATTCGGGTTCTGCATCGACTGGAACATCAACTGCGCTGGAGAAATCGTTTTGTAGATTTCATAGAACAACTTTCCGAACGCGGGCAAAACCTCGTTTGAGTTGTATTTATAGAACTTAAATTTAGAATGCGACAAATCTTTCGCAATATTTTTGAGCAGACGACGTTTGTCAGCTTCGGGGTCGCCGCCGCCGAACACTGAATGAATAAAACGTAAAAAAATGTTTTCACCTGCAACTTTACTCTTTTTCATATTTCCTATTTTGCGAAAAATAACAATAACTGTCAAGCAAGCAAAATGTTTTATAGCTTTTTACGTTGAAAAAATTCAATTTTTCTGCGGCGAAAATATAAAAAAAATGCCTCAAAATCTCTAAAATCTAAAATTGAAAAATTTTTGATGTGATTTTTTTTATAAAAAGTGCATTTCTTTGAAAAATCCGATTGCAAAAAATTCTAAAAGTGTGTAAAAGAAATTCAATAGGCTTGCCCTGATTGGAGAAGAGACATAAAAAACCCGCACGATTTGTTCTGCGGGCTTTTTATATTTTTTTGAATGTTGCGTTATTTTTATAATTTTGCTAACATAATACGGCTTTTAGAAAATTCGATTCATAGGAATACATTATTTGTCGAATATAAACGTACATAACGGAGGTTCGATTATGAAAAAGGTTTTATCAGCTTTTGCTGTTTTAACGGCAGCGTCAAGCTTGTTTGCCTACAATCCCCCGACAGGAAGTGAAGATTTAAATAGGCTGTCTGAGCCAGAATTGCTTTCTGGGGGACATTCTTCAGCTGGAGGCGCCCTGTATTTTGTGACGCCGAGTTCTATTGTAAACAATCCTGCGCTGCCGGCTCTTGAGCAACGCATTATGATTGATTTGGGCTATACCGCGCTTATTGACAGCGACGACTTGAGCGATGACGATTACGGCAACTCTGCGGGGCTTGGCGTTTCAATCCCGTCTCGCTACGGCGTTACGACGTTTTTAGCGCAGTGGATTGCGTCTCCGTTTTTGGATATGCATTTGGGACACGTTTTTGATTTCCGCGGCAATTTTTCCAAAGACATTACCGACAATCTGAATTTCGGTGCGACGGCAAATGTGGGCGTTGCGTACGATGAAAAAAGCGATTGGAAAGCGGGCATTGACGTGGGTATTTTGTATAATTTCGGCAAAATCGCGTTTATGGACGATTTTCGTCTTGGCGTTGCGTTGATGAATCTGGGAAAGCCGTTTTCGGGCGATGAATTGTTCGGAATGAGTGCGGATTCGCGCGATGAAAACCGCGAAGACTGGGAGGACAACGAAGCAACGATGTATCCGGGGCTTGCGACGCTCAGAGTCGGTGTGGCAAGCACGCTGTTCGAGGCGGGGCTGTTCAAGGGCGGCTGGTCGGCGGACGTGAGCGTTCCAACGGCGCAAAATGCCGTTTTTGATGCGGGTTTTCAGGTGTCGTATGCCGAAATGGTGCGCTTGAATGTGGGCTGGAATGCAAATCTTCGTGAAATGATTGAGGGGCGCGATGTGAATTTGCCGTCAATCGGGCTTTCATTCAAGTTCGCATTTCAGTCGTCAAAACTTGCGGCAGGAAACTCTGACTGGGGTCAGAGCGAAATGACCGTGGGTGCGGCGTGGCAGCAGCTTTACAAAAACGTAACGGCGGTTTCTGGAGGTGCGCTTTTGAAACTCGGCACGTCCGACAATGAACCGCCGGAAATTACGCTGTGGGCTGAAGACGGCAAGAGCGATAAAAAGAACGACAAATCTGAAAAAACAGAAAGCAAAGAGTAGTTTGAGAGTGGAAATATGAAAAAGAATACATTTTTGAAGACAGCCCTTGCTTTGAGCTTTGCGCTGTCAGTGCAGGCGGCTGGCGCGGCTGACCATGATACTATTTATATTTCGCCGAACAACGACGGTGTTCAAGATGTTCTTGAAGTGCCGATTGCGGTAAAAGACCGCCGTTACGTTGTGGAATGGAGTTTTTTTATTTATGACAGCAACGGAATCCCTGTCCGCGTTATTTCCAACAAGGAAAAACGCACGGGTCGGTTGACGTTCAAAACGTTTATCAAGGCGCTTTTTTCGGCAAAAAAAGGGGTCGAAATTCCAAAATCGGTAAGCTGGAACGGCGCGCTTGACGACGGTTCTTTAGCTCCTGACGGCACTTATTATTACGCATTTACGGCGACCGACGATAACGGAAATTCGAGTTCGTCTGAAAAATTGTGTGTCATCGTGGATAACACGCCTCCGAGTGTGGAATTGGCAGAATTGGCTGATGAGGACAAAGTTTTCGGTGAAGGCGCAAAATCCGAATTGAGAGTGGAACAGACGGGTAGCGAAGAAGATGTGTGGTCTGCAAAAATTGTGGATTCGCTCGGAAAGACGGTCTGGCAGAAAAAATGGGAAGACAAGAACCAAAAAGCCCAGCCGCTTACGATTGATTGGGACGGTACGGGACTTGACGAAAACGGCGTTATCACGGGCTTTGTGCCAGACGGCGTTTACAGCTATTCTATCGAGTCAACTGACCGCGCAGGAAACAAATCTGCTCCTGCCGAAATCAAAAACATCATCTATTCTTCGGTAAAGCCAGTAACGAATATCGCGATTTCTGGCAGCCGCTATTTCTCGCCAAACACCGGCAGCGAGTTGAAAAATATTTCGTTCGATGTGTCTATCCCCGCTCCTGACGGCGTAACGAACAAGGGCGCAAAACTCACGAATTGGTCTATCGCAATCGTGGGACAGGACGGCAAGGAATATCGCAGATTTGAGGGCACTGATGCGGCTCCGTCAAAAATGGTTTTCGACGGCAGCAAGGCATCGCTGGAGCCTGCGGTGGTGATTAAGGGCAACGACAAGAGCGATTCGATTCCTGACGGCACTTATCAGGCGGTCGTTACGGCGCGCTATCAGAACGGCTATGAAACTGCCCCGATGAATTCTCCTGCGTTCGTAAAAGACACGAATGTGCCAAAAGCAACGCTGAGCGTGTCAAATACGCTTTTCTCGCCAGACGGGGACGGCAAACTTGATACGGTAACAATCAGCCAGAAAGTGACTAAGCCAGAGGCATCTTGGACAGGGCGCATTTTGGACGAAAACAAGAAGGTTATAAAAGAGTTTGACCTCGGACAAAATCCTGCGGATTCTGTTGCGTGGGACGGCTTGGATTCAAACGGTATGCTTGCTTCTGACGGAAAATATACCTACGAACTCGTAGCGATTGACCAAGCGGGCAACAAGGGCAAGGCTTCTTCTACGCCGTTTAGCCTCGATACAAGCAATACAGAGCTTTTGCTTTCGGTTACGCCGACGTATTTCTCGCCAATCGGAAAGAAAAACACGGTTGTGTTGACCCCAAAAGCGAACGAAAAGTCTGAAGGTTCAAAGGTCATTTCTTACACACTCGAAATCTCTGACAGCGACGGAAACGTTGTGCGCACTATCGCGGCGAATAAGTCATTGCCTGCCACAATCACGTGGAACGGCTACAGCGATGCGAACGAACTTTGCGCAGACGGTGTGTATACGGCGAAATTGTCTACCGTTGCGGCGAATGAAAACACCGCCGAAACATCTTCGCAGCCGTTTACGATTGATACCGTGCCGCCAGCTGTGGAATTGCAGGCTCCAGAGCGTATGATTTTCGACAGCACAATCAATCCGTTTACGATTGGCTCAACGTCATCAACCGAAACAAAATGGACGGGTTCTTTGGTGGATTCGTCGGGAAAAACGGTGCGCACATACGAATGGAAAGAAAATGTGCCAGAAAGTTTGGATTGGGACGGTACTGACGAGAGCGGAAATGCTGTTCCTGACGGTTTGTACAAGTTTATCGTGAGCGCGGAAGACGAGGCTGGAAACGCAACTTCTGTTGAAATGGGCGGCATTAACCTCGATACACGCGAGGCAAAAGCGTATGTGACGGCTTCTCTTTCTGGATTTTCTCCGAATGGCGACAAGGTGAAAGATGAGCAGCTCTTTAATATCCGCGCTTCATTGCAGGACGGAATGGACAGCTGGGAATTCTATGTTGCCGACAAAAACGGAAATCCAATCCGCACTTGGTCTGGAGATGCTTCGACCCCGTTGCCGCAGAATATCACATGGGACGGCAAGACCGACAGGGGCGGCACTGCGGAAGGCGAGTTCACGGGCAATATCAAGCTCTCGTACACAAAGGGAAACAAAGTTGCGGCAAGCACATCTCCGTTTATCTGTACGACGCTGCCTCCAATCGCGGTGGTAAAGACTGCGCCTGAATATTTCAGCCCTGATAACGATGGCGAGAACGATGATTTGAGCATTCAGTTGAGCGCCGAAAGCAAGGCTCCGCTTTCTTCTTGGTCGTTCGTTATCAGCGAAGTTGACGACAAGGGCAGAGAAAAGCCGTTCTGGGAGACAAGCGGAAAATCTGCTATTACGCCGCTCATCTTGTGGGACGGTCGTTCAAGCAAAAACGGCGACCTCGTGCAGTCTGCAACGGATTATCCGTACACGTTCACGGTAACGGATTCGCTTGGTATGACGACGGTGCACGAAGGCGTGATTCAGGTCGATGTGTTGGTTATCCGCGACGGCAACAAACTCAAGATGCAGGTTCCGTCTATCATCTTCCGCGGCGACCGTGCGGACTTCGCAAGCGTTGCTGAGGTTGCAAAGATGAGCAAGGAAGAGCAGTTGCACAAGGGGCTTGACCAAAAGACAGTAGACAACAATATCCGCGTCTTGAAGCGTGTTTCGCAGATTCTCAAGAAGTTCAAGGATTACAACGTCACTATCGAGGGAAATGCAAACAACATTTCCGGCACGCAGAAAGAGGAAAACACCGAGGTTCTGCCGTTGACGCAGGCGCGCGCTGAGTTTATCCTCAACTGGCTCAACGAGAAGGGCGGCATTTCAAAGTCGCGCCTCAAGGCTGTCGGAAACGGAAGCAAGAGTCCGCTCGTGAATATGCGTGATGTGGACAATCGCTGGAAGAACCGCCGCGTTGAGTTTGTCTTGGTAAAATAGCCGTCTGAGACGGTTTTGAAACTGCAAAGACATTCTTGTAAAAGGTTCTAAACGAAAACAGGCATACGATGTTGTGTGCCTGTTTTTTTGTTTTGGGGATAAAAAACGGCGCTTAGAAAAAAAAGGTGCCTGTTTTTTGCCCGCGCAATGAACTTAGAAAAAAAGTGAAAAGAAAGTAAACACTAAATAAATCCTTGAAAGTTGCAT
>CALBGU010000078.1 GCA_937893155.1 uncultured Treponema sp. | reverse complement strand
AAGGAATTGAAGGGAATAATTGTAGATTAAGGCATTTATGCAGAAGATTTTTTAGAAAAACGTGCTGTTTTTCAAAGAAATTATTTTATCATTTCAAAGCCTTTCTTTCTGTTTTATATTTCATCAATCATAAATCATTTCTTCTTCCAGCATACCTTTTGTAACACCTCCACTTTCCGTAACACCACTAGCTGTTCGATAACCTCGATTTGTCAATGACGCTTAGACAATGTACGCTAAAGAGTAAATTGAATGAAACTACTCTACAGAAGCATTTGCGCGAGAAATGCGGCGGAAGATGATTGCAAAGCAGACGACGTGCGCCGCGAAGGTCATCGCCCACGAAATCGGGTAAGACAGATACACCGTGAAGCAGGTGTGAAACGCAGGAATCTGAAACGCCGTTGCAAGCCACACCAAGCGCAAACCGCACGCGCCGAGCAAAGATACCACCATCGGCAAAAGCGAATGACCAATACCGCGCACGCTGTTCGCCATCACGTCCATAATGCCGCACAGAGCATACGTCGTCATAATCACGCTCATTCGCACTAATCCCGCTTGAATAACATCTGCGTCGCTGTTGTAAATCGCAATGAGCCGACCGCCGAACACATACGCGAGATTTCCGAGCACCGTTCCTGCCACGAGTGCACACAAAACAGCGATTCCGACGACTTTTTTTATGCGCTTCATCTTGTGTGCACCGTAATTTTGAGATACGAACGTAAGCGCGCCCTGTGCAAAGCCGTTCATCGAGATATACACAAAGCCTTCGATATTTGAGGCGGCAGAGTTTCCTGCGATAACGATATTGCCGAACGAATTGACCGACGACTGAATAATGACGTTGGAAAACGAGAACAAAATGCCTTGAAAGCCCGCAGGAAGTCCGATTTTGAGGATTGCAATAAAGATTTCTCGGTCGATTTTGAGCTTTGACAAAAACAACTTGAAATCGTCGGTTTCGCTCATTAAGCAGCGAATGACCATTGCCGCCGAAAACACTTGTGAAATCACGGTCGCCAGCGCAACGCCCGCCACGTCCATTTTAAAGCAAATGACAAACACAAGATTTAAGACAACGTTAATCAATCCTGCCGCAAAGAGAATGTACATCGGGCGTTTTGTGTCGCCTTTGCTTCGAAGCAGTGCGCTTCCAAAATTGTAAATCATCGACGCAGTAATGCCTCCGAAATAGATTTGCAAATACAGCGTTGCAAGCGACAAGACTTCTTCAGGAGAACTCATCATTCTCAAGATATATTTTGCGCCGAAAACGCCGATAACCGTGAGGAAGATGCCTGAATACACGGAGAGAAGAAGTGCAGTGTGTACGGTTTGCGAAAGTTTTTTGCGGTTGGCAGAGCCGAAATAGTTTGCAGCGATGACGTTTGTGCCGACGGAAAGACCTAAGAACAGATTGACAAGCAAATTGATGAGGGAGCTTGTTGAGCCGACAGCCGCGAGGGAGTTCACGCCTGCAAAACGCCCGACGACCACGACATCAGCCGCGTTGAAAAAAAGCTGAAGCACAGATGAAAAAATCAATGGAATAGAAAACTGCAATAATTTTAGTAAGACAGAACCTTCCGTCATATCGATTTGATTGGATTTAGCCATTTTTCTATTATAGCCGTTGTTTTATACGCCTTGCAAGTGCCCGCCTGCTTGGAACAAATGGGAAATCCAAAATAAAAAAAAGGTGAGCGGTAATGAAAATTCAATGTTTGAAAAAAATACGCCGATTATCTTAACTATGAAGAAATTAACTGCATTTATAGCTTCTCTCGTTCTTGCCGCATCTGTTTTTGCTGCCGAGGAAGATATGCTCATATATGCCTCGGATATAAAACTGGATTACGTCGGCGGAAACACGTTCGACACGGTGTCTGGCTATCATCTGTATATTCGCAAAAAGGACGGCGTGCAGTCGGTGATGCTTACCGAAACCACGAAAGACCCCGACGGCATTGCAGACAATTATGCGTTCCGCGCTACCGAATACAATTCCATTAACGGCGACGAGGTGCGCTATTTGAATGGAAAGCCGCTTCTTTCGGAAAACGCGCGTTTCAGCTTGATTGATTCCACCACCGAGGAACACAGCGAACTCGGCGAGTGCTTTCATATTTTTATCCCTGCGTATATTCAATACGGCTATCCGTGGACGCGCAACGGCGTGATTCACATTGAGCGCGGCACGTTTATCAATATCCGCACGTTCGCCGAAAAATACGGGGATTATTCGGGCACTTTCGCAGACAATCCGTTTATGTTCGATTTAGGCATTCCGCCAGAAGACGAACCGCCTGTGCCTGAAATCGCGAAGAAAGCCGAAGAGCCAAAAGAAGAAGTCGAAGAGGAAAAGCCTTCGGAAGAAGAGAAAAAAGAAGAGCCTCCAAAGGAAGAAGAAAAAAAGGAGGAGAAAGAAGAAAAAGTCCCGATTCTCACCGATGATTATAATGCAACGGCGGCGGATTCATTCAAAAACATTTCGGAGATGTCGAAAGGCAAGCTCATTTACTCGCGGGCTTCCATTTTGCCAGACGCAATCATTGCTTCCATTGAGGAAATCGACCCAAAAGAAGATGCGGACATCGTGTTTGCAATCGACGCAACGGGCAGTATGAAAGACGATATGGAAGTGCTCCGAAAAGAATTGTTGCCGCGCCTCAAAGAAGAGCTTGCCAAGTTTGAAAAAGTGCGCGTGGGGCTTTTGCTGTATCGCGATTACGGCGGCGATTTTAGCTACAAGGGAATCCCGGTGAAAATGTATCCGTTCACCACCGATTTGGCGCAATTTGAGCGAAATCTTAATTCGTTTGTCATTCGGGGAACGGAGGGCGGCGATACTCCAGAGGCGGTGTATGAGGCGCTGTACGGCTCGCTGGATTTCTATCCGTGGGACAAAAAAGCGCAGCGGAAAATTATCCTCATCGGCGATGCGCCTCCGCACCCGACGCCGCGCGGCAACAAAAAATACAGCAAGGACAACGTAAAAGCGCTTTCCGAAAAGAAGAACATCACGATTGATGCGATTATCGTGCCTGACCGCAAGAGCGACCGCGGCAGATGGGAAGATTCTGAAATGAAGAGCTTGGGAATTATGGTAAAATAGAAGAGGGATTTGACATTTAGCACTATTGTTGCTAGAATCTCTCAAGATGTAATAACGTTTTAGGGGGAAGATATGGGAAAAATTTCCCGAGCGGCTGTTATTGAACTGTTGGTTCTTATGATTCCGCTCCTTGTTACCTGCACCGTGCATTAAGTGCGCAAAAACAAATAAAATAAAAAGCGTTCCAGAACGGGACGCTTTTTTTGTCCTTGCCTATTTGTCTTCCCGAACTTGTTTTTGAATCTGATTTTCTGTCTGCCCCATCTGTAGCAAGCAATTCTTCATCTGTAGCAAGCAATTCTCCACCTGTAGAAATGAATTCTTCACCTGTAGAAAGTATTGCTCCACCTGTAGAAAAGAATTCTTCATCTGTAGAAAGTGTTGCTCCACCTGTAGAAATGAATTCTCCGTCTGTAGAAAGTGTTGCTCTACCTGTAGAAAAGAATTCTCTACCTGTAGAAAGTGTTTCTCCTGCTGGAGAAATGAATTCTTCATCTGTAGAAAAGAATTCTACAGATGAAGAAAGGGAAAAATGAAGTGTCAGCGGCGGAAAAGATAGGCTGAATACTCAAAATGCTTAAACAGACGCAGTTCCGTGTTGTATTTATAAGAGATGCGCATAAAGCAAAGTGCGGTGTTGTCGTCGGGGTAAAACCAAACGGGACTTAAGTAGTCGAGCGCTTGTGCGTTGAGCGACAGAAGGAAATCGGTCGCGTCAAATGTGTCGCCGCTGCTTTTGATTTCAATGCGCGGGAATTGTTTTTTGTAATTGATTTTCTCGCCGTTTTCCCACTCAAACGCATATTCATACGCGGAAACTGCTTGCATCGTTTTGAACCCTGAGATGTTGATTTCGTATGACTTGGGTGCGGTAAAGGCGAATTCTTTGAGTTGCTCGCTCTCTTCGTCTTTTGTTTTGTGTATGCCGAACAGGTCGTGAAACGAACGAAATCCATCTTTGTCTTTGAGCCATTTAGGCAGGGGAATGTCGCTTTTGTGGGTGAGGTAGTACCAACTGCCGTAGAGTTTTTCGCGGTCGCTGTCGCTTATCGTGCGCTCTAGTTCGGCGCGGTCGTAATCGGTGAGGCTGTTTTTTTTGTGGTCAAAAAGCGCGTATGTGTCAAGGACGCTCATCATTCGCTCAAATTGGTTTTTGTGCGCCGTTTTGATGAGATTGAACGGCGTTACTGAGCCGAAGAGGATAAAAAGACTGAGCAACAGAAGCGCGTATTTTGCGAATGCGCCTTTTTTGATGAGCGTGAGCGCAATCGAAATCACCGAAAAGATGATGAAGAGCAGGCTTGCGACGCGGCTTCCCGTAAAGCCGTATGCGTTGACGCGGATAAAAAACGCGGGGATTTGCACGAGAATGAGCGGAATAAATGCGAATGCGCCAAAGCGGTAAAACACGCGGATAACGGGGATTTCGTCGTATTCGCGGAGGATAAAATAAAAGACGAGGTAAAAAAGACTTGCAAACGATACGAACCAGTTGATGTGTCCGTTCGGGAGCGTAAGCAATATGAGCGCCTTGAAAAGATACGCGTAGAGAATGAGGAGCAAAACAGCGAATATCGGACAGAGAATGTAGAGCGTGATGATTTTGAAGGCTTTTCCTGAGGAGCGCTCGTTTTGGCGATAGAACAGGTGGAATGAGAACGAATTGATTGCGAAGACGAAAAAGCTGAACGCAACACAGCAGGCGTAAACTCTGCCGCTGTTGGTGTTGAGAATCAGGTTTTGCACGGCGAACACGAGCAGGCACAGCCCGCCGCACAGAATTATCGTCATTAGCGAGCAAAACAGGAAATGCTTGAACACGAGGGCAAAATAAATGCGCTCGCCGTTTTTGGGGATAAACAAAAAGAGCGCGGCGGCGATGACCGCAAAGCCAATCCCGAAGTAGTACAGCTCGGCATACACGCCGTCGCCGAATCCGTCCGAGATGGCAAAATAGCCGAACACTCCGCCTGCCGCGGCGCACAAGAGCTGGACGGCGTATTTTTTGAGCGGCGAAAACGGTGCAGAGATGAGCGAAGCAGGTATGGCGCACACGGCGGCAAGCGCGAGCGCTTTGCACAGATTTTCAAAGAAACCGTAATGGAGCGGCACTGTTTTTTCGGCATCAAAAACAGCGAGACTGTATGCAATGAATGCCAAAACGGAAAGCGTAAACACGATTTTTTGCGCGGCAAGATAGGTGATAATGTCTGAAAGCGCAGTTTTTATTTTCTGCAAGAACGAATGGTTTGTCATACGCGCATTGTAGCACAGAATTATGCTACGCTACAATGCGGAAGCGTTAGCGGGCGGCATATCCTGCTACACTTCTGAGGTCGAGGTCATCGGCGGCGAGTTGCACCGAAAGCGCCGTAATGCTTGCCCAACAAAGCGCAAAAAACACTTTTTTTAAGATGTCGTTGTTGAGTAAATTTCCCGTGCTGATACAAGAAACGGCGGCGAGTGCAACAAACAGCACATACACCGCAGGAAAGCGCACAAAAGCAGGTTTTATGGTCTTAAAAAGATGATTGCCTAATTTCATACGAACCAGTATATAAAAATTGCGGCGCAGTGAAAAAGCGAAAGCGGCACGCAATCCTCTCGCAGATTGGCTCAAAAAATCGTGATTCGCTCATAATCCGCTCGGATTGAACGGGTCGCACTGGTGTTTTGCTCACAATCCGTTCGGATTAAACGGGTCGCACTCGTGTTTTTGATACAATCCACGCGGATTGAACGGGTCGCACTTGTGTTTCGCTCATAATCCGCTCGGATTGCAGGGGAAACACTTGTGTTTTGCTCATAATCTGTTCGGATTGAGGTCAAAAATATTTTTGGGGACAATCCAGAGGTGATTGCGCATAAAAATATTTTTTGGCACAATCTGAAAAGAACGCAAAAAACTGCAACCGAAAAAGAAAAAACAGTGTCTATACATAATGAAAGCAAAAGTGGAGGCTTATGTATGAATATGGCAATGACATCGCCTGCCGCACAGGTCGTTATCGCGGTGATTCCTATCGTGGGAATTGTAATCGGCGGCATTGTGGTGTTTTTTTATCTTTTGTGGCATCACCACGAAGTCAAACTTCAGATTCAAAAAGGAACGTACACGCCTCGAAACCTGAATCTGCGCATTTTCGCGCTTTTGACGGGGATTTTGCTCGTGTGTGTTGGTGCCATTCTGTCGATTTTGTTTTTGCTTATCGAAGGACTGTCGTATGTGCTTTTGGGCGGGCTGATTCCGTTTTCTATCGGGATTGGACTGCTTGTTTTTTTTAGGCTTTCAGAGAAAAAATAACCTAAATGGACAAGGCTCTTCCGCCGTCGCTACGAAGCATTGAACGCATTATTACTCAAAAACGGGATTCCGTTCTGGTGAAAGCCGTGCTTGCAGGCGATGAATCGTCGTTTGCAAAGTTGGTGAGCCTGTACAAAAAAAAGGTTTCGGCGCTCGGAATGGGATTTTTGCGGAACGAGGCGGACACGGAAGATTTTGTGCAGGAAGTTTTTTTGAAAGTGTACACAAAATTGCCGACTTTTCGGGGCGAGAGTATGTTTTCAACGTGGCTTACGCGCATTGCATACACGACCGCGGTCAATTCGGTGCAGCGGCGAAAATCGTATGTGTCGCTTTCGGAACAGGCGGAAATCGAGGCGGCGGGATTTACGCCCGAGGAAGCCGAAATCCGCAGAATTACCAAAAATGCGGTTCGCGAAGCAATTTCGTCCCTTGACGAAAAATATGCGGTTTGCTTGGACTTGTATTTTTTTCACGATATACAATATTCCCAAATTAGCGAAATTACGGGTTTTCCAGAGAATACAATAAAATCGCACATTTTTCGCGCGAAAAAAATCCTCCGTGAAAAGCTCAAGGAGTTATTATGAAAAATGAAAAATGCGAAAAAATAATGGACACTTTTCTTGCACTGGACAAAGATGAGCGCCTTCCCCTTTCGGTGTCGCTCCATTTGCTTGCCTGCCCGCATTGCCGAAGCCAAGTCAGGCTTTTGACCCGCGCCGAACATCTTGCCTCCGTGCCGCTTTCGTTTGCGGTGGACGAGGGAGATTCGTCGGTAGCAGCGATTTTGCGAAAACTTTCCCGGCAGGAGTCCGTTCCAAACCCGATTTCGCTTCGCCGCTGGGTTGTTTCAGGCATTTTGATGGTGATTTTGATGCTGAGTTTTGCGCTGTACACGGCGGACAGTTCTTCGGAACTGAAAATTGCGTTTTACCTTGTTTTTGCAATGATTATCACAACGTATTGCGCGATGTTTATTGGCTGCAACATTGATTTTTTCATCAAAAAAATCAATACCCAAGATTTTTCGCTGTCTGCGGCACTGTAAATTTTTCTCAATAAACCATACTTTTTGGTTGCAAACGCGACTGCCGCGTAAAAAAGCCCGCGCCGATTTTTATGTTCGGTGCGGGCTTTTTTACGCGGCAAAATCTAAAAGACTAAGCCTTGTTTGCTGAACCCAAAACTTCGATGTTCTTGTGCATATACATCTTCTTGAGCTCATCGCGAGCAGGTCCCAAGTACTTGCGTGGGTCGAACTCTGAAGGCTGCTCTGCAAACACCTTGCGGATTGCCGCTGTCATTGCCATACGACCGTCTGAGTCGATGTTGATTTTGCAAACAGCAGATTTTGCAGCCTTTCGGAGCTGCTCTTCTGGAATACCAACAGAATCAGGCACCTTTCCGCCGTACTTCTCGATTTCTTTCACATACTCAATCGGGATAGATGATGAGCCGTGAAGAACAATCGGGAATCCCGGGAGTTTCTTCTCGATTTCTTCAAGAACATCGAATGCCAATGGCGGCGGAATCAAAATGCCGTCAGCATTGCGTGTGCACTGCTCTGGAGTGAACTTGCAGCGACCATGGCTTGTTCCGATAGAAATAGCCAAAGAGTCAACACCAGTCTTTGAAACGAAGTCTTCAACTTCTTCTGGCTTTGTGTAATGGCTCTCTGCCGCGCTTACTTCGTCCTCAACACCTGCAAGAACGCCAAGCTCGCCTTCTACGGTAACGTAATCTGGGCGTGAGTGTGCGTAGTCGCAAACCTGCTTTGTGAGTGCAACATTCTCATCGTAAGGAAGTGAAGAACCATCAATCATTACAGAAGAGAAACCTGTGTCGATACAATCCTTGCAAAGCTCGAAAGAGTTTCCGTGGTCAAGGTGCAATACGATAGGAATATCGTAACCAAGCTCGTGTGCATACTCGACAGCCCCTTTTGCCATATTCTTCAAAAGGTTCTTGTTCGCGTACTTTCTCGCACCTGCAGAAACCTGCAAGATGACTGGAGACTTTGTTTCAACGCAAGCCTGAATGATAGCCTGCAACTGCTCCATATTGTTGAAATTGTACGCAGGAACTGCATACCCGCCGTTGATAGCTTTTGCAAACAAATCTTTTGTGTTTACAAGACCTAGCTCTTTGTAACTAACCATTGCTTTCCCCTAAAAAAAGAAGTTACTAATTATGTTAAACCGATAGAATAAGAAAATCAAGTACAGAATTGCAATAAAAAATTACAAAAGAGTTTGACAAAGATGTTGCAGAGAAATATAATTAAACTATATTACAGTTAGCTATTTATGCCGATAACTTATAGGAGTATGTTAACGGGCACTAATAGTGCAAATAGTTCAAGGAGTTTTGAATGAAAAAGGGCGTAGTGTTCTCAGTGAGTCTTGCTCTCGTGCTTGCGTTCTGCGTTCCCGCATTTGCTCAGCCAAATGTGAAAAGCGTAGAAACAATCAGTATTGATGATTTCGATACTGAGAATGAAGAGTTTGCTTGGAAAGTCCAAGCAAGTCGTTTTGTTGCAGAAGGATATCCGAAGCAGCAGTATGTTGAGGCTATTCCAAATGCTTTGCGTGCTATCTATGAAAAAGATGAGCCTGCAAAAGTTCTTGGTGTAAATATCAGCTTCAACCGCAAGGGTGAGAACTGGTTTGAAATCTTCCCATCAAAAGCTGGTGAAGATGGAGAAGAATCTCCTTATGAGTATCATTTCAAGGGGATTGTTGACCATGTTGATTTTTGGGTTTGGGGTGCAAACTATAATTACAAACTCGAAATGATGGTTCGTGATGTTTATGGTATTGTCCATGTTCTTCCTGTGTGCCAGCTCAATTTCAGCGGTTGGAAGAATGTTGTTGTAAATATTCCAAAGACAATTCATCAGACAGCGCGTCTTCGCACTGCTCCAACTTCAATGACATTTGTTGGATTCAGAGTTCGTACAGATCCTGATGAATATGTAGATGATTTCAATATCTTCTTTGATCAGCTTCAGTATTCTTCACACGTTATGTCTTACATCTATGATGGATTTGATTTGAACCGCTTTAGCTTCGATGAAGGTTCAGACGGCTCTTCAAATTCTTCAAATACAACTTCAGAGGAAGGTAAATAATGAAAAAGATAGCATTTCTTGCCGTTGCGTTTTTGGCAGCTGGTGCATTGTTTGCTCAAGACGAAGGACAGTCTCCTAGAGAAGCATCTAGCTTGAGCGATCCAGATCCTTCAACAATTGGAAATGAATCTGCAAGTCAGGCTCTTCGTGAAGTGTCTGTTGACCGCTTTGAGCGCGAAGGTTCTTGGAGTGTTCATATTTCTCCAGATTATGGTGTTATCACAGGTCGTCTTTTTGACGGTGCTCCTGATGAGAAAGAACCTCTTGAAGACGAGGATAATAAAGAAGCTTCGGATACAAAGGTTTTTGGCTTGAAGGTTGAGTTCTTTAAGCGTGGTGTGAATTCTTTCTATATTCGTTCAGCTCGCCCGATTCCAATCGAAGGTGTTACAAAGACAGTTTCTGTGTGGGTAGCTGGTCGTAACCAGAATCACACATTGACATTGTTACTTCAGGATTATTTCGGAAACAACTTCGAGCTTTATGTTGGTAATCTTGCTTTCAGTGGTTGGAAGAAACTTACTGTTGCTATTCCACCAACTCCAGATGGAGTTCATGGCATTATCCAGACAAGTGCATATAACGGCGACCGTCCGGGTGTTCGTATTCTCGGTTTCCGCGTAGACTGCGACCCAATGGCTGCTCGTGGTACATATTATATGTATCTTGATGATATGCGTGCTGTTACAGATCTCTATGATATGGAGAACCGTGACGAAGACGATCCAAAAGATAACTGGTAATAGTAATCTTATTTGGTAAAAAAAAGACCTTGCACATCTTGCGAGGTCTTTTTTTATAAATAAATTACTATGAAATATGCTCATAAAGTGCGATAAATTTATAAAGAGGAATTTTATTTATTTTAGGAAACCAGCGTTGACATAAAATTTTTTGTGACTAAAATAAGTAAAATATCGTTTGTGGTTTTACAAAAAATTGATGTAAAATCTTTTTTGGATGGTAAAAATTGGATATTGTTCACACACCAGTTTTGTTACAAGAATGTTTGGCTCTGCTTTCGCCAGAGAATGAATCTTATGAGGATTCTGCTTTAATGGTCGATTCTACTCTAGGAGAAGGAGGGCATACAGAAGCTTTTTTATCTAAATATCCAAAATTGAGTGTTATTGGACTTGATGCTGATTCGAATATCCAAAAAAAAGCAAAAGAGCGTCTTGCTATCTTTGGAAATCGGGTTCAATTTCGAAATACGTGGTTCAACGATTTTTATGAAAATTATCCGAAAGATGAAAAACGACCCGACATAATTCTTTTTGATTTGGGAATTTCAGTTTTTCATTATGAACGAAGTGGCAGGGGATTTTCTTTTCGCTATAATGAAGCATTAGATATGCGATTAAATAGCGAAAGTGAAATTTCTGCGGCGGATATTGTGAATCGCTATGATGAAAAAAATCTGGCAGATTTGATTTATTTGTATGGCGAAGAGCGTTATAGCAGGAAAATTGCGAGTGCAATCGTAAAAGCGCGGATGGTAAAGAAATTGGAATCGTCCAAGGAATTGGCGGATTTGATTTACGATGCCGTGCCTGCACAATATCGGCATGGCGGAATTCATCCTGCAACACGAACTTTTCAGGCATTGCGAATTGCGGTGAACGGAGAGTTATTGCGGTTGCCCAAAGCCTTGCAGGCAGCTTTTAATGTGCTTTCGATTGGCGGTAAGCTTGGTGTTATAACGTTTCATAGTTTGGAAGATAGGATTGTGAAAAATTATTTTCGCAACTTGGAAAAAAAGTGCGTCTGTCCCCCAGAGTTCCCCTCTTGCAAATGCGGTGGACAGCCGTGTTGTGAATTGCTTAACAGAAAACCTGTGCTCCCCTCACAGGAAGAAATACAGAAAAACTCCCCATCTCGCAGTGCAAAATTGCGTGTTGTGCGCAAATTGCGAGAAGCCAGCGAACGGCATTTGCTCGGAATCGCTGGCAACGGGTACTAAGGAATTTTTATGAGTACCGAAGAATTTAAACAATTGAAACAAAAAATGCTTGCGTGTTCGCTTGCATTGTCCATTCCTTTGCTCCTTGCAGTTGACAGTATGCAGGCGCGTCGTTACACGAAATTGGAGCAGGAAGTCGCAAAGTTAGAGCGAAAGCAAAAGGATTTAGTCGAGCAAAATAAAAAATTGATTACGAGTATCAGTATTTTGTCTAGTTCTGATAGAATCGAAAAAATTGCGAGCGAAAATTTTGGAATGAGAAAGGCAAAAAGTAGCGAGATTGTCCGTATTGAAGTTAAGGATGGAAAAAAATGAATAAACCGAATGATGAAACGTTGCTTGATTTTTCGGTTTTGTTAAAAAGCGTTTCAGGAATTTGCATTTCAGAAAAAAAAAGTAATATTTTTTTTTCATCAGTAGCAACTGACAGCCGGCTTGTTGAAAAAAACAGCCTTTTTGTGCCGTTGATTGGAGAAAATCAGAATGGGCACAAATATATTCCGTCTGCGATAGAAAAAGGTGCGTCTATCATTTTTGTTGAGCAAGCGGAATATGAGGCAAAGAAGGCTGAGTATGATGCGCTTTCTTTGTCTTCTGCGGCTGTTTTCGTGATTGTAAAAAACAATCTGTATGCGCTTCAGGCGGCTGCGGCTGCGTATGTGAACCGTTTCCAGAATCTCATAAAGGTGGGCGTAACTGGTTCAAGCGGAAAAACGACCACGAAAGAATTGCTTGTGGCGTTGCTTTCGCAAAAATATTGTGTGATTGCTAACGAGGGAAATCTCAATTCGGAAACAGGATTGCCGCTTTCGGTGTTCAAAATCAGAAAAGAACACGAGGTTGGAGTTTTTGAGATGGGAATGAACCGTGTCGGTGAAATCGGTGAGCTATCTCGTGTTTTGCGCCCGAAATATGCCGTGATTACGAATATCGGGACGGCGCACATCGGGATTTTGGGCAGCAGACAAAATATTGCAATCGAAAAGAAACAGATTTTTTCCAATTTTACGGGCAATGAAACGGCGTTTGTGCCTCAAAATGATGATTTCGCAGATTTTCTTTGTGAAAACGTGCAGGGAAAAGTTGAAAAATACGGTTCTGATGATTCTGAAATTCAATTCGGAGAGGATTGCGGGCTTTCAGGCGTGCGCTTTTTTGTGCGTGGCGTGGAAATGACGCTTTCGCTCCCGGGAATTTACAATTATCGAAATGCGTGTGCTGCCGTTCGTGTTGCGCTTGATTTGGGTGTTTCGCCGCAGCAGATAAAGGCGGGAATTGAGGGCATAAAACCGATTTTTGGGCGCAGTCAGGTGCTTTTTGGGACGTATACGATTGTGCAGGATTGTTATAATGCAAATCCTGATTCAATGGAAAAATCGGTGGATTTTTTTGCATCGGTAAAAAGTCCAAAAAAGAAAATTTTTGTTCTTGGCGATATGCTGGAACTTGGCGCGGAATCTGAGGCGGAACATTCGCGTGTGGGAACGTTAATTGCCCAAAAAAAAGCTGATTTGGTAATTTTTATCGGCAATGAAATGCGATATGCGTTTGAGAGCGCGAAAAAAAGTGCGCCGAATGCGAACTTGTTGTATTTTGCGGGAAAAGATGATGGAATCATTGCTGATGCGGCGGTAGCAATCAAAAATTTTGCGAATGACGGAGATTTGATTTTGCTCAAAGCGTCGCGTGGAATTGGCTTAGAGCGTTTGACAAAATTGTTAACAGGAAGTTGAGATGTTTAAGTTTAGATTTTCTCCCGAAAAGCCGCTGTTGCAGTATAACAAAAGCGATACAGGTGTGATTATTTCTATCATTTTGCTCTTGGGATTAGGGCTGGTTACGCTTTATGTGTGTTCTGCGGATTATTCGGCGGCGCGTTTTAGGGGGGATTCTCTTTATCTTGTCAAGCGACAGTTTATTTGCGCTTTGATTGGGCTTGTGGGAATGGTTTTCATTGCAAGTATTCGCCTTGATGTGATAAAAAAGTTTTTACCGATAATTTTTCTCATTTCTGTTATTTTTTGTTTTCTCACATTTACGCCGCTCGGCATTGTAAAAAACGGTGCACGCCGTTGGATTCGATTGCCGTTACTTGCGACGTTTCAGCCGTCAGAGGCGATAAAATTTGTTTCTGTGATTTTTATGGCAAACATTTTTGATAAGCAAAGCAGACTTTCAGAAGACGAACGCTCCGTCATTCCTGCAATCGTGGGAATGTTTATGTTTTTTTTGATTGTTTTGATGCAAAAAGACCTTTCGACGAGCCTTCTGGTGCTGGGAACGTGTATGGTGATGTTTTTTGTGTGCGAAAAAAAATGGTATTACATTGTTCCTGTTTTGTTTGTGCTTATTCCGCTCGGGGGACTTCTCATCGCGCTTGAGCCGTATCGTGTTCGCCGAATTCTCGCGTTTTTGCGTCCGAATGAATTTTTGCAGACTGCGAATTTTCAAGTGAATGCTGCTCGAAACGCCATTATTTCTGGAGGGCTTTGGGGAAACGGTATCGGTTCTGGGCTGGTGAAAATGGATAGAATCCCAGAAGTCCACGCAGACTACATTTTTGCGGGGTGGACAGAGGCGATGGGGCTTTTGGGCGTTACGATTTATTTTGTGCTTCTTGTGTTTTTTGCGTATCGAAGTTACAAAGTTGCGTTTTCCACAAAAAATCGCTTTGCGGCGATAGGCACATTCGGTTTTACCACGATGATTTTTGTGCAATCGCTTTTGAATTGCGCAGTTGCGGCTGGTGTTGTACCAAGTACGGGTATTCCTTTGCCGTTTTTTTCGTCTGGCGGTTCGTCTATGATGTTTACAATGTTTATGAGTGGCTTTATAATAAATGCATCTCGATATATGGAAGATAATAAAATCGATTTGGATTTAAAAGGCGGTGAATAATGACAGATGCTTCTGCGGCATACTTGAGGCAAAAAAGCGAAAACGCAAAAAAAACAGAAAATCCCGACAAAAGAATGGCGATTATAAAAATCGTTGTTATCATTTTATGTCTTGTGCTTGCATTTGAAGTTATTCTGTATCTTTTTATTGTTCCGTGTCTTGCGCCCGTAAAAATCGTCTTTACGGGGACTCGCGACGTAAACGGAATGTCTAGAATGCTCGATTCAGAGCGTCGAAAGCCGTGGATTCGCTTTGATTCGGCGCAAGCGGTATCGATTTTATCGTCTGTGCCGAGCATAAAGGAAGTTACGCTTGAAAAACGCTTTCCTGACCACGTTTTTGTGCGTATAAAAGAGCGCATACCTGTTGCAATGACTTTCGTTATGGTAGATAATCGTACAATACCTGTTCAAATTGACGAAAATGGTGTATTATTTCCTGTAACCTCATCTTACTTGTTGGGAGATGGCTTGATTCCGCTTGTGACTGGGCTTCCGGTGGAGCGCATAAAAAATGGAATGAGGCTACCCGCGAAGTATTGTGAACTGATGGCGCAAGTTTCGAAGATTCAGAAATTGCCGCAGAGGTATTTTGCTGCGATTTCCGAAATCCACGTTGTTCCAAAAGATTATGGAAATTATGAGTTGATTCTGTATCCTGTTCATTCAAAATTGCGGGTTTTAACGGACAGAACACTCAATGAAAGCACTTTGCGCCAAATGCTCGTTGTTTTGGATGTGGTCAATTCCGTCGAGCCGAATGTAACAGAAATCGACCTTCGTTATGGGTCTGTTTCGTACAAGACTCGGTAATCGGCGTGGAGGGGTCTGTTTTGAGCAGTATCATCGTTGGTGTGGACATCGGCACAAGTTTCGTCCATGTTGTTATTGGAGAACTTAACGAAAACGGAAATCTTGAAATTGTTGCCGTTGCAAAAAATCCGTCGGACGGCGTTCGGAACGGTGTCATTGTCAATATCGAAAAAGCAGTAGGCGTTATTCAAGAAACCGTGGGCGCGGCGGAGCAAATTGCTGGTGTTGATGTGCGCAGATGCGTTACTGCGATTGGCGGCGCAAATATTGAAAGCCGCGATTCTACGGGAATGGCGGTCATTTCAACAAAGGAACATTCTCGACGCGACATCAATGCTTCGGACGTAAACAACGCAATTACGGCGGCGACTGCTATTTACATCGCTATGGACCGCCAGATTTTGCATGTCATTCCCAAAGAATATATTGTGGACAGTTTGAGAGGTTTTAAAGACCCCATCGGAACTTCTGCGACTCGGCTTGAGGTTGAAACGCACATCGTAACTGCGTCCAAGACGGGATTGCACACGCTTGAGCAATGCTTTATGCGCGCTGGTTACGAGTTGACGGGGGCAAAACCTGTAATGCTGAAAACGCTTGCTGCAACGACGGCAACGCTTTTGGGCGATGAGCAAGAGCTTGGCTCAATCCTCATTGATATGGGGGGCGGCACAACGGACGTGTTGGTTTTGTGCAACGAGGCTCCTGTTTGTACTGCGTCTATTCCTATTGGAAGCAATCTTATTACAAATGATATTTCTATTGTGCTTGGCATTCCGTTTGAAGCGGCAGAAAAATTGAAAATCGAAAGCGGCTGCTGCTGGGGCGAATTGGTAAATCCTGAAGAAACGGTTATTATTCCGGGAGTAGGCGGAAGACCTCCTGCCGAAGCTCCGCGAATGAAACTTTGTGAAATAATTCAATCAAGAGTAATAGAAATTTTCACAGAGGTCTTGAAAGAAGTTAAAAAGAAATCTACAGTAAAGAAGATGTCTGGTAGCATTGTGCTTACTGGAGGCGGAGCTTTGCTAAGTGGGGTAGTGGAGCTTGCAGAAGCGGTATTCAGAACATCGGCGGTGCGAATCGGCGAACCCGGAAATTTTGGGGGCACGGTGGAGCAATACCGAAGTCCTGAGTACGCAACAGCGGTGGGACTTGTACTCGAAAATAAAAACGTGGCAGAAGTTGATGACGTTGGTGCACGAGTTTCCAATTCGGAAACAAAAAAATCGAGTTTCAATTTTGGAAGCATCGTGCAGCGTCTTATTGAAACATTTTTCTGATAATTAAGGTTTTCGGTTGCGTGGGGGGAAACGTATGTTTGATTTTTCAATGTCTAATGATGTGGGGTCTGCTCTTGCGCCTGCAGATCCGACGGTGATTAAGGTTGTTGGCTGCGGCGGCGGTGGCGGAAATGCGGTGAATCGAATGATTGATTCTAGCATTCCGAATGTTGATTTTATCGTTCTGAATACAGATGTTCAGGCGTTGAGCCGTTCAAAAGCGCAAAAACGAATTGGTATTGGTCAGAAGATTACCAAAGGTTTGGGTGCAGGCGGAAAGCCAGAGGTTGGCGAGGAAGCGGCGAAAGAAGATTCTGAAGCAATTAAGGAAGTTGTAAAAGGCGCGAATATGGTCTTTGTGACGGCTGGTATGGGCGGCGGCACAGGCACGGGGTCTGCTCCGATTGTGGCTCAGATTGCAAAAGAAGCTGGTGCTTTGACGGTTGGCGTGGTTACAACTCCGTTTGGTTTTGAAGGTCCTGTGAGAATGAGACAGGCTCAGGAGGGCATTAAGCGGCTTCGAGAAGCGGTTGATGCTCTTATCGTGATTCCGAACGAACAGCTTTTGAAGGTTATGGATAAGCGCGCAACTCGTTCTCAGGCATTTTTGATGGCTGACGATGTGTTGCGGCAGGGCGTTCAGGGAATTTCCAATATTATCACAAAGGCTGGCGAGGTCAACATCGATTTTGCTGACGTAACTTCTGCTATGGCAGGGCAGGGCGATGTTATCTTTGGAATCGGCACTGGCGAGGGCGAAACGCGCGCTGTCGATGCTGCGACGGCGGCTATCAGCAATCCGCTTTTGGAAAATTCCCGAATTGATGGCGCAAAAAATATTCTCTACAACATTTCGTCGGGCGAAGAGTTGGCTCTTTCCGAAATTGAAGAAATATCAAAGATTGTAACGGCTTCTGCTGACCCGAATGTAAATATTTTCTGGGGACAAGTGGTTGATCCAGATATGGGCGATAAAGTGAGTGTGACTGTCATTGCGACAGGTTTCAACAACGATGCTCGTTCGGCGGCGGAAGAAACGGTTGCGTCGGTGCAAAAGCAAACGAGCGCGGTGAATTCCAACGTGATGTCTTATGGCGATTTTGATTCAATTCGCCGCGGTTTGAATCCGAATCGTGCGAATTTAAAGCCGGCTGTTGCAACCGCTCCCAGAATGGAAGTTCCGACGGTTTCAGCGGTGCAGCGGACAATCGTTCCTGACGAGCCGCCTGTTCAGCCTGTAATGCATCGACCGCTGCAACAAACGTCAACGCAAATGCCTCAGATGACACAAATGCCGCAAAATATGCGTTCAACGGGCACTTTGAGCGGTGATTTGCAGGCGTCTGCAGAGCGTGTCAATCCGCAAACCACGACGACAGGTTCTCGTTCGATTGTGACGAATTTTAACAATGAAAGCGTGGACAAAAATGATTTTAGCCAGCCTGCGTATTGGCGGCAGAATCTGAGCCGAACTATTGATTTAAGCGGGGACAAATAGGAGAGGTGTTTAATGGGTTCGACGGGGATTGTTGATTCTGAAAAATCTTCTCTGAATGAGGAGCAGCAAGCTCTTTTGAATAATTTTTATTCGGAGCTTTTGACTGTTGACAGAAAATCTATACTCACTGTCGAAACCTATATTTTTTGTATTGCGGATTTTTTGCTTTGGCTTGATTCGCAAAATATCGAACTTTCGGCTGTTACGCACCAAAATTTGTTGTATTTTGTGTCCTACATAAGCACGAATTGCGATTCTTCTTTGACGGTTGCAAAAGATATTTCTGCGTTGCGGAGTTTTGGGCATTATTTAGTGAACAAAAAAATATGGGCAGAAAATGTTGCACTTTTGATTGACCGCCCGAAAGCGACGAGAAAATTGCCTGATGTGCTGACGACGGAGCAAGTGGACGAACTTTTGGGAAGCATTGAAACCGATACGCCGCTTGGAATCCGCGATAGAGCTTTGTTCGAGTTGATTTATTCTTGCGGGCTTCGTATTAGTGAGGCTTCGTCGCTCAAAACGATGGCAATCCATTTTGATGAGCAATTTTTGATGGTGGAAGGAAAGGGCGACAAAGAGCGAATTGTGCCTTTTGGTGAAGAAGCTCTTTTTTGGTTGAAAAAATGGATGGCAGTGCGTTCTTCTGTGCTCAAGGGCAAGCGAACGCCTGAGCTTTTTGTGAATTGGCGCGGCGAGCGACTTTCGAGAAAGGGAATTTGGAAGCGTTTTAAGGAAATCGAATCTCTTTGCGGGCTTGACGTAAAAGTGCATACATTGCGTCATTCTTTTGCGACGCATCTTTTGGCGGGCGGTGCGAATTTACGGTCGGTGCAGGAATTGCTTGGTCATACAGACATCTCAACTACGCAAATTTACACGCATATTGATGAAGCTCAGCTTGGTGTGTATCACCATAAATATTTTCCGGGGCACGTTATAACGGAGGAGAAAAAAAATGATTAAAACAGGAAAAATTGCAAAAATCGCGATTATTTGTGGCTTTTTGGTAATGCTTTTTCCATCGTGCGGAAAAAATGCGGTGCAGATAAAGCGAATGCAGGCAATGGAAGAAGGTGTTTCAAATCCAACGACGGCAGAAGAATTTGAACTTGCAATAAAAAAATATCAGGACCGCGTTGCCGACATCGAAGCGGCAAATGCGCAAATCGGGATTTGGTACAAATTGCTTGGAACGCGCTATTTGGACAAAAAAATGTACAAATTGGCTCTGGAGGCGTTTCAAAAAGCAACAGAGTATTATCCTACAAACCAAAATCTGTACTATTATGTGGGCGCGTGTGCTGGCTATATGGCTGCGGAATCCCTCGATTTTAAGGCAACTGGCTCGTATACTCAACGTATAAATTATCTGAAATTGGCAGAATCTGCGTATTTGCAGGCGATAAAACTGGACGGACGCTATACAAAAGCGCTGTACGGAATCGGTGTGTTGTACGTTTTTGAACTTGACAGAAATGCTGAAGCGATTCCGTATCTTGAGAAATTGCTGACCATTGATACGAATCATACTGACGGAATGTTTGCGCTGGCGCGGGCATATTATTATACGGGGCAATTTGAAAATGCGGTTGCGATGTATGATAAAATAATTTCGTCAACAAAATCTGATGAAAAACGTATGCAGGCGGAATCAAACAAAAGGGAAGTTTTGAATGCCTACGGAAAAAACTAGCGCAGAACGAGAACTGGTGGCGTTGGCGGTGAGCGGAATTACATTTTTGTCGCCGCGGGAAAAATCAGTGATGTATGAAGCTGTCAATTCTGTTGACGAATTTGCTTTGCTGGAAATTAAGGATATTTCAGGCATCATCGGGCGCACTGTAAAATCTCGCTCGTGGGACGGAAAATCACTTCCTGCTTCGGCTCGGCGGTCGAGAGCGATAATGCACACGTTTGACATTCAATATACGACGGTGTTGAGCGATGATTATCCGTCGGCGTTGAGCAATATTCCAGACAAGCCTTTTGCGATTTTTTATCGAGGAAATTTGGATATTCTAAAAAATCAGTGCGTTGGAATTGTGGGGTCAAGACTGTTGACTCCAGAAGGAAAGCGCGACGCGGCTACATTTGCAAAAGCGGCGGCAGAGGCTGGCTTGACGGTGGTGAGCGGGCTTGCGTCTGGCGCGGATTCTGCGGCGCACATTGGTGCTTTGCAGACGGAATCGGGGCGCACGGCGGCGGTGCTTCCCAGCGGAATTGACACGATTGTGCCTGCGAGCAACAAAGCGATTGCGGCGGCTGTGGTTAAGCGCGGGTGTCTTTTGAGCGAATACCCGCCGGGAACGCCGCCTCTTAATTGGCGTTTTGTGCAGCGAAACCGCATTATTGCGGGGCTTTCGGAGGATATTTTGGTGGTTCAAGCTCCTCATGCAAGCGGGGCGTTGATTACGGCGGATTTTGCCGAGGAATATGATAGAAATTTATATGTGCTAAAATCGGCGTTTTGTCAAAAGGCATTGACGGCGGCGATGCTGAAAAAGCAGAAATTACAAGCGGAAAAGGGCAAAAAAAAGCGGAAAAGTATCTGCGATTATGTTGCCAACGACGGTGTTCCCGTTGTAGAAGATTTTGCAGATTTTGTAAAATGCAAGTCAGAAGCTCCCGGAACACGTTTTTTTGATGTATCCGAGTTTTCAGGATTTTTTGAAATATAATTTGGGCTTCAGGAGTTGAAGTATGGCTCAAAGTAAGAGCAAGAAAACAGGCGCAAAGAAAACGCCAAAAAAAACAAAAAAACACGTCCTCGTTATTGTGGAATCTCCTGCTAAGGCGAAGACGATAGAGCATTATTTGGGTAGCGGCTACACGGTAAAGGCGTCGATGGGACATCTGATTGATTTGCCGCGAAGCAGAATGGGCGTAAAAATTGAAGACAATTTTCAGCCTGAATATATTACGGTGCGCGGGCGAGCTGCGTTGCTTCACGAATTGCAAAAAGATGCAAAAAACAGCGATGAAGTGCTGCTTGCGTCTGATAACGACCGCGAGGGAGAAGCGATTGCGTGGCATTTGAGCAATGCGCTGTCGCCGAAAACAACCGCTCCTATTCAACGCATTGTTTTTAACGAAATTACACCGATTGCCATAAAAGAAGCGGTAAAACACCCGGGAACGATTGACGAAGCCAAGGTGAATGCGCAAAAGGCGCGGCGTGTGCTTGACCGTTTGGTGGGATATAATTTAAGCCCGATTTTGTGGAAAAAGGTGAAGAACGGGCTTTCTGCGGGGCGCGTTCAGTCTGTTGCGTTGCGGCTGATTTGCGAGCGTGAAAAAGAGGTTGAAAGTTTTATCCCTGAAGAATTTTGGACGCTCAACGGCGATTTTTCAAAAAGCCGTTCAAAATTGAAAACGCAACTTGTTCTGTGGAACGAAAAAAAGCCGGAATTGAAAAGTGAAAATGAAGTCAATGCCATTATAGAAGCGATTTCAAAAGAGGATTTTTCGGTGCAGACAATTAAGGAAACTGACCGAAGCGCAAAGCCGAAACCTCCGTTTACGACGAGTAAAATGCAGCAGGTGAGTGCGAATCGTTTAGGTTTTACGTCCAAAAAAACGATGCAAATTGCACAGGAATTGTATGAGGGCATTACGATTGATTCAACGCGCGTCGGTTTGATAACGTATATGCGAACAGATTCTGTGCGCATTTCGCAGACGGCACTTGATGATGTGCGTTCTTGGCTTTCGGAGCATCACCCCGATGCGTTGCCTGAAAAACAGATTCAGTATTCCGTGGGAAAAGGCGCGCAAGATGCTCACGAGTGTATCCGCCCGACGTATGTGAAATATACGCCTGAATTTGTGGCAAAATATGTGACGAATGACCAGCTGAAATTGTATACGTTGGTGTGGGAACGATTTGTGGCGAGCCAGATGAAAGATGCCAAAATTGCGACGACGACGATTGATATTGTTGGCGGCGGTGCGGTGTTTAGAGTGTCTGCAAGTAGGCTTTTGGAAAAGGGATTTTACGAGGTTGTAAAATTGTTGATGTCCAAAAAAGATGTTACCGAGTCCCTGCCGTTGCTCAAAGTTGGCGATTCGGTGCAGGCTCAGTCATTTTATGGCGAACAGCATTTTACGCAAGGTCCTGCGCGCTACAGCGATGCGTCGATGGTAAAAACGCTCGAAGAAAAGGGCATTGGTCGACCGTCAACGTATGCGCCGATAATTTCGGTGTTGCTTGACCGATATTATGTTACGCGCTCGAACAAGCAACTCGTTCCGACTCAGTTGGGAAAAATCATCAGCAATATCCTTGTGGACTCGTTCCCCGATGTTATCAACGAGCATTTTACTGCGGACGTTGAAAATAAACTTGATTTGATTGACCAAAATAAGCTGGTGTGGAACAGTATGATTGGCGATTTTTTTGCGCCGTTCAAAAAGAAAGTCGATGAAGTTTTGGACACGCAAGAAAGCCTCAAGGGCACGCTGGACGAAGTGACGGACATAAAATGCGAAAAATGCGGCAGACCGTTCCTCAAAAAATTGGGGCGATTCGGTTTTTTCCTTGCGTGTTCGGGATTCCCAGAGTGCCGAAATACCAAGAGCATTCCGCTTGCGCATTGCCCAAAATGCGGCGGCGACATCGTTTCTCGAAGAACACACAGCCGAGGCAAAGAGTTTTTTGGTTGCGCAAATTATCCTGATTGCGATTTTATCACGCATTTCAAGCCGCTTGATGTGAATTGTCCGAAATGCGGGTGGTTTTTGGTGGAAAAATACGATAAGAAAAACGGCTCGTATAAATCGTGCATAAATCCTGATTGCGATTATTTGCATTCGGGAAACGAAGAAGAGACGGCGGCGGCAAATGCGGCAACGTTGCAATCCTTTGCGGCATCTCAAGAATCAAAGGGTGATGAATGACGGTAGAAGAAGCTGAGTGCGAATATTTGAATTATATCGAAAACGTGCAGATGCTTTCTAAAAATACGGTGGATTCGTATCGGCGCGACCTTGTGCAATTTGAAAATTTTGTGGGCGCAAAAAAACAAATGCACGATATTTCGCTTGATGAATTGCGTTCGTGCGTCGGCTCTCTTTCGCGCAAAGGGCGCGCGGCGGCTTCTATCAATCGGTTTATCGTGTCGGTGCACAAACTGTTCTCATATTGCAGAAAGTGGGGCTACATTGCGAATAATGTTTCAACAGAACTCAAATCGGTGAAATTGCCGAAGCGTGTTCCCAAATTTTTGACCCAGCGCGAAGTTGATTCGATTTGTATGCAGCCTGCCGAAAATCCGCTTTTGTGGGAGGCGCGCGACAGAGCGATTTTGGAGCTTTTGTATTCCACGGGGTGCCGTGTGAGCGAGGTTTCTGGGTTGAACGTGCGCGATGTATCGGCTGACCATTCGTCTGCGATGGTGACGGGAAAAGGCAGTAAAGACCGCCGCGTTTTTTTGGAAGAAGATGCTCGCAATGCGCTTGAAAAATATCTTGTTGAGCGAAAATTGCGTTTTCCTCATTCCACAGATGGCGATGCTCTTTTTTTGAATCAGCGGGGTGGTCGGTTGACGCGCCGCGGTATTGCGCTTGTGATTGCGCGGTATTCTGGCGCGGAAGGCACGAATTACCACGCTTTTCCGCATATGTTCCGCCACACGTTTGCCACGTCGATGCTGTCGGCGGGCGCAGATGTTCGTGTGATTCAAAAAATGCTCGGACACGAAAATATTTCAACAACTCAAAAATACACGCACATTACGACTGAACAACTGATTCAGACGTATAACAACGCATTTCCGCACGGAAATCGCAAAAATAACGGTGAAAAAGGAGATAATAATGGAAACTGAAAGCACGTTTGAAAAAATCCGAAGTACAACGGTTATCGCGGTAAAGCGCGGCGACCACGTTGCTATGGCGGGCGATGGTCAGGTTACGATGGGCAACACCGTGATGAAGGGAAACGCCCGAAAAGTGCGCCGCATTTACGAAGGCAAGGTGCTTACGGGGTTTGCGGGGGCAACTGCCGATGCTTTCACGCTGTTCGACAAATTTGAGGCAAAACTCAAAGAGTTCAATGGCGATATTGTTCGCAGTGCGGTGGAATTGGCAAAGCAGTGGCGCACTGACCGAATGTTGAGCAAATTGGAAGCCTTGCTTTTGGTGGCAAATAAAGATAAATTGCTGTTGATTTCTGGCTCGGGCGATGTTGTTGAGCCGGAAAAAGATGTGATTGCAATCGGTTCGGGCGGAAATTACGCGTATGCTGCGGCTCTTGCGTATATGGAAACGAGCGAATTGAGCGCAAAGGAAATCGCGGAAAGAAGCCTGAAGATAGCAGGTCAAATCTGCATTTATACGAATAACAATGTTACAGTGGAGGAATTGTAATTTATGGCAGCTGAAGCAAAAATAGATGAGTCAAAATTGCTTCCCGTTTTGGATTTAACACCGAAGCAGATTGTGGAAAAACTCGATACATACATCATCGGACAGAAAAATGCAAAGCGCTGTGTCGCCGTTGCGCTCAGAAACAGAACGCGGCGATTGCGCTTGGACGCAGATATTCAAGATGAAATTGCACCGAAGAATATTTTGATGATTGGACCGACGGGCGTGGGAAAAACCGAAATTGCACGCCGTCTTGCAAAATTGTGCAATGCGCCGTTCCTCAAGGTTGAAGCGACAAAATACACTGAGGTAGGCTACGTTGGGCGCGACGTAGAAAGTATGGTTCGCGATTTGATGGCGGTGGCGTACAACGATGTGAAACGCGAAATGCAGGAGCAGCTCAAAGAAGCCTGCAAACCGCGCGTGGAAGAGGATTTGTTGGACTTGCTGCTGCCGGGAAGCGGAAAAAAGAGTAAAAAAGAGAAAAATGTGTCGGCGTTGCCTGTTTCTCTTTTTGGAATGCCGGTTTCTGCTCCTGCAGAATTGCCTGCGAGCGAGAATGAGAGCGAAAAAAAGGACGAAACGCTTTCTGAAAATGCGAACGAAAACGAAGAGAATGCTGAACAGCAAAAATCAACGCGCGAAAAGTTCCGCAAAATGCTTCGGGACGGGCTTTTGGAAGAGCGCGAGGTAGAAGTCGCAGTGGAGCGCTCGAACCGAATTCCTTCAATGCAGATTATTGCAGGCGGAAGTATGGACGACCTTGAAAGCGGAATGCAGGAAATTGCGAATATGCTTTCTGGCGGAAAATCGCATAAAAAGATGATGTCGGTGCGGGAAGCACGGCAGGTTTTGCTTGAGAAAAATCTTGAAAAAATAACCGACCCCGACAAAGTTGCCGACATCGCAAAAAAGCGTGTTGAGCAAATGGGAATCATCTTTATTGATGAAATCGACAAAATTGCAGTGCGCGGCGGAGAATCGAGCGGACGCGATGTTTCTCGCGAAGGTGTTCAGCGCGACATTCTGCCGATTGTGGAAGGAAGCAACGTGAACACGCGATACGGCGTTGTGGACACGACGCACATTCTGTTTGTGGCTGCAGGTGCGTTTAGCGTGGCAGCTCCGAGCGACCTTATTCCTGAACTTCAGGGACGCTTTCCGCTTCGAGTCCAGCTTGATTCGCTCAATGCGCAGGATTTCAAGCGCATTTTGGTTGAGCCGAAAAACGCGCTCATCAAGCAGTACAAATCGCTTTTGGCGACTGAGGGCGTTACGCTTGAGTTTACCGATGAGGCGATTGACCGTCTGAGTTATCTTGCCGAGGAAGTCAACCGAAAATCCGAGAACATTGGTGCGCGGCGCTTACAGACGATTATGGAAACCGTGCTGGAAGATATTTCGTTCTCGGCGGACGAACACAGCGGCGAAACAATTTCGATAACAAAGGATTTTGTGGACGAAAAACTTAAAAATGTTATCGAAGACCAAGACATTTCGCGCTATATTCTGTAGAAATGCTAAATGCGGCGGCGAGGGAGTCCGATAATCAAAATATGAATAGTTTTATGCGTTCCGTAGATATGCTCCAGCGTGCGCTGGACGCAAATACACTCAGATATCAGGTTACTGCGAACAATCTCGCCAACTCCGAAGTTCCCAATTTTAAGCGGACTTCCGTCAATTTTGAGAGTGAATTGAAGCGCGCTCTTGAATCCGAGAAGAATGACAAAGACGCTTTCCATATGATTACGTCGGACGAGCGTCATATACAGTCTTCAGGACCGTACGATTATCGTACAGTTGAGCCGCGGCGCGTCCTTGATTACACCACGACGGCGAAGGCAAACGGCAACAATGTTGACGCAGAGCAGGAAGCAATGCAGATTACGAAAATCCAGATGGATTATCGGTTGTTGACTCAGCTTGAGAATTTTGAGTTTAGCCAAATGCGGATTGCAATGAAAAAATAAAGCGAGGTCATAAAGTATGGGACTTTTTACAAGCATTAACATTGCAGCAACGGGAATGAGCGTAGAACGGCTGAGAACCGATGTTATTTCAAACAACATCGCGAATGCTTCTTCTACGCGAACGCAGGAAGGCGGCGTTTTTAAGCGGAAAAGCGTTTTGCTTGAGCCGGTTGCGTCTGAAAATCCGCAGTGGAAAAATCCATTTGTGCCGAATGAACTTGATAACGGTGCTGGCTCTGGCGTTCGTGCGCGGGAAATCGTTACCGATACATCAGCAGGGCGGCTTGTGTACGACCCGACGCACCCCGATGCAATCAAGTCTGGACCGCACGCGGGCTATGTGGAATACCCGAATGTGAATATTGTGAACGAAATGGTTGATATGATTTCGGCTTCGCGTGCTTACGAGGCGAATGCGTCTGTTGTCCAAGGCTCAAAAGAGATGTTCTCTTCTGCAATGGAAATCGGACGCTAAGGAGGCGTAAATGTTTGGTTCTCTTGAATTAACAAGAACAGAAACTGCTCATATCGGAACCGCTCCGATTTCTGGAAAGAATCAGAAAGTTGATATTTTAATCGGCGCAGAGGACGAGTCTAAAGGTAAGTTCCAAAATTATTTGCTTGATGCAGTCAAATCGCTGAACGAGCAGCAAACAAATGTTGCTCATATTCAGGAGCAGGTCATTACCGACCCTGATTCTGTGGATATTCACGATGTTACGATTGCAATGGCAAAAGCGCAGATGTCGCTTTCGCTGGCGCAGACCGTGATTGAGCGAGTAGTGCAGGGCTGGAACGATATTTCTACAACGCGCTAGTATTTTGGGCAAAACAAAAAACGCAGGCAAAACGCTTGCGTTTTTTGTTTTTAAAGACGATTGCCAAAATAAAAAAGCCTGAGCAAAACTCAGGCACTGTGCCAGGAACCGGAATCGAACCGGCACGACGTTTGACTGTCGAGGGATTTTAAGTCCCTTGTGTCTACCAATTCCACCATCCTGGCAACGAAAAATATAGTAACAAAAAAAAAATGTTTGTTCAAGTGGGGTATCATAAAAAGAGTGTGGTGGATAGGCAAAATGCAACCGCCCAAAATTCTGTTCGGCAAAAAATGGATTTCATTGCGAAACTTGCTTTGTTTTAGTATGATGGGCGTATGTTTTCAGATACGCATTTTCATTATGAACAGACTACGCGCTCTCGTGGCACGGACGGCGTTTGTGTTTTACGCTCGCTTTTGGAGCGAAACACGTTTTTTGCTCAGGATATTGGCACTCATTGCGATGACTTAAAAAGCAGAGCAGAGGCGCTCGAAACCGATATTGCCGCATTGCCGGAACACATGCAGGAAAAAGCGCGAGCAATGATTTTTTTGAGCGCGGGCATTTGGCCTGCTCCCGAGGCGATTGTGGAGCGGGAACGCCAAGTTGCCGAGTTGGAACGCCACATCTGCGAGGCAAAAAACGCAGAGGGCATATCGAGCAAAATTGTGTCGCTGGGGGAATGTGGGCTTGACCGCCATTGGAACAAAAATGGGGCGGATTGCCGCGATGAAGCTACTTTTTCGAGCGAAATGCTCCACGGCGAATGTGAACTTTTTGAAATGCAGCTTTTGCTTGCTCAAAAATTGTCGCTTCCCGTTATTGTGCACAGCCGCGATGCTGCGGACGAAACGCTTTCGTGCATAAAAAATTGCGGCTACGACAACGGCATTATCCACTGTTTTTCGTATGGCAAAAAAGAAGCCGAATCGTTTTTAGACCGCGGGTGGTATATCAGTTTTTCCGGCTCGATAACGTACACCAAAAAAAGCCACATAGATGCGATGCGCGAATTGCTCAATTACATTCCCAAAGACAAAATCCTTTTTGAAACCGATTCGCCGTATCTTGCGCCAGTCCCGCTTCGAGGCTCGGTGAACAATCCTGCGAATGTGCAGTATGTGTATCAATACGCCGCGGATTTGCTTTTGATGCGCGCTGAAGAACTTTCTGAAATTGCTGACAAAAATATAAAAACGCTGTACGCGCTGTAGTTTTGCGCAGGCGAAAGGCATTTTGACAATAATATAAAAACAAATTCGTCCGCTGTTTTTAAATTTTAAAAAAATTACCTACTATATAGTAGGTAATGGGCTTGACCAAGCCCATTACCGCAAAACTTGCTATTCGCTCGTTTTGCGGTAATGATATTTTTTTAAGGAAAGCAAAATGGCAAGCGAAAGGCGAGTTTATTCTGCCGAATTCAAACAGCAGATTGTTGATTTATACAAAAACGGAAAGAGCAAAACAGAAATCATAGCCGAATACAAATTGAATCCCAATACGCTCGACCGCTGGATTTCAGCAGCAAGAATCACCCGTGAGCCGCAAAATGCCGCTGATGACATTGATGATGAGATTTCGCTTATTGATTTGTTTGCCGTGCTGCTTCATTACAAATGGCTTATCATTGGCATAACCGCCGCGGCGATGATTGCCTCTGTTATTTTTGCGATTGTTTCCATAAAACTCCCTGCTGAAAAATCTCCGCTTCCAAATGTCTTCACACCGAGCGCAAAAATGCTTATTCAAGAAAGTTCGTCGTCGGGAGGCGGCTTGTCGAGTATGCTGTCTTCGTCGGGGTTGAGCAGTCTTGCGGGATTGGCGGGCGTGAATATGGGCGGAGGGTCGTCCAATGCGTCGCTGGCGGCGTATCTGGTGCAGTCGAATATGCTTTTGGACGCAATCACCGACAAATTTTCGCTGATTGAAAAATATAAGATTGAAAAGTCCGTAAAAGCCTCGAGCCGAAAAATCCTGTTGCAAAAGCTCAAAGCCGAAACCGACAAAGACAGCGGTGTATTTTCCATTTCGTTTACCGATACCGATGGCGTTTTTGCGCAACAGGTCATTAATTTTGTTCTTGATTGGTTGCAGATGAAATTTGATGAGCTGGGACTTGATTCAAACAAGATTCAAAAAGAGAATCTTGAACGAAACATTGAATCGAGTTACAACGAAATCCTAAAGATACAAAAAGAGATGGAAGACCTCGGCGCGAGCGTGGGGCGCGGCAATGTGTGGAATATGCCGTCGATTACGGTGAGCACATCGAAATTGCAGCTGGAACTTGAGGCTCAAAAGGCTGTTTACACGCAATTAAAAACGCAATATGAACTCCTAAAAGTGCAAATGCAGTCGGAAACGCCGATTTTTCAGATACTTGAGCGACCTGAAAACCCAGATATGAAAAGCGGACCAAGCCGCGGAAAATTGTGCATAATAGTAACGTTTGCGGCAGGATTTTTCTCGGTATTTTTGGCATTTGCGCTCAATGCGTGGCAAAACATCAAAAACGACCCCGAGGCGATGGAAAAATTGCACTTAAAATAAGGAATGAAAAATGAAAAAAAGTATGGTGAACTGAATTGGCATATAGATAATAAAGGAAAATATAAAAAGCTACTACGATGCGTTTATGATCTGTAACGATCCGCACAACTTGGGCGAGGTCACACCCTTTCTTGTCATGATGCTGGACATGATCGAAAAGGCGGCCGTCGAATTGAAGGACTCTCTCCAAAGAAAGCTGACAAGCTGGGGGCGGTATGTGCGATCGACGAAGGGTTTAAGGGATTCGAACCTTGAGCAGATGAACCGGCTCTACAGTGTACTGATCCAAGCGGCCTTGTTTGGGGAACAAGGTATTTCCACGAAAGAAGATCGGAAGAGCGTCGTGTAGGGAAAGAGTGTAGATCTCGGTGGTCG